>JBLMXB010000121.1:0-3109 GCA_050257555.1 Hyphomicrobiales bacterium | reverse complement strand
GGCGGGAGCGCGCGCAACAACGTATTCCCGGGAGCGCGCGAGAACCGGCAAGCGAGGAGCAGCAACTCCGTCTGGCCGCCGCGATAGCGCTCGGCGAGCGCGGTCGGGCAGGAGCGAATCTCGCGCACCGGCTCGAGCGGCGTCTTCGGGTCGTCGCTCAGCGCGTGCGCGCTCCCGTGCGGCAGCGCGACGACGTCCCCCGGCCCCAGCTCGAGCGTGCGCGGCTCCCCCTCGCGCAGCTCGAAGTGGACGCGCCCGCGCACGACCACGAGCAGCATCGCGTCGTCCCCCTTGGGCGCGGCGTACCCCCACGGTGCCGAGAGCGCGAACCGGCCCCCCATCGCCCCTTCGAGGCGGAAGGCCTTGGCCAGCTGAGAGAGGACGTCGGTTTCGGGGGTCATTTCATGGCTCCTGATCGATTAGACGTATCAGTCGCGTATCTGGATTCTAGCGATCGTAAACGCCTGAATCAAGGGTGGGCCGGAGCCATCTCAATCAGTGCAGACGGAAGGAGGGGCCCGACCCGGGGCCCCCAGGACACGACCAGAAAAGGAGGACGAACATGGAGAGCACGGTAGCCACCACCAGACACGAGCTGCGGTCCGACGCCGCGGAGGGCGCGGTCGCCTGGGCGCGTCCCACGATCGCCCTGATCGGGCGGATCCTCTTCGGCATCATCTTCTTCACCGCGCTGCCGAACCACTTCAAGGCGGGGACGATCGCGTACGCGGCGAGTGCCGGCGTCCCGTTCGCCGGCATCCTCGTCCCGGCCTCGGGCATCCTCGCGTTCCTCGGAGCGACGAGCGTCGCCCTCGGCTATCGCGCGAAGCTCGGCGCGTGGCTCCTCGTCGCGTTCCTCGTGCCGGTCACGCTGGCGATGCACGCCTTCTGGAACGTCGCCGACCCCGGGATGCGCGGCATTCAGTACATCATGTTCCTGAAAAACGTCTCGATGCTCGGCGCGGCGCTCCTGCTGACGCAGGTGGGATCGGGCCCGCTCAGCCTGGACGGCGGGCGGGAGTCCGGCGGGCGAAACTGACCGCAACTCCGCCTGATCACAGGCTCCCTCAGACGCGGCAAGTCGCTGCCACGGCGGCGATTTCGCCGCGTCTCCGCTTTCCGATTGTCACGAACAATGATTTCGTGTCATAATATGTGAATGGCGACGCGCGTGAACGGCGACGCGGAGCGGCGGATTCAGAGCCTCACGGAGAAGCTGCTCGCGTCGTTCGAGGAGCTGGACTTCCTCCACAGCATGGCCGCGATCCTCGCGCGGCCCGGCGAGGTGGAGGACCTCGACGGCTACCTCGCGCGCGAGGCCGCCGCGATCTTCCACGCCGAGGGCGGGTGGGTCGCGCGCCTCTCCGCCGACGGCACCCTCGAGTCGAGCGCGACGCACGGCTTCGCGCCGGCGATCGGCGACTTCCTGAACGAGCGTCTCCTCGCACCGCTCGTGCGGGAAGGCGCGCTCCCGCTCCTCGTGGACGACCTCCACGCCGCGCTGGCGCGACGCGGCGTCGCGCAGCCGCTTCCACGCCGCGTCCCCGAGGCCGATCTCCCGCGCGCGTTCCTCGCGTGCCCGCTCGCGGTGAACACCGAGGTGCTCGGCGTGATCGCGCTCGGGAAGCTCGAGCCGGGCGACGTCTTCACCGCCGGAGACCAGAAGCTCCTCACGACGCTCGCCGTGCAGTCGGCGCTCTTCATCAAGAACGCGACGCTCCTCTCGAGGCTCAAGGCCGAGGCGAAGTCGCTCGGCAAGCGGGTCGAGCTTCTCGAGTCCGATCCGCGCCTGAGCCCCGACCTCTCCTGGATCCGCGGCGAGAGCCCGACCATGCGGCGCCTCGCGGCGCAGGTCGAGACGGCGGCCGCGACCGACGCGACCGTGATCCTCCTCGGGGAGAGCGGCACGGGAAAGAGCCTCGTCGCGCGCATCCTCCATCGGATGAGCCCGCGGCGGAGCGGCCCCTTCGTCGAGATCAACTGCGGCGCGATCCCCCCGGGGCTGATCGAGAGCGAGCTCTTCGGGCACGCGCGCGGCGCGTTCACCGGCGCGGGGCGCGAGCGCGCCGGCCTCTTCGAGGAGGCGAAGGGGGGCACGGTGCTCCTCGACGAGGTCGCGGAGCTGCCGCCCGACATGCAGGTGAAGCTCCTCTCCGTGCTCGAGCAGCATCGCGTGCGCCGCGTCGGCGAGAATCGCGACCGCGCCGTGGACGTGCGCGTGATCGCCGCGACGAACTCGGATCTCGTGTCGGCCGTGCGCCAGGGGCGCTTTCGCGAAGATTTGTTCTACCGCCTCAACGTCATCAGCCTCACGGTCCCGCCGCTCCGCCAGCGCCGCGAGGACATCCTCCCCCTGGCGCGGCGCTTCCTCGCCGAGTTCGCGCGCGAGACGAACCGCCGCATGGAGGGGTTCACGCCCACCGCGGAGGAGGCGCTCCTCGCGCACGACTGGCCGGGCAACGTGCGCGAGCTTCGGAACGTGATCGAGCGGAGCCTCCTCTTGAAGAGCACGGGGCGCAAGATCGAGCGCGCCGACCTGCCGCCGCTGGCCGGCGGCCCGCGAAGCGGCGCGATGCGGGGCGGCGCGAAGGCCGTGACGCTGCCTCGCGGCTCGCTCTCTGGCGCGCTCCGCGAATATGAGCGGGACCTTCTGCAGGCCGCGCTCGAGCAGAGCGACGGCGTCGTGGCGCGCGCGTCGGGCCTGCTCGGCATCTCCCGCACCAACATGCACAACAAGCTCCGGAAGCACGGGCTCCTGAAGCGCGCCCATTGGAGTGACAATAGTCATCGCAAGTGACGATTCACGCCCCGGGCGCGCTGCGATGGAATCGCACAACGAACGGTCCCGCAGCGGCTTGACCACGAATCACTCCCCGGCACACCGTATGCATTAACTCCCCGCGGCAACGAGCGCCCCGCTCGCGCCGGCCGCATCCCGCCGTGAACCCGCGGGCCGACGTGAGGGGCTCTCCGACAAGGGGGTAGATTTCGATGACCGAGTGCCAACGACCGGAACGCCCGACGTGCGCCCGCGCGCCGCGCCGCTCCGTCTTCGTGTTTGCCTTGCCGCTCGCGGCGATCGGCGCCATCGCCATCGTCCTCGGGCCGA
>JBLMXB010000120.1:0-4302 GCA_050257555.1 Hyphomicrobiales bacterium | reverse complement strand
CCGCCTGCTCCTCGGTGAGGGTCCCCTCCTCGATCAGCTGGCCGATGAGGGACTGGTCCCGCGTCATCTGGACGAGCTTGCCCTTGCGGAAGATGTAGCCGCGGGAGTTCCCCACCTGGGGCTTCGTGGTGAAGAACGGCTCGAACGCGCGCGCCTGCGTCGTCGCGTCCATGCCGATGCCGCTGTCCTGGACCGACAGCACGACGTAGCGTCCCGCGGGCACCGGGCCACGCGGCTCGAACGGCGGCGCCGCCCCCTCCGGGATCGGGAACGCGCCCGCCCCGTCGGCCTCGACCGAGACGTTCGCGGTGCGGATCATGAGCCGCCCGCCTTGAGGCATCGCGTCGCGCGCGTTGACCACCAGGTTCATCACGACCTGCTCGATCTGTCCGGGGTCGGCGTCGATCCACGGGCGCGCCGCGTCGGCCGTGATTCGGAGCTCCACGTCCTCGCGGATCAGCCGCCTTAGCATCGGCTCCATCCCGCGGATCACGTCGTTCGTGTCCACCGCCTTGGGCTGGAGCACCTGCTTCCGGCTGAACGCGAGCAGCTGCCTCGTGAGCGTGGCCGCGCGGTCGGCGGCCCGGCCGATCGCGTCCACCTCGCGGGCGACGTCCGAGCCGGGCGTCACGCGCCCCCGGAGGAAGTTCAGATGGCCGAACAACGCGGTCAGGAGGTTGTTGAAGTCGTGGGCGACGCCGCCGGCGAGGCTCCCGATCGCCTCGATCCGCTGCGCGTGCCGCAGCTCCTCCTCGCTCCGGCGGAGCGCCTCCTCCGCCCGGCGGCGCTCCGTCACGTCGGTGGAAACGCCGATCATCCCCACCACCCGTCCGTCGGCGTTCCGGAGCGGCGCGAACGTGGAGTCGAACGAGAGCGACCCCACGTCCACGCGACGCGTGAGCGTGTCGCCCGCGAGCGCGCGCCGGATCGAATCGACGATCTCGGGCACGTCGCGGTACATCTCGAAGACCGACCGGCCGACCACCTCGCCCGGCGCGAGGCCCAGCGGCTCGAGCCCCTTCCCCACCGAGAGCGTGAAGCGTCCGTTCGCGTCGATCGCGAAGAGGACGATCGGCGCGCCGGCGACCACGGTCTCGAGCCGCTCCTTCGCGCGGCGCACGACCTCGAGGTTCGTCACGTCGCGGATCTCGCCCAGGACCTCGAGCGGCTTCCCGTCCGGGCCCTTGATCGGGAGCGCGATGAGATAGAGGTCGCGTTCGTCGGCCCCCTCGCCGCGCCGCACCTCGACCTGGCACGAAGCGTTCGTGTCGAACGCGCGCCTCACGGGACAGCGCGCGCATCCCTCCGGTCCGTCGACCAGGCCGATCCGCCCGCAGACCTCGTGGCAGGCGTGGCCCACCCAGTCGGGCTCGCCACCGCCGAGGAGCGTCGCGAGCGCCTTGTTGTGCCATCGGACGGTGCGGGTTCCGTCCGTGACGAACGCGTAGCTGTCGGGCTGGTTCGCGATCGCGGCGAACTTCTGGCGCTCCCGGTCGAGGATGCGAAGCTGGGCGTCGAGCGTCTGGAACCAGCGCTCGTACTGCTCCTGGCGCGCGCGGGTGCGCTCGCCGGCGGCCGAGGCGCCGAGGCGCGCGGCCAGGAGCGTGAGCGCGGCGTCCGCCAGCGCGACGACCTCGGGCGGTTCGGGCGCTTCTCCCGCGCGGACCCAGATCACGAACTCCGCCAGCGTCGCGGCGCCGTCCCCGTCGACCGGGACGCGCGTCGCGCGATGCTCCTCGGCCGTCCCGCCGGGCTCCCCCGCGGCGGCGGCGAGCGCGGCCCGCTTCGCGGCCACGACGGCTTCGACCTGGCCCGCGACGTCCTCCGGGTGGAGGGCCTCGCGCACGATCTCCCCGTCGCGCACGTAGTAGAGGGCCGAGAGGCGTGCCCCCGAGACCGCGGCGAGGTGTCGCGCCCCTTCGCGCAACGCGGCCTCGATGCCCGCCGCGGAGGCGATCGCGGCCAGACCCCGGGCCTGGCTCACGGGATCGCGGTACATCGCCTCGCGCGGATCGGTCACGTCGCGCTACCTCTTCCCCGCCGCCTCGGCCGCGGCGTAGGAGCGCGCGAGACGCTCGGCGAGCCGTTCCACGGCCGCGACCGCGGCCTCGTCGAAGGCCGCGACCTGATGGCTGTCGATGTCGATCTGCCCGTAGATCTTCTCGCCCCGGCGGATCAGCACGACCAGCTCGGAGCGCGTCTCGGTGCTGCAGGCGAGGTAGTTCGTGATCTCGCGGACGTCGGGGACGTTCTGGTTGCGACGCTCCGCGACGGCGGTGCCGCAGACGCCGTTCCCGACCCCGATGAAGACGTGGTCGGTCGGGGCCCCGACGAACGGGCCGAGCCGGAGGACGCCGTCGTCGAACAGCTCGTAGATGCCCGTCCAGTGGAACCGGCTGTCGCTCTCGTGGAGCCCGCGCACGGCGGTTTCGAGCACGCGCAGGAGCGGGGCGCCTTCCTCTTCGAGCGCGTCGAGGCGCGCGATCAGATCGTCGTGGGTCATGGACGAAGATTCTCCCCGGCCCCGGTCGGGGCGAGCCGGCGCCTCGCCCCGCGGAACGAGGCGGCGCGCGACGAGGAATAGATCGGCCGTTCCGCGGCCATGTTTAGGGCGGGCTCCGGGGCGCCGGTCGGTCGGTGATCCCGAAATCCGCGAGAGGATCCGGCGTTGGCGGCTCGCGGCCGCCCCCGGAGTCACCCCTTCTTGAGGAGCGCCATCTGCCCCGCGTGGTAGAGCGCGTGCTGCACGACCCCGTGGAGGAGCTGGTAGATCGTGGTCTTCGCCCCGGGGACGGCCTCGTCCAACCGGTCGTCGCTCACGGCCTCGATGTCCCGGTTCAAGGCATCGTGCGTCTCCCGGAGCGCGGCGAGCGCCCGCTTCCAGGCGGCCGGGGTCGTCTCGCGGACGGGCGGCCAGTCCTCCTCGGGAGTGACCTTCGCCGCCCGGCCCCGGAGCCGCTGGTGCACGGCGTCCTCCCAGGTGCGGACGTGGAGCACGAGCTCCCAGATCGTGTGCGCGCCCGCGACCGGGCGGGCCGCGGCGCGCGCCGCGTCCACGTCGGCGAGCACCTCGAAAACGGCCGGACCGTGCCACGCCTCCCCGTCGTACGCCCGGCGATGCTGATCGGCGATGCGCGCTGCTTCGCTCATGGCTCCCCCCGGTTCCGGATCCATCCCCATCGAACCCCATCGATCCCCAATGAATTTCCCGCGATCGGATGGCAGACTCAAGGGCGATGATTCCGGCGCTCTTCACGTTCGACGTCTTCGGAACCGTGCTCGACTGGCGGCGGGGCCTCGCCGAGGCCGTGCGCGCGGCCGGCGTCCGGTTCGACGAGGACGCGTTCGACCGCGTGATCGACGCGCAGGCCGAGATCGAAGCCGGCCCCTTCCGCTCCTACGCCGCGATCGTCGCGGAGAGCCTCGTGCGCGTGCTCGGCATGGCTCCGACGACCGCGGCCGCGATCGGCGCCTCGGCCGGCCGCTGGCCCCTCTACCCCGATTCGGCCGCCGCGCTCCGCGGGCTCCTCGAGGTCGCCCCCTGCGTCGCCATGACGAACAGCGACCGCGCGCACGGCGCGCAGGTCCAGGAGGGGCTCGGCTTCCCGCTCAGCGACTGGATCTGCGCGGAAGAGATCGGGCGCTACAAGCCGGACCCCGCGGTCTGGCACGCCGCCGCGGCGCGGCTCGGCGTCCCGGCGGATCGCCGGTGGTGGCACGTCTCGGCGTACGGAGACTACGACCTCGAGACCGCGCGGTCGCTCGGGCTCACGTGCGTCTACGTGGAGCGGCCGCACGCGCGGCCGGGCCCGGCGGACGTGACGGTTCCGGATCTCATGGCGCTCCTCGAGCGGGTGCGGCGGGGGGCCGCCGGGCGCGGCCCCGGCCGCGACCTCGGCCCCGGGATGATCAGCGGCCCTTGAGGAGGCTCTTCAGCACGAAGCCGACGTTCGCCGGCCGCTCCGCGAGACGCCGCATGAAGTAGGGCACCCACTCCGTCCCGTACGTCACGTAGACCCGCATCCGGTACCCCTCGCGGACCAGCGATTCTTGGAGCTCCCGCCGGATCCCGAAGAGCATCTGCACCTCCCAGGCGTCGGGTCCCCGGCCGTACTCCTTCGCGAGCGCCTTCGCCTCGGCGAGGAGCGCTTCGTCGTGCGTCCCGATGGCCGGGAAGTAGCCCCCCGCGAAGAGCATCCTCATCAGCTTCGAGTAGTTCCGATCCACGTCCCGCTTCTCGGCGAACGCGATGTCGTGCGGCTCCAGGTACGCGCCTTTCACGAGACGGATCTTCGGCTTCCA
>JBLMXB010000119.1:0-4891 GCA_050257555.1 Hyphomicrobiales bacterium | reverse complement strand
CCTCGATCTACGACCTCCCGGACGCCGACTACGCGGACCTCTTCCGCCGGGCCCGGGACCTCGAGGGCGCGCTGCGGCACGTGGCCGGGTCCGGTCGCGTCGGGCTCGCCGTCGAAGGGTTCGGCGTGGACCACGCCCATCTCCATCTCGTTCCGGTCGATCGCGTCAACGACCTCGACCCCTGCCTCAAGAAGGCGGCCTCGCGCGACGCGCTCCGCGAGTTCGGCGATCGGCTCCGCGCGGCGATCCGCGACACGCAGGGGCATCCGACATCCGCCCGCCACGGAAGGAGGGACCAGGCGTGAACCAGCGATTCGAACGACGCGCGCTGATCATCTCGAAGGGATGGGTCCAGGCGGCGATCCTCGTCTTCCTGTTCGGATTCGCCGTGTTGGGGTGGCTGGCCTATCGGACGTACGTCGAGGAGCCCCCGGTGCCGAAGCGGGTCGTCGACCCGAGCGGCGCGGTGCTCTTCACCGGCGACGACATCATGGCGGGCCAGCAGGTCTTCCTCCGGAACGGCCTGATGGAGTACGGCTCGGTCCTCGGGCACGGCGCCTACCTCGGGCCGGACTACACGGCGGATTATCTCCGGCGCGCCGCCGTCATCGTGCGCGACAGCTACGGCGGCGCCGAATCGGATCATGCGCGTCTGCAGACGGCGGCTGATTTCAAGAAGAACCGGTACGACCCGGCCTCGGGCGTGCTCCGGTACACCGGCGCCCAGGCGACGGCGTTCGCGCGCTTGCAGGTGCACTACGCGGAGTTCTTCGGCGATCCCACGACGCGGCACGGACTCCGCCCGAATGCGATCACCGATCCGAACGACATCAAGCAGCTCACCGCCTACTTCAGCTGGACGGCATGGCTTGCCTCCGCGCGGCGTCTCGACGCCGCCCACACGTACACCAACAACTGGCCTCCGGAGCCGCTGGTCGACAATCGCCCCACCGCCGACGTGGTCGTCTGGAGCGTGCTCTCCCTCATCACGCTCCTGGGAGGCATCGGCCTCATGATGGGCGCGTTCGGACGCTGGCGCTTCCTCGGGTGGCACGGACGCGAGCAGCAGCGCCTGCGGTTCGTACCGCCCGGCAAGGTGCCCCTGACGCCGGCGCAGCGAAGCACCGCCTACTACTTCTTCGTGATGGCCGCGCTGTTCCTGGTGCAGTCGCTGCTCGGAGGCTCGGTCCAGCACTACCGCGCCGAGATCGCGAACTTCTTCGGAATCGACCTGGCCCGGATCCTCCCGTACAACCTCTCGCGGACGTGGCACCTGCAGCTCGCGATCTTCTGGGTGGCGACGTCCTATCTTGCCGCCGGCATCTTCCTCGCGCCGATGATCGCCGGCCGCGAGCCGGCCCGCCAGCACTGGCTCGCGTACGGACTGCTCGGGGCGCTCGCGGTCGTGGTGTTCGGCAGCCTCTTCGGCGAATACGCGGGCATCTTCGGCTGGATCCGGCACGGCTGGGTCTGGTTCGGCAATCAGGGCTGGGAGTATCTCGATCTCGGCCGGTTCTGGCAGGTGCTTCTCTCGATCGGCCTCGTCTTCTGGGTCGTGATGCTGTTCCGAACCCTCCGTGGCCGGCTCCGTGCCGAGCATCACGGCAACATGCCGTGGATGTTCTTCTACGCGGCGCTCGCGATTCCTGCCTTCTACGCGGTCGGACTCCTCTCCAACGTGTCGTCCCACATCACGTCGGCGGAGTATTGGCGCTGGTGGGTCGTGCACCTCTGGGTCGAGGACTTCCTCGAGCTGTTCACGACGGTGATGGTCGCCTACATCTTCGTCCTCCTCGGCGTCGTGGCCGAGCGCGTCGCGCTGACCCTGGTCTTCCTCGACTTCATCATCTACTCGGTGGGCGGCGTGATCGGCACCATGCACCACATGTACTTCAACGGCACGCCGACCGAGGCGATGGCGCTGGGCGCCGTCTTCTCCGCGCTCGAGGTCGTCCCGCTCACGTTCCTGACCGTGGAGGCTTGGGCGTTCCTCCAGCTCGGCGCCGTGCAGACGGAGGGAACACGCGATCCCTTCCCGCACCGATGGGCCGTGATGTTCCTGGCGGCCGTCGGATTCTGGAACTTCCTCGGCGCCGGGATCTTCGGCTTCCTGATCAATCTTCCCATCGTTTCGTACTACGAGATCGGCACGGCACTGACCGCGAATCATGGACACACGGCGTTCATGGGCGTCTATGGGATGCTCGCCGTGGGCATCGCCCTCTTCTGCCTTCGATACCTCATTCCGGCCGACCGCTGGTCGGATCGCGCCGCCCGGTACAGTTTCTGGGCGCTCAACATCGGGCTGGCGTGGATGTCCTTCGCGACGCTCTTGCCGCTCGGCGTGGCGCAGCTCTACCACTCGGTCAGCGCCGGCTACTACGAGGCGCGCTCGCTGGAGTTCCTCACGACGGGCATGAACACGCTCCTCGAGTGGATGCGGCTCCCGGGCGACCTCCTGTTCATCGTGGGGATCCTGCCCATCGTCTACCTGACCTGGCTGGCGGTGCGGTACCGCGTCGCGCCGGTCACGACGGGGGCGCCGCGCGAGTTGCGCTTCACCGAGCTGGACGAGGCGACCGGGAGCGCCCGGTGACCCCTGGACCGAACGTCTCCGCCGAGACCCTGGCGGCGGCGGGATACGCGATGTTCCTCGTGCTGGCGGCCGCCGGACTCGAGCTCGGGGCCCGGCTGACGCACCGGCGCGTGCACGACGCGAAGACCGTGGGGTTCCAGTACCACGCGCACATCGACGCCTGGCAATGCGACGAGGGCGCGTTCCTCTGGAGGCAGCGGACCCGGCATGCCGTGCCGGTGGCGCGGTACCGTGCCCACGCCCCGACGTGCAATCGGTGCGCGTCCAAGTGCCGGTGCACCGATGCCGACGACGGCCGCGAGGTGGTCCGCCCGCTGACGGCGTGGCCGTTCACCGAGATCGGACAGTTCCAGCGCGGGATCTCCCTCATGCTGCTCACGCTCGCCGCGCTGATCCTGGTCGTCGAGGCGATCCGCCACCACGCGGGCGCCGAGCTGGTCGTCCTGGCGGCGGCGCTCGGCCCGACCGCGATCATCGCCTACCGAACACTCGACCAATTCCGCCGGACGCGACGGGCGCCGGAGCACGCAGCGCCCCACCCGGGAAGCCCATGATCTGGGCGGGCTTTGCCGGGATCGCGGCCGGTCTGGTGCTCGGGTTCCTCGGCGCGGGCGGCACCGTGATCGCGATCCCGGTGCTCCTCGCCGGGACCGGGATCGACGCCCACACCGTGCTGGGGACGAACGCGCTCGGCGTCTCGCTCGCGGCCTGCGCGCTCTTCGTCTGGCGGTATCGAGAGGTTCGGTCCGGCTTCGCGGAGACCGTCGTCTTCCTCCTGCCGGGCCTCGCCGGGATCGTCGCGGGGGCGAGCCTCGGTCTCCGCTTCCCGAGCCAGCGTCTGATCTTCCTGCTCGGCATCCTCCTGTTCTTCGTGGCCGCGTGGATCTTCTTCCTCAGCACGCGACCTTCTCCGCGCGACGCCGGTCCCCGCCCGAAGAGGGAGCGTGGCGCGCTCGCACGGCGCGCTCGTGTGCTGGTGCCCACGGCGCTCGCCGTGGGGTCCGTCGCGGGATTCTTCGGCATCGGCGGCGGCTTCCTCATCGTCCCGGCGCTGATGCTGGCGGGCGGCATGACGCTCGAGCTGGCGACGGTGATGGCGTTGCTCCCGATCGCGGCGTTCGCCCTCACGGTCGGCGCGCGCTACCTCGCGGCGGGCGCGGTCGTGCTCCCCTGGTCGGGCGCCATGGCGGCGTGCGGGGTCTGCGGCGGCGCGGCGGGCCGCTGGTTGAATCGACGACTGCCCCGCGTGATCCTGCAGCGCGCCTTCGCGGCCCTCCTGGTGGCCATCGGTGTCTATTTCGTCGTGAGGTGAACCATGCAAGCGACCACGATCCTGAAGGAAGAACACCGTGTCATCGAGCGCGTCCTCGACGCGCTCGAGACCGCCGCGCTCCGGCTCGAAGCCGGCGAGCCCGTTCCGCTCGACGTCTTCGCTCGAGGCGCCGATTTCATCAAGGGCTTCGCCGACGGCTGCCACCACCGCAAGGAGGAAGGGATCCTCTTCCCCGCCTTGGAACGGGCCGGAATTCCGAGGGACGCCGGTCCGATCGGCGTGATGCTCCGGGAGCACGAGGAAGGGCGCGACTTCACCGCGGCCATGCGTGACGCCGCGGAGCGCCTCGCCGCGGGCGATGAAGACGCCCGGGAGGATCTCGTGGGGAGCGCGCTCGGGTACGTCGCGCTTCTTCGCGCGCACATCGCCAAGGAGGACAACGTGCTCTTCCCCATGGCGGACCAGGTGCTTCGCGGTCCGGCGGAATCGGAGGTCGCCGCCGAGTTCGACCGCGTCGAGCGCGAGGAGACGGGCGAGGGCGTGCATCGGCATTATCTCGACCTCGCGGCCGCCATCGAGACGCTCGCCTCGAGGCGCTGACGCTCCGAATCCAACCTCGTGGTCACGGGCGAGCCCCTCGTGCGATAATCGAAGGGCCCTGGCACCCTGCTCGACACAAGGAGGAACACCGTGGCGCAATTCGTTCTCGTTCGGCACAAGGTTCGGAACTTCACGGAATGGAAGAAGGGCTTCGACGCCCACAAGCCCAAGCGTGCCGAGGCGAAGCTCATCGACCGCCATGTCCTGCAAAGCGCCGACGATCCGAACAACGTCTACGTCCTGTTCGAGGCCGAGGACATGGATCGCGCGAAGAAGTTCGCCGATTCCGAGGACCTGAAGCAGACGATGCAGAAGGCGGGCGTCGTCGACCGGCCCGACATCCAGTTCCTGAAGAGCTAGGGTCGCGCACCAGGAGGACACCCGACGTGCCCGGTTCCACGCCCCGCTCCTCCGCGCCCCTC
>JBLMXB010000118.1:0-17482 GCA_050257555.1 Hyphomicrobiales bacterium | reverse complement strand
AACGGGCGATCGGCCGGTGAAGCGACCGCCCTAGGCGGGCGCAGGGGCGCCGACCCGCCCGATCGGAGTCCACGAACAGGGGGAGCTCGTGAACCTCGCGATCACCGCCGTGCTCGGCGGCAGCCCCAAGGTCTGGCCGCTGGAGAGGTCGAAGATCCGCATCGGCCGCGGCCGGGACAACGACGTCCACATCCCCTACCAGAAGGTCTCCCGCGAGCACGCCGAGATCCTCCTCAAGGGCGACCGCCTCTTCCTCAAGGATCTCCACAGTCGTAACGGCACGCTCCTGAACGGGGCGTCGGTCCGTCGCAAGTCCGAGCTGCGGCTCGGCGACACCATTCACGTAGGCCCCATCGCGCTGCACGTCGTTCAGAACCCTGCGGATCTGGGACCCGACCTCCAGGATTCCGGCTGCCTCGGTACGACGCTCGAAATCCCGCTGGCCGAGGCCATGGGGCACGGCGCGGGAGACCGCGCGTGCCTCGGCGAGCAGATCCAGCTCCTCGAGAAGGCGGGCCGGCTCCTGATCCAGCGCCGCCCTCTCCGTGCCACGTGCGAGGAACTCCTGGGAACCGTCGCGCCGGTGCTGCCGACCTCCCGCTTGGTCCTCCTGCTTCGCCAGGGAGACGAGCGGGAGCTCCGGCGGGTGGCGGTGCGGTCCCCGAGCCGACTCGAGCGTGAACCCATGGTCCTGTCCGAAGAGGCCCTCGGGGCGATCCTCGACCGTCGGACGGCCGTCGTGCTCTCCGGCAGCGAAGGTCGGAGCGGCCCGCGCGTGCGTCGGAGCGACCTCGCCGAGAGCCTGCGGCCCGCCATGGTGGTCCCGTTGCTCTACGAGGGGAGGCCCCAGGGGCTCTTCTACGCCGACCACGATGACCCCGAATTCGAGTACACCCGCGACTGCCTCGCGGTGATGACCCTGTTCGCCAACATGACGGCGGCCCGGGTCGCGAACGACGGATTGCTCGGGGCCGAGAAGGAGCTGGCGCGGATCGAACAGGAACTCGCGATGGCCTGCCGTATCCAGCGCTGGCTGCTGCCGAGAGGGGACCTGAGCGTCGAGGGATACGAGATCCGGGCATCCCTGGAGAGCTGTGAACAGGTGGGCGGCGATTTCTACGACGTCCACCGTGCGCCGAACGGGACCGTTTGGCTCCTGCTCGGGGACGTCGAAGGCAAGGGCATCTGCGGGGCGCTCTTGATGTCGCTCGCGCTCTCGTCCGCGCGCGTCCTCTACGATCACTGTGGCGATCCGGGCGAGCTCGCCACTCGATTGAACACCATCCTCTGCGATCGGACGGAA
This sequence comes from Hyphomicrobiales bacterium, assembly GCA_050257555.1. Taxonomy (GTDB): domain Bacteria; phylum Eisenbacteria; class RBG-16-71-46; order SZUA-252; family SZUA-252; genus DASQJL01. The sequence goes on along the minus strand of JBLMXB010000118.1, from coordinate 16,179 downwards.
CCCGAGTGTTTCGTGACGGGATTCGTCGGCGCGCTCGATCCCGAATCGGGGCTGCTCCGTTACGTCAACGCCGGCCATCCCTATCCGGTGATCGTCAACCGCCAGAGGTGCCGGCCCCTGGAGAGCACGGGGACGTTCTTCGGTGTGCTCCCCGGGTTCACGTACGGCGCCGAGACGGTGCGCCTCGATCCCGGTGATCTCCTGGCGATCTTCAGCGATGCGGTCCTGGAGGCGAAACGGCGCGGGAAATTCTACGGAAGCCGCCGATTCCTCCGCGCGCTCCGGAAGTCGGCCGACCGCTCCACCCTGGAAGCCACGCGACGGGATCTCATCGAAGACGTGGATGCCTTCCTGGCGGGTCTCCCCCGGCAGGACGACCTCACGCTTCTCCTGGTCCGGCGCTTGCCCGCTCCGCGAGCGGCTTCCCCCGGCCGTACACCCACGTCGCCCAGACGACGAACGCGATGACGGCGACGCTCTCGGACGTGTACCGGATGTCGTAGTAGTACGTCTGGAACTCGATGAACTGCGTGACGGCCGCCAGGTAGAGGAGCCCGATCGGAATCGCGTCGCGCCGGCCGTAGAAGAAGGCCGCGGCGACGAGGAACGAGAAGTAGTAGCAGGTCATCTCGAGGAAGATCGGGATGACTCCGAATCCGAACGCCGCCATCACCCACCACTCCATCTCCCGCCGCACGACCCGGAAGAAGAGCAGCGCCGCGTACCCCAGCACGAGCGCGTAGAAGAGCGGCCGGCCGAAGAGCCCGTTGAGCGTATTCCGCCGCGCTTCCTTGAAGGCGTGGAACGGGTCCACCTGGGTCGGCTCGTACGTCACCTTCTGCCGCGTGTTCCAGCGGAACGCCACGATCGTCCGGAGCCCCATGTCGTTGGTGAGCGGCGTGCTCTCGTGCTTCTCGATGTTCTGGAAGAACGCAGGCCAGGAAGCGAACCCGCCCGATACCACGCTCGAGAGCGGCACGAAGAGCGCCACGGCGATCGCGGCGCCGGCGATGATCCGGAGGCCCGTCCGGTCGAGGCGCCGCTCCTTCGCGAGGATCCAGACGAAGCGCATCCCGACCGCCACGAAGAATCCGAGCGGAAAGAGGCGGAAGAGGGTGGAGACGGCGAGGCTCGCGCCCCCGAGCGCCGATCGGCCCCGCTTGATGAGGCAGACGCCGGCGACGGCGCAGACGAACCACGCCTGGCGAAGGAACGCGCCGCCCGTCCAGAAGTAGAGCGCCGGCTCGTTCGTCCCGAAGAAGAGCGCTGCGACGCACGCCACGCGCCACCCGAACGCCCACGTGATGAAGGCGAAGGCGATCAGGAGGAGCACGGGGTCGATCCAGCTCAGGAACCCGTCGATCTGGCGGTCCGACGCCGGACCCAGGTTGGCCAGCAGCGTTCCGGCCAGCGTCCACATCGGCGAGGGATTGTACCCGTGGTCCTGGAGCGCCTTCTCCCACTGCTCGATCCCCATCCGGTCCCGGAAGTACGCGATGTCGTGCTTGAACGCCTCCCACCGCTCGGGCGTGAACGGCCGGGCGAAGCCGCGTTTCAGCTCGGCCGCCTGGGTCAGCACGGGCGCGGCCGGCACGAGCTCGTTCCGGTGCAGGTCGCGAATCGTCCGCAGCTCGATGCGCCGCCGGTAGCCCTGCTCCGCCTCGGCCAGGCAGGCGCAGTCGTAGATGTCCGTGTAGCCCAGCTCCGGGAAATACTTCGACCCGATGTAGTAGTGGAAGAACTCGTACGTGTGGACCCGGGCCGAGAAGTGGTACTGACCCCAGTTGTAGTAGCCGAGGTACCCGATCAGGCCGAGGACGAGGAGGAGCACGTCGCGAAGCCGCTTCGCGTGGTCGGGCACGCCACGGCGCCGGAGCGCGGCACCCCAGAGGAGGAGCGTGGCGCCGAGGAGGGCGAGGCCCAGCTTCACCGCGTCGGCGTCCTTGCGCGTGAAGCGGCGCGGCGGGTTGCTCGGCGACGGCGGGGTCGGGGTCGGCGCCGCCGCGGCCACGGCGGGTCGCGCCGGCCAGACGTCCGGCAGGCGGCAGAAGACCTGCACCTCGGAGACGCCGTGCGGCCCGAACCCCGACGCCTCCCCGAATCGGACGTAGCGGGCGCTCAGGTCCCAGAAGAGCTTCGACCGGGTTCGCATCCCGAGCCCGTAGTTCGTGACGGCGGGGACGGCCCAGATCTCCCGGAACGTCGTTCCGTCGTCCGAGATCTGGAGGGAGAAGCGATCCTTGGCGTCGCCCTGGACCAGCGCGGCGCGGATCGGGCGCTCGGCGCCGAGATCGTACGTCAGCGCTCCGGCGCGCGATCGGAAGACGACCCCGTCGCCTTCCCACCACTTCGCCCCTTCGACCGCGACGGTATCGTTCACGACCCGCGCGGCGTACCCGGCGCAGTCGAGCGAATCGACGAGGCGCGCGGTCGCGAGCAGGTTTCCGCGGGGGCAGTCCGCGTCGGCTCCCGCCGTGGACGCCGCGGGCGCGGGCGTCGCCGCGGGCGCCGCCGGCGCGGGCGCCGTGAGGAGCACGGCCAACCCGAGAAGCGTTACCGTCGCGGCGACCCGACGTCGTCTCGTCACGTGGCTCCCTCTCGTCCCGTCGCGTGATCCAGGCAGGTCGCGCAGCATACCACGGCGGCGGCGGCCAGCGCCCCTCTCCATGCCTCGAGTCGCATCCGCGGGACGCCGCGCCGGTCCCAGAATCCCATTGAGGCGCGGCCCCCTCGGCCCCATCCTAGGGCGCCCGTTCACGCCGCCTGTCCAAGGAGGAGAACGTCGTGGCCACGGACCCCAGCGCCGCAGCCGCCCCACGCACCCCCGAAGAGATCGAGCGTCACTGGTTCGAGAACGTCTACGCCGGCGATCGCATGCCGCAGCTCACCCCGCGCGCGCTGATCATGGGGATGATGCTCGGCGCCTTCATGTCGCTCAGCAACGTCTACATCGGACTGAAGGCGGGATGGAGCATGGGCGTCGCGATCACGTCCTGCATCCTCGCGTACGCCATCTTCGCCGCCCTCCATCGCGCGTTCCCGAAGCAGTTCCCCGCGTTCAGCATCCTCGAGAACAACGCCATGCAGTCGTGCGCCTCGGCCGCCGGCTACATGACCGGCGCGGGGCTCGTGAACGCCATCCCCGCGCTCATGATGCTGAACCCGGCCGCGGTCCCCGGGATGTGGCACCTGACGATCTGGGTGCTCGTCCTATCGTGGCTCGGCGTCTTCCTCGCGGTGCCGGCCAAGCGGCAGATGATCAACGTCGAGCAGCTCCCCTTCCCGAGCGGGATCGCGGCCGCCACCACGATGCGGGCGCTCCACAGCGAGGGCGGCAAGGCGGAGCGGCAGGCGCAGGCGCTGATGTGGTCCACGATCGTCGGTGCGGCCATCACCTGGTTCCGGGACGCGACGGCCCCGTGGATCAAGTACCCCAACATCCCCGCCACCTGGGGCACGAGCTGGATCAAGGTCGGGCGGTACCGGCTGAACGAGCTGACGATGTCGTTCGAGGGATCGCTCCTCTTCGTCGCCGCGGGCGCGATCATCGGATTCCGCCAGGCGTGGAGCATGCTCCTCGGCGCCGTGATCAACTACGTGATCCTCGCCCCGGTGATGATGGACGCGGGCGTCATCGCCACGTCCGGCGGCTCGGCGCTCCGGCGCATCACGTCGTGGAGCCTCTGGATCGGCGTGCCGATGATGGTGACGTCCGGCCTCCTCCTCTTCTTCCTCCAGTGGAAGACGGTGGTGCGCGCCTTCGGCACGCTGGGCGCCTTCCTCAAACGGAAGTCGGGGGGCGTCGAGGACGCGATGGAGCGGATCGAGGTTCCCGGCTCCTGGTTCGCCGGGGGCATGCTGGTCCTCGGCGCCGCCGCCGTCTATCTCGGCCACGCGATCTTCCACATCACGTGGTGGATGGGCGTCCTGGCGGTGCTCCTCACGTTCTTCCTGGTGGTGGTCGCGGGACGCGCCACGGGCGAGACCGACATCACGCCGACCGGTCCCCTGAGCAAGATCACGCAGCTCACGTTCGGGGCGATCAAGCCGGGCGACGTCAGCGTGAACCTGATGACCGCGAACATCACCGCGGGCGCGACCAGCCACGCGGGCGATCTCCTCACGGATCTCAAGAGCGGCTATCTCCTCGGCGCGAAGCCGCGCCAGCAGTTCATCGCGCAATTCTTCGGCGTCCTCGCCGGCGGGCTCGTGGTCGTGCCGGTCTTCTTCCTCCTCGTGCCCGACGCGTCGGTGCTGGGGACCGAGAAGTGGCCTGCCCCCGCCGCGCAGGTCTGGCGCGGCGTCGCGGAGCTCCTCTCGAAGGGGGTCGGCTCGCTCCACCCGACGGCCCGGATCGGGCTCGTCGTCGGCTCCCTCGTCGGGATCCTCCTCCCGCTCCTCGAGATGTGGTTCCCGAGCAAGCGGAAGTACATCCCGGCCGCCACCGGCCTCGGGATCGCGTTCACGATCAACGGCTACAACTCCGTGATGATGTTCCTGGGCGCCCTCGCGGCGCTCGCGCTCTCCAAGCGGAAGCCCGCCGTGCACGAGGAGTACACCGTGCCGGTCGCCTCGGGGATCATCGCCGGGGAGAGCCTGATGGGCGTGGCGATCGCGCTCCTGACGGTCGCGGGGATCCTCGGCGGATAGGGACGCGCCGCGGGACCGCCACCGACCGGCGGCCCCGCGAGGGAAGGCGCCTCAGCGCGCCTGCCGCTCAGCGCGCCGGTGCGAGGCCGTAGATCTCGCCGAGCTTGCCCCGGAGGTAGGCGAGGAGCGGCTTGGGATCGAGATCCGACCCCGTGACGCGGCGCACCAGATCGCGCGGGGCGAACTTCCGCCCGTGGCGGTGGATCCGATCCCGGAGCCAGGCGCGGAGCGGCGCGAAGTCGCCCGCCTCGATCGAGGCGTCGAGGTCGGGCAGATCCGCGCGCAGGCGCTCCCAGATCTGCGCCGCCACGACGTTCCCGAGCGCGTACGTCGAGAAGTACCCGATCGATCCCTGGCTCCAATGGATGTCCTGGAGCGCGCCGCGGGCCGCGTCGGGCACGTCCAGTCCCAAGTACTCCTTCACCTTCGCGTTCCACGCGTCGGGAACGTCGCGGGCGGGGATCGCTCCCGTGATCATCCCCTGCTCCATCTCGAATCGAAGAATGATGTGGAGGTTGTACGTCGCTTCGTCGGAGTCGACGCGGATGAAGGTCGGCGCCACGCGGTTCGCCGCGCGATAGAACTCCTCCACCTCCACCGAGCGGAACACCTCGGGGAACCGTGCGCGTAGGCCCGGGTAGAACCGCCGCCAGAAGGCGCGGCTCCGTCCCACCTGGTTCTCCCAGAGGCGGCTCTGTGACTCGTGGATCGCGAGGGAGGCGCCCCGCCCGAGGGGCGTCCTCCGGAGCGCGCGGTCGACCTGGTGCTCGTAGAGCCCGTGCCCGAACTCGTGCATGCAGGAGAAGAGCGAGTGGATCGAGTCGGGCGCGTGCCGCGTGGTGATCCGGATGTCGTCCGGGCCCGACCGGGACGCGAACGGGTGGACGGTATCGTCGAGCCGCCACGATTCCCGGGTGAACCCGTACGCCTCGAGGATCTCCCGCTCGGCCGCGCGCTGGGCGTCCAGCGGGAAGGGACCGTCGAGGAACGATGCCCGGACCGTTTCCCCGCTCCGGAGCACTTCCGCCACGAGCGGCACCAGCCCCCGGCTCAGCTCGGCGAAGATCGCGCGGACGTCGGCGGTCTTCATTCCCGGCTCGAAGTCGTCGAGCAGGATGTCGTAGTCCTCGTCGGCGGGCTCGAAGCACTCGATGTAGCGGCGTCGGAGCGCGAGCGACTTCTCGAGCTCCGGCTGGAACATCGACCAGTCCGACTTGCGCCGCGCCTCCGCCCAGATCGGCCGGGCCAGCGCCGACGCGCGGCTCATCTCGGCCCGGAGCGAGGCCGGGACGCGGCGCGCCTTGCCGTAGTCGCGCCGGGTGACCCGGACGAGGCAGGCGTCGTCCGAATCCGGATCGAGCGCCCCCGTCTCCTTCTCGGCGCGGTCGAGGAGGCGGCCGGTCTCGTCCGAGGCGAACCGCTCGTGGATCACTCCCGCGAGCGTGGCGAGCTGATCGGAGCGCGCAGCGACCCCCATCGGCGCCATCATCGTCTGCTGATCCCAGCTCAGGACGCTGGCGACCTCGCTCAGGTCTGAGATGGTGGCCATCCATTCACGCAGCGCGGCGATCGACTGGGACACGTCGGCTCCTTTCGGGTCGGGACGGGATCGAGAACGAGACTGCCGTAGAGGATACGATCCCCGCAGCGCGGGCGCCAGCGCTCCGCCCGCCCCGATCCGACGCCCCGCTACGCGACCGATGCCACTCTGTCAGCCGCGGTGACAATCTGTCAGCGCGCATCGCGGGACGGCGAGCGACCCCGACCGTGTCCGCTCCGTCTTCCTCGCGGCGCTACCTCCCTCCCGAATCGTCGCTTCCTTCCCGCCCTTCCGTCCGCTCCGACGCGGAGGCACGCGGGTTGCAGCGTGCCGATGCGGGGCGTCGGGCCGCCACTCCAAGGAGGAGACGCGTGGATCGGTTATGGGTCGTCGTGCTCGCTGGTGGCGAAGGGTCCCGCATACGCTCCATGACGCGAGCGCCGGACGGGACGCCCGTGCCCAAGCAGTTCTGCCGGCTCCGCGACGGGATGAGCCTCTTCCACCGCGCCGTCGCGCGGGGCCTCTCGCTGACCGCGGGGGCCCGCGTGGTTCCGGTCGTCCAGTCACACCATCGCGCGTGGTGGAAGCGCGACCTCCGCGGCCTCTCGCCGGAGATCCTGATCGTCCAGCGCGAGTGCCGCGGCACGGCGCACGCCGTGTATCGCGCCGCCGCGGCGATCGCGGAGCGCGACCCCGAGGCCGTCGTCCTGGTGCTTCCGAGCGACCACGTCGTGGACGACGAGCCCCGATTCCGCGCGGCCGCGGCGAGCGTCTGTCGCGAGGCGCGCGCGCATCGCGAGCTGCTCGTGCTCCTCGGAATCGCCCACCGGGAGCCCGACCCCGAGTACGGATGGATCGTCCCGGCCGCCGACGGGGAGAGCGATTCCCGCCGCGTCCTCGCGTTCGTCGAGAAGCCGACCCGCGATCAGGCCATGGCGCTCCTTCGACGCGGCGCGCTCGTGAACGCGATGATCGTCGCGGCGACGGCCGGACCGCTCCTCGAGCTCTTCGAGCGGAGCGTCCCCGACCTGACGGCCGAGCACCGGAGCGGGAAGCGATGCGCCGTCCGGGCGGGGTGGGACTTCAGCCGGGACTTCCTGAGCCGGACGACGACGTGGCAGCGCGTGATGCGCGCGCCGACGCTCGGATGGTGCGACCTCGGAACGCCCGAGCGCCTCCGCCTCTGGATGGAGTCCCACGAGGAGTTCTTCTGGTGGGCCGACGATCTCCCGCGGGCTCGAAAGGAGCGCCCGGGAATCGTACAACCGGCTGTGGGATAACGGCTTTCAGGCTCCGGATTTCGGAACCTCCGGACCGTGCCGGTGATCCAACGAGATGGAGCGAGGGCGCCTCGACCAACGCCCCGGGAGGAGATCGGATGAACGACCGGCGAAGCGGCAACGCCGCCGGCGGTCTGACCCGCCCGCGAGCGCCCCGGAACCACCGGGCCTAGCGAACACGCCACGGCCCTCGGCACCCGGCCGGCAGAGTCCACCGGGTCAACCAGGGCCACCCTCGAAGGAGAGGCCCGCAGCACGGAGCGCCGCGACGGAGCCGGACCCGACCGGCGGCGCCGCGCTTCTACTCCCCGCGTTTCTGCCGATGAACCCCTTCGTCCGTTTTGGCCCCGAGCATCTCGGGACGGTCGCTTTCCTGACCCTCGTCGCGCTCGCGCTCGCGGCGCTCGCGGCGCGCCTGGTTCGCCGCGCCTCCCGCGCCGCGCCCGTCGTTCGACTCGGCCTCGCGGGGATCCTCGTGGCCGCAGCCGTCGTCGCGCTCGGCGACGCGCTCCCGATCCGGCGGATCGACTGGATCGAGGCCCTGCCGCTCGACCTCTGCGACCTGGCGGTCGTGATCGCGATCGCCGCCCTCGTCACGCGGCAGCAGCTCGCGTACGAGCTCCTCTACTTCTGGGGCCTGACCGGGACCCTGATCGCCACGATCACGCCCGATGTCGCCGTCGGCTTCCCCGACACGCGTTGCGTCTCGTTCTTCGGGCTCCACGGCATGGTGGTGGCCTCCGCGCTCGTCCTCACCCTCGGGTACGGAATGCGGCCGCGGCCCCGCGCGAACTGGCGCGCGTTCCTCCTTCTCAATGCGTACGCGGTGGTGGTGGGGCTGGTGGACGTGGCGTGGGACCGGAACTACATGTACCTGCGGGCGAAGCCTTCCGAGCCGAGCCTCCTCGACGTCCTGGGCCCCTGGCCCTGGTACCTCGTTTCAGCGGACGTCGTGGCGCTCGCGCTGTTCTGGCTCCTGATGCTCCCCTACCGGGCGGGCGCCCGGGCGCCGGCGTCCGCCAGCGACTTCCCGAAGACCTGATATCGCTTGTACACCACGCCGCCCATCCGCTCGAACTCGGCCCGCATCGGCCGGTTCTCCTCCAACTCGTGGTGGCTGTCGATGAGCGTGTAGCCCCCGCGCTGGGCCTCGCGGATCATGGCCGCGCCGAGGATCCCGTCGACGCCGCGGCCGCGGCAGTCCGCCCGGACGCCGCCGAGAAGGAGGTCGAGCTGGCGGCTCGCCTTCATCGCTCGCAGGACCGGCAGGAAGCCGAACGGGAAGAGCCGGCCGTTCGCGGCGCGAAGACCCGGCGCGAGGTTCGGCATTCCGATGACGAAGCCGACGACGTCGCCGTCCTTCTCCACGACCTTCACGAACCGGGGATCGAGGAGCGGCAGGTACTGGCGCGCCAGCTCGCGACGCTCGTCCGGCGTCGGGGCGACGAAGCCGTAGATCCCCTCGTACGACTCGCCCATGAGCCCGAGCACCGGCTCGATGTACGGCTTGAGCTCCGGCTTCTTCGTGAACTCGACCAGCCGGAACGCCCCGCGCGCGGAGCTCCGATCGAGGATCCGCCGGTAGAGGGGCGGCAGCTCGGCCGGGACGTCGAGGCGGTAGACGACGTACCCGACCTCCTTCCCGTAGCCGCACGCCGTAAGGAGGCCGGCCGTGTACTCCGGGTTGTAATACGTCGCGATCGTGGGCGGATATTCGAACCCGTCGATCAGGAGCCCTTCGGCGTCCTGGTCCGTGTATCCCATCGGGCCGACGACGCGGTCGAGCCCCCGCGACCGGGCCCACGCTTCGACGTGGTCGAGGAGCGCGCGCATCGTCTCGAGGTCGTCCACGCACTCGATCAGGCCGAAGCGCGCGGTCCGACTCCCGACCTTGTCGTTGTAGCGGCGGTTCACGATCCCCGCGATCCGGCCGACGATCTCGCGCCCGCGGGTCGCGAGCACGAACGTGGCGTCGCAGTAGCTCCGGGCGGGGTGCCCGGGGTCCAGGAACCGGCGCTCGTCCGAGAGGAGGGGCGGCACCCAGAGCGGGCGGTCGCGGTTGAGCCGCCAGGAGAGCCGGACGAACGCCTCGCGGGCGGCCCGTGTGTCGACTTCCCGGATCTCGACCGGCGGCGCGGCGACCTCGGTCAGAGCCATGCCGGGAAAGGTACCGCCGGGGGGTATCCCGCGCCAGTCCTACGATGGGATACCTCCGGAACGCGGACGGACCGCCGGGGGCTCCCCCGACGGCCCGTGCCCTGGTGCCCGCGGCGACGCGGCGGCCCCGATCCGGGGCGCCGGCCCGCTACTTCGCGGCCCGCGTGATCCGCATCGCGTAGAAGGACCGCCAGACGAAGGCGACCGAGATCGCGAAGAAGACCGCGAAGAGCGCCGACGTGAGCGTGGAGCCGCCCTCGTGCGAGAGCGAGACGGCCAGCTCGACGGCCAGGAGTCCGAAGAGCGTCGTGAACTTGATGACCGGATTGAGGGCCACCGACGACGTGTCCTTGAACGGGTCGCCGACCGTGTCGCCGACGACCGTTGCGGCATGGAGCTCGGTCCCCTTCTCCTTCAGGTCCACCTCCACGACCTTCTTCGCGTTGTCCCACGCGCCGCCCGCGTTGGCCATGAAGATCGCCTGGTAGAGCCCGAAGAGGGCGATCGAGATCAGGTAGCCGACGAAGAAGAACGGCTCGATGAAGGCGAACGCGAGCGTGCCGAAGAAGACCGCGAGGAAGATGTTGAACATTCCCTTCTGCGCGTACTGCGTGCAGATCTCCACGACCTTCTTGGAATCCTGGACCGACGCCTTCGTCGTGCCCTCGAGCTTGATGTTCTTCTTGATGAACTCGACCGCGCTGTACGCGCCGGCCGTGACCGCCTGCGTCGAGGCGCCCGTGAACCAGTAGATCATCGCCCCGCCCGCGATCAGGCCGAGCAGGAACGGCGCGTGAAGGAGCGAGAGGTTGGCCACGTACTCGGGCTTCAATCCCTCGGTCAGTGCCACGATGATCGAGAAGATCATGGTGGTGGCGCCGACGACGGCCGTGCCGATCAGCACCGGCTTCGCGGTCGCCTTGAACGTGTTCCCCGCGCCGTCGTTCGCTTCGAGGTTGTGCTTCGCCCTCGGGAAGTCGGCCTCGAACCCGTACTGCGACTTGAGCTCCGACTGGATGTTCGGAAGCGTCTCGATCACGGACAGCTCGTAGACCGACTGCGCGTTGTCGGTGACCGGTCCGTACGAGTCGACGGCGATCGTCACGGGCCCCATGCCGAGGAAGCCGAACGCCACGAGGCCGAACGCGAAGACGGCGGGCGCGATCATCAGCGCGCCGAGGCCCATCGTGCTCACGGCGTACGCCGTCGCCATGAGCGCCAGGATCGCCAAGCCGATCCAGTACGCGCTGAAGTTCCCCGCCACGAATCCCGAGAGGATGTTGAGCGAGGCGCCGCCCTCCCGGGACGACGTCACGATCTCGGCGACGTGGCGCGAGTTCGTGGACGTGAAGACCTTCACCAGCTCCGGGATGACGGCCCCGGCCAGGGTCCCGCAGGTGATCACGGTGGAGAGCTTCCACCAGAGGCTCCCGTCGCCGAGGCTCGGGATCAGGATGTACGAGGCGACGTACGTGAGCGCGATCGAGATGAAGGACGTGAGCCAGACGAGCCGCGTGAGCGGGTGCTCGTAGTCCATCTCGTCCTTTCCCTCGTACTGCCCCTTCGAGAGCACCTCGTTCACCTGGTAGGAGACGCCGCTCGCCACCATCATCATGACGCGCATCGCGAAGATCCAGACGAGGAGCTGCACCTGCACGAGCGGCTCCCTGACCGCGAGGAGGATGAACGTGATGAGCGCGACGCCGGTGACGCCGTACGTCTCGAATCCGTCGGCCGACGGGCCGACCGAGTCGCCGGCGTTGTCGCCCGTGCAGTCGGCGATCACCCCGGGGTTCCGCGCGTCGTCCTCCTTGATCCGGAAGACGATCTTCATGAGGTCGGAGCCGATGTCGGCGATCTTCGTGAAGATGCCGCCGGCGATTCGGAGCGCGGCGGCGCCGAGCGACTCGCCGATCGCGAAGCCGATGAAGCAGGGCCCTGCCATCTCTCCGGGGATGAAGAGGAGGATGATGAGCATGATGAGGAGCTCGACCGAGATGAGCGCCATCCCGATGCTCATGCCCGCCTTGAGCGGGATCTGGTAGCACGGGTACGGCTTCCCCTTCAGCGCCGCGAACGCGGTCCGCGAGTTGGCGAACGTGTTGATCCGGATGCCGAACCACGCGACGCCGTAGCTTCCCGCCATGCCGACGAGGCTGAAGAAGAGGATCACGGCCACCTTGAACGGCGGGAAGCCGCGCTGGACGTTCCCCATCGCGTCGACGCCGGTCACGGCCAGCCAGCCGAAGTAGACGAGGACGATGGCGCTGATGAAGACCCAGAGGACGAGGAGGAGCTTCCCCTGCTGGAGGAGGTACGTCTTGCAGGTCTCGTAGATCAGCTCCGAGATCTCGAGCATGGCCTTGTGCACCGGGAGTTTCTTCAGCTGGGCGTAGACGACGAGACCGAAGGCCCAGCCCAGGGCGCAGACCAGGAGCCCGAACAGGAGGAGCGTGTGACCGTCGATCCCCCCCGCGAACGTCACGCCGTGGAGATCGGGGAGCGTGAGATTGGCCTCTCCGCCCCCGTGGCTGCCGCCTTCCTGGGCGAGCGCCGCCGGGACGAACACCCCGAACGCCGCGACGAGGACCAAGGAGACCAGGAACGCCGCGAGGAGACCCCTTCCTCTGGATTGCCGCATCAACGTCATTTCGACCTCACTTCGAGCTAGAGCTGTCCGTGGGGTTGGCCGCCTGGGGGGTGCAGACGCTTCATCGCCCGGCAGATGTGGAAAACCCCCGCAAAACCTTCGGTTTATATCAGATATGCGGGGGGTCTGTCGAGGGTTCGATGCCCGGCTCGAACTCGAGCAGCGGAAACGGGTTCCCGGCCTAGGCGGGGATGTCGGGCGGAGGATCGCCGCGGAGTCCGCGGAGGTACACGCGGCCGCGTTCCATCAGGCGCACGAATTCGGCCTCGTCGGCCGTTCGGACGGCGCGCCGGAGGCGTTCGACCGCGTTCGCGAGGCCGTCGAGCGCCTCGCCGCCGAACTCGTTCAGCGATTGGATCTCGAAGTAGAGATGGGGATTCTCGGAGGCGACCGCTCCGGCGAGGGCGAGCTGGCCGTCGAACGTCGTGCTCGAGACGCCCGCGAGGCGGGACGCGGCCTCCCCGCTCTCCGCGAGCGCGGTGAAGAACGAGATGTTGAGCGCGTGCGAGAGGCCGAGCACGGTCGCGATCAGCCGGTCGTGCTCCTCGAGCGTCATGTCGACGAGGGTGGCCATCGTGGGCGCGAACATCTCCCGGACCGCCTTCGTCGCCTCGGGCGCGCCCAGATCCACGAACACGACGCGCCGTCCCGACAACAGCTCGGTGGCGGGTCCGAACATCGGATGGATCGACGTCGCCCGGACGCCGGACGCACGAACCGCCTCGAATCCCGCCCGGAGCGGCGACTTCAGCGACGCGATGTCGAAGACGATCCCGGGCGGCCGCCGCTCCGCGAGGGACGAGAGGATCGCGGCCGTAGCTCGGAGCGGCGTCGCCAGGACGACGAAATCGTGATCGATCGGGCCATCCGTCCATGAGCCACGGCGTGGCAGGTCATCGGACGCGGGGGCCGGATCCGCGACCTCGACCGCGAAACCCTGCGCCGCGAGGAACCGGGCCATCCACCGCCCCATCCGGCCCGCGCCGCCGACCACCAGCACGCGGCGCCCCGTGCCCGCCGCTGCCGCCGCCACACGCTCCTGCTCCTGGGTGGCGAGCGAGGAGCGGATGAGGAGGAGCAGCACGGTCTCGGCGAGGTCGGGCGGGACGCCCTCCGCCGACGCGAAGGCGCGGGCGCGTTGGACCACCTCCCGCTCTTGCGCGAAGTCGCGCGTCGAGAGGGCGGCGCGACGCTTCTCCTCGCCGATCGCCACCGCCGTCTCGCGGCGCCGGGCCAGCTGCGCGACGATGTCCCGATCGATGTCCGCCAGTCTCCGGCGGAGCTCCTCCAGGCTCACGATGCCCTCCGCCAGGCGGCCGGCGCCCGGATCAGAGCGACGCGACCGCCTGCTTCCGCCGCAATTGTAGGATGAGCACGTCGGGGTCCGCCACGAGCTGCTTCGGCTCGAAGGCGCAGCGGATCGTGACCTGCTTCGATTCCCCGGACCCGACGACGATCGTTTCGCGGGCCTCCCGGTAGCCGGGATTCGGGACGGCCGGCTTCGTCTCGCCCCCCCGCTTCGCCTTCTCCCAGCGGTCTCCCGCCGTCGCGGCCACCTCGACCGGCATCGCGCCGGTTCCCAGGTTCGCGAGGGTCGCGGTCACGAGCCAGCCCGATCCGTTCCGCGTCTTCTTCGCGCCCTCGAACCGGTACTCGGGCACGACCCGGTCCTCGCACCACTGCTTCACGAACCGGTCGTACGCCGCCGGGTCGGCGGCGTAGGGACGGAGCGCGGCGATCAGGTCCTGGAGCGCGGGATGGTCGCGGCTCACGCTCCAGTCGCGGATGAAGGCCCGATACGCCTCGAGCGCCCGGTCGTGGCCCAGGTAGTCGTAGAGCATCCAGAAGACCCAGCCGCCTCGGTCGTAGAGGACCGTCTGATCGGAGTCGCGCGACTCGTCGATGTCGTACATCGCGCGCTCGTCGTCGGGTCTCCGGTTGTCCGCGTAGTGCGCCTCGAGGCCCTTCGCGAACTCCATGCGGGCGCGCTCGCCGCGCATCTTCTCGAAGAGGAGCATCGTCGAGAAGTGCGCCATCCCCTCGCTCAGGAGGTCCGCGCCGGGCCCGTTCGCCGGCGTCAGGATGTTCCCCCACCACTGGTGCGCCGACTCGTGGGCGGTCACGAGGAACGTGGCGTCCCGCTTCTCGTCGTTCTTCGTCAGGAAGCCGATGTTCTCGCTGAACGTGATGTTCGTCCCGAAGCCCTGCGCGTAGCCGGCCAGCGCCGGGAACTCCGACAGCTTGAGCTCGCGCCACGGGTACGGGAGGAACCACGCCGAGTACCAGCGCCGCGCGGCGTCGAGCGTCGCCGACATCTCCGCCACGTTGAAGGGGTGGCTCGGGTCGTAGAAGAGCCGCGTCCCCTGGCCGTCCCGCTCCTTCCAGCGGCCGCAGACCACGTTCAGGATCTTGACCGGGTGGTCGGTCTGCCACACCTGCGTCCGCCAGCCGTCCTTCACCGTATTGTCCGTGCAGATCCCGACCGAGTTGAGCGTGTACGCGGCGGGGCCGGTCACCGCGATCCGCGCCGGGAACCACGCGGTCGCCCCGTACCCCGCGCGCGTGATCCCCTTCCAGTAGCCGCGGGCGTACGTCCGGCGCTCGGTCTTGTTGTCCTTCGTCTCGCCGACGCCCTCCATGAAGCCGAGCACCGGCATGAAGGACGGCGTGAACGCCGTCAGGACCACGCCCGACGGCAGGATGAACTCGTCGCGGTTCGAGCTTCCGTTCTTCGAGACGCCGTCCGGGAGCCGCCCGTCGAAGGACCAGCCGATGACGACGCTGTCCCCCTTGGCGAGCGGCCGCGGCGGCGTGAAGACGAAGAGGTGAGAGCGGTCCTCGGGCTTCGTCGAGTCTCCGTTCATCGTCCACGCGACGTGGCGCCAGAAGAACCCGCCGGACACCGGAATCCGCGCGAGGGTCGTGTCGAGCGGATTCACGAGCGTGAGCGTTCCGCGGCTCTGGATCCAGTGGCGCGCGGGGTCGACCCGGAGCGCGATGTCCGCGCGCGCGACGTCCGGGAGCGGCGCGTCGAGGTACGTCTTGAGGTTCTTCGCCCAGTAGTCCTTCGCCGCCTTCTTGGCCGCGCCGCCCTCCGTGCCCTGGCTCACCATCACGGCCAGCGCGACGCAGCAGCCGAGCGGCACCGCCGCCGCGGGGAGGAGCCCGAGGCCCGTGCGCGCGAGCGCGCCCGGGGCGAGCCGGTGCACGGTTCGGACGCCGTCGCCGCCGCGGCGGCCGAAGAGCCGCACCGCGACGATCGTGAAGAAGACGGCCGCCGACACGACCATGATCCGGTTCAGGACGAGCGCGGCGCGGTCGGCCTCGAAGAAGCCGAGGTCGCTCCAGCGGTACGCGCCCCAGAGCGGCCAGTTGCCCGCCCAGCTCAGCTTGCCGCTGAGGAGCCGGTAGCCGGTGAACGCGAGCGCCGCGAGCCCTCCACCGTACGCGGCGTAGCGGTTCCCGACGGCGGCGTAGAGCGCGGCCACGAACGTCGTCCAGACCAGCACGGTCGGCACGAGGAGGAGGCCCCAGACGAGGACGTACGGCGTGAACGAGAACGGCACCCGTCCCTGCACCCCCAGCGCGATCGCGCAGCCGAGGAGCGACGCCGCGAGCACGACGACGGCGATCAGGCTCGTCGCGAGCGACTTGCCGAGGAGGAACGCGCCGGTGCGGATCGGCGTCGCGTAGAGGACCGACGCGAAACCGTTCGCCCGCTCCCGCTCCAGCGACTCCACGGTGTAGAAGAGGAGGAGGAGGCAGAGGAGGAACGTGGTCTGGTTCGCGACGGCGACCGCGGTGATCCCCGGGGTGATCAGGAGCGGCGTGTCGAACGCCCCGACGGCCGTGAGCGTGTTCCCCAGGACCTGGATCAGGATCAGGAGCACGAAGAGATAGAG
>JBLMXB010000117.1:0-19368 GCA_050257555.1 Hyphomicrobiales bacterium | reverse complement strand
TCTGCTGGATGTTCCTCGGCTTCGGGATCCTGCTCGGCGCGCGCTGGGCGTACATCGAGCTGGGATGGGGCGGGTACTGGGGCTGGGACCCGGTCGAGAACGCGTCGCTGATGCCGTGGCTCGTGGGCACGGCGTTCCTCCACTCCGTCATGATCGAGCAGCGGCGCGGCATGCTGAAGACCTGGAACGTGGTGCTGATCGTGCTCACGTTCGAGCTCTCCATCTTCGGGACGTTCCTGACGCGCTCCGGCGTGCTCACGTCGGTCCATTCGTTCGCCGAGTCGAACATCGGGCCCTGGTTCATGGGCTTCATCCTGATCTCGAGCACGATCGCCGCCGCGCTGATCCTCTACCGGAAGGCGCTGCTCGAGTCGGAGAACCAGCTCGACGCGGTGGTGAGTCGCGAGGGCTCCTTCCTCTTCAACAACGTGCTCTTCGTGGCACTCACGTTCGCGACGTTCCTCGGGACCGTCTTCCCGGTGGTCAGCGAGGCGGTGACCGGCTCCAAGATCTCGGTCTCGGCCCCGTTCTTCAACCGCGTGAACGTGCCGATCGCGCTGGCGCTCCTCCTCCTGACCGGCGCCGGACCGGTGCTCTCCTGGAAGCGGGCGACCTCCTCGGTCCTCCGGCGGAACTTCGTGATCCCGCTGGCCGTCGGCGTGCTCGCCACGCTGGTCAGCCTGCCGCTCGGCGTCCAGGGGCTCTACCCGGTCCTCTGCGTCTTCGGCGCGGCGTTCGTGATCGCGACGATCGTCATGGAGTTCGCGCGCGGCATCCAGGCGCGGAAGGACGTCGCGGAGGCCCGCGGCGCGATGGCGGTCGTGAGCCTGGTCCAGAAGAACAAGCGCCGCTACGGCGGCTACATCGTCCATTTCGGCATGGTCATGATCTTCGTCGGCGTGCTCGGCTCCACCGTCTTCCAGAAGGAGGCGCACGCGCCGCTCAAGACCGGCGAGTCGCTCTCGATCGGCGGCTACGACCTGACGCTCCGCGGCCTCGAGACGAAGAACGTCGCCAACGCGCAAGAGACCCGCGCGATCCTCGACGTGAAGCGGGGCTCGAGGTCCCTGGGGCAGGTCCACCCGGCCAAGGCGATGTACTTCAAGTCGCAGCAGCCGATGACCGAGGTCGCGCTCCGCACCACGCCGGGCGCCGATCTCTACATGATCCTCGGCGGCGTGAACGAGGACGGCACCGCCTCCATCCAGGCGTACATCAACCCGCTCGTCAGCTTCATCTGGGCGGGCGGCCTCGTGATGCTGTTCGGCACGCTGATCTCGCTCGCCGACCGGATGCGCCTGAAGCGGGAGGAGAAGCTCGCCGCATGATCCGGCTCCGCCCCGGCGCCCGGTCGTTCCTCGCCGCGGCCGGCCTCCTGCTCGCCTTGGTGCTCCCCGCGTCCCGGCTCGCCGCCGCGCCGATGGCCGGCGCGAACACGAAGGACGCGGTCCGCGCGATCACGAACGGGATCATCTGCCCCTGCTCGTGCGGCGAGATCCTGACCGGATGCACCTGCGAGACGGCGAAGGCGATGCGCGCCGACATCGAGCGCGAGGTGCGGTCGGGGAAGACGAAGGACCAGATCGAGACCGCCCTCGTCGCGCAGTACGGCGAGGTGATCCTCGGCGCGCCGAAGGCGAAGGGGTTCAACCTCGTGGTCTGGGTCGCGCCGTTCGTCGCCACGCTGATCGGATTCCTCATCGCCACGTTCATCCTCCTCCGGTGGGTGAAGCGCCGGTCCCCCGACGCGGCGGGAGCGGCCCTCGCGGGCGTCCCGGGCGCCGGGCCGCACGCTTCCGCCGAGGAGGAGCTGGCCTCGCTCCGCGCGCGGGCGGAGGCCGAGCTACGCCGCCTGCGCGAATAGAGCCGGAGCCGAACCGATGACCTTGGTGGCGCAGATCTGCCTCGCCGCGGCCGTGGCCCTCTTCGTCCTCTCGCCGCTCCTCCTCTACCGGGGGCAGCGGAGCGAGCAGGAGGCGCCCGACGCCGACCTTCGCCGCTCGATCCTCGAGCGGAAGACCCGACTCTACAGCCAGCTCCTGGAGCTGGACTTCGACAGGGACGCCGGCAAGATGTCGGCGGACGACCACGTGCGCATGCGCGACGAGACCATGAACGAGGTCCTGGCGGTCCTCGCGGAGGAGGAGCGTCTCGGCGTGGCCCCGGGCGCCCGGCGCGAGCGGCCGAGGGTGATCCCGGGGGGAGATCGCGTGGAACGGATGATCGAGGAGTTCAAGCGCACCCGGAAGCCGGGCGCGACGGCGGAGCGGTCGTGAGCGGCGGACCGCGGATCGCGATGGCGTGGCCCGGCGCGCTCCGCGCGGCGGCCGCGGCCGTGGTCGCGGCGGCGCTCCTCGGCGCGGTCCCGGGCGGCGCTTCGGCCGCGACGATCAGCGGCCGCGTGCTCAAGGGCCCGAACGACACGCCGGCCCCGGGCGTCCCGGTCTCGATTCACCTGATCCGCGGCGACCGCGAATTGCCGGGGAAGACGGTGTCGAGCGGGAAGGACGGCTCGTTCTCGTTCCCGAACCTGACCGAGGGGAGCGACATCGAGTACTACCTCTCGACCGAGTACGAGGGGGCGTTCTACACCGAGGGTCCGCTCGACGTCTCCGGACCGACGAAGTCCGCGACGCAGAACCTGACGATCTACGACGTCGGGAAGGACTTCGACGCCGTCCACGTCTCGAACGAGCACATCATCGTCGAGAAGAAGGACGACGGGCTGCACGTCACCGAGATCCTGGTCTTCCAGAACGGCGCGAACACGGCCTATCTCGGCGTCGGGATCAACCACGCCGAGGCGTCGGGCGCGCGCGTCGGCCTGCCCGCCGCGATCAAGGACTTCGAGCCGGGCATGGGCGCCGACGACCAGACCGTCCACGTCCAGGGCCGCGAGCTGACGTCGCTCCGGCCGATCCCGCCCGGGCAGCGGCCGTTCTCGTTCTCGTACGTGGTCCCGAACTCGGCGCGGATGGATCTCTCGCACCGGGTCTACTTCCCGACGCACTCCTTCGAGGTGATGCTCGACGATCCGAAGCTCCACCTCGAGTCGCCGCAGCTCACGAACGCCGGCTCCCGCGAGCAGGGGGGGCGGACGTTCACGCTCTACACCGCCTCCGACCTCCCGGTCGGGAGCGAGGTCTCGATCCGCGTGAACGGCGCCGGCTTCTTCTCGAATCCCGCGATCTATCCGTGGCTCGCGGCACCGATCCTGATCGTCATCGTGATCTTCGTGGCGAGCCGCCTCGGGCGGCGTCGCCTCGAGGAGAAGCGCGCGCTCGCCGGCGCCGCGTTCGCGCCCGACGCCACCGCGCCCGGCTTCGCCGGCCCCGAGACGGAGGCGCCGGGCCCCGGCTCGCCCGCCGGCCCCGGGGCGCCGGGGCGGCCCGCGCCCGCGCGCATCGCGCCGACGCCGGTCGCCGCGGCCGCGCCGGGAGGGAAGGGGCCGGACGACGATCTCGCCGAGACGTACGTCTACCTGATCGCGGCGCTCGATCAGGGCGTGGAGCGGGGCGAGATCTCGAAGGAGAGCCACGCGCTCGTCCGCGGCAACCTGAAGCGGCGGCTCGAGACGATCCTGAGCCACGAGCCGCGCACCGGGACGCGCTGACCGGACGCGGTGATCCTCCGCGCCGAATCGGTCCAGAAGCGGTTCGAGCGCCGGTGGGTGCTCCGCGACGCCTCGCTCGCCCTCGACCCGGGCGAGATCGTGCTCCTGATGGGCGCGAACGGCTCGGGGAAGACGACGTTCGCGCAGATCGTCGCGACGCTCCTCCAGCCCGACCGCGGCTCGATCCGGTTCGAGGGCGAGCCGCTCGAGAAGCGGCGCCAGGCCGCCCGCCGCCGCATCGGCTTCGCCTCCCACCGCCCGCTCCTCTACCTCGGCCTCTCGCCCCTCGAGAACCTCGCGTTCTTCGGGCGCCTGGCCGGCGTGCGTGACCCGGAGCGGCGCGCGCTCGGGCTCCTCGACCGGTTCCGGCTCTCCGAGTTCGCGCGGACGCCGATCGAGCGGTTCTCCCGGGGGATGCTCCAGCGGGTCGCGCTCTCGCGCGCGTTCCTCGCCGCGCCGCGGCTCCTCGTCCTCGACGAGCCGTACGCGGGGCTCGACGACGAGGGGTCGGCGACCCTGAACGCGATGCTGACCGAGGCGAAGGCGGACGGGGCCGCCACCCTCGTGATCTCGCACGACACCGAACGCCTCGGCGCCCTCCGCACGCGGCTCTGCCGCATGGAGGAGGGGCGGGTCGTGGAGCGCGGCGCGTGACCCTCCTCGCCGTCACGCTGAAGGACCTCCGGCTCCACGCCCGGGACGCGCGCTTCGTCGCGACGCTCCTCCTCTTCAGCGCGTCCCTGGTCCTCATCCTGAGCGTCGCGTTCGGGCCGATCTTCAAGGATCCCGCACGGGAGGCGAGCGCCACCCTCTGGGCGGCCCTCTTCTTCGCCGGCGTCCTCGGCCTCACCCGCTCGCTCGACCTGGAGGGGGAGTCGGGCGGCGGCGACGCGCTCCGCCTGACCGGCGCCGACCCGTACGCGCTCTATCTCGGAAAGACGCTCGCGAACTTCATCCTGCTCGGTGGCGTCTTCGTGCTCGTGCTCCCGATCGCGTCGATCTTCTTCGACGTCGGCGACCTCCGCGTGCTCCCGGGGGTGCTCGGCGTTGCCGCGCTCGGACTGATCGGATATGCTGCGTGGGGCACGCTCTTCGCCGCGCTGGCCCGGGGCCTGAAGGCCCGGGAGCTCCTCCTCTCGGTGCTTCTCTTCCCGTCCCTCGTTCCGCTCTGGATCGGCGCGGTCAAGCTGACGCACGCGCTCTGGGCCGAGGGCACGGTCGATCCGGTCCGCGACTGGATCAAGGTGATGGCGGTGGCGGACGTGCTCGGGCTCGCGCTGGCGGCCTTCCTCTACGAACTCATCCAGGAGGCGACGGAGTGAACACGACGATTCCGCGGTGGTGGACGGGAGCCGCGCGGGCGCTCTGGGCGCTCGCCGCGATCCTGCTCGCCGCCTCGCTCGGCGCGATCGTGCGGTATGCGCCGATCGAGGTGCAGATGGGCATCGTGCAGAAGATCGTGTACGTGCACGTGCCGAGCGCGACGATGACGCTCCTCGCGTTCGGGCTGACGTTCGCCGCGTCGATCGCCTACCTGATGACGAAGCAGTGGGCGTGGGACGCGATCGCCGCCTCCTCGTGCGAGCTCGGCATGGTCTTCGCCACGGTCGTCATGGTCACCGGGCCGCTCTGGGCGCGGTCGGCCTGGAACACGTGGTGGACGTGGGAGCCGCGGCTCACGACGTTCCTCATTCTCTGGATCCTCTACGCCGGCTACCATGTCGTCCGCTCCTCCGTGCGGTCGACGTCGAAGCGCACGGTCTCCTCGATCCTCGGCATCGTCCTCTTCGTGAACCTTCCGGTCGTCTGGATGTCGATCCAGTGGTGGCGCGGTTCGCTGCACCCCCGAAACGTGACCATGGTCGGGGAGATGCGGACCACGCTCCTCCTCTCGATGGTCGCGTGGATGGTCTTCTTCTTCGCCGCGCTCCTGACGCGGCTCCGCCTCGAGTGGATCCGGGAGGAGGCGCTCGAGCGGGATCTCGCCGGCGCCCGCGGCGGCGCGGAGGGGAGGGCCGGCGCATGACGTACGCCATCGTCGCCTACGTGTTCGTGGCGGTCCTCTGGATCGCGTACTTTCTGTGGCTCCGCGCGCGCGAGCGGCGGGAGCGCGAGCTCTAGGGAGCCGGATGCGCGACCACTTCCAGGAATTCGAGATCTCGCCCGAGATCGTCGACGAGATGTCGCAGACGAGGGAGGAGTTCGTCCTCCTCGACGTCCGCGACGACTGGGAGTGGGAGCGGGCGCACCTCGAGGGGGCGATCCACATCCCCCTCGAGGATCTCCCCGCGCGGATCGGGGAGCTCGATCCGGGAACCGAGACGATCGTCTACTGCCACGTCGGCGACCGGAGCGTGGATGCCTGTCTCGTGCTCTGGGAAGCCGGATTCCGCAAGGTCCGGAGCATGACCGGCGGGATCGAGGCCTGGTCCGAGCTGATCGACCCGTCCGTTCCGCGCTACTGAGCCGTCCCGCGCCCCACCCGGACTAGAGGTGCTGGTAGTTCGGGCCGCCGCCCCCTTCGGGCGGGACCCACGTGATGATCTGGTAGGGGTCGGCGATGTCGCACGTCTTGCAGTGGACGCAGTTCGACGGGTTCAGCTTGAGCTTGAGGCCGCCGCCCTCGCCGTCGGGGACCATCTCGTAGACGTTCGCCGGACAGAAGTGCTGGCAGGGGTTCCCGTACTCCTCCCTGCAGCGCGTGGCGCAGATCGTCGTGTCGGCGACCAGGAGATGGGCCGGCTGGTCCTCGTCGTGCTTCGTGCCCGAGTGGTAGACGTCGTTCACCTTCGTGAACGTCCGCTCGTTGTCGTACCGCCGCTGCGTCTCCTCGAGCGCCACCGGCGCCACGCCTTCCGCGGCGAGCGTCTTCATGTGCGCGAACCCCGCCTTCCACGTCTTCCGCTCGCCGAACCCGAGGCCGCCGGTCACGAGCTGGAGCCCGGTGTCGAGCATCCCCGCCCAGAGCCCGCGCTCGAAGCCCTGGTGGAAGTTCCGCACGCCGCGGAGCTCCGACTCGATCCACGAGTCCCTCACGCGGCGGTCGTACGCGCCGAGCGTCGCGGCGTCGAACCGTCCCGCGCGGAGCGCGTCGAACGCGGTCTCCGCGGCGAGCATCCCCGACTTGATCGCGAGGTGGACGCCCTTCAGGCGCTGGGAGTTCAGGAACGCCGCCGCGTCGCCGCAGAGCATCCCGCCGTCCCACGACAGGCGCGGCATCGAGTAGTAGCCCCCCTCCGGGATCGCTTTCGCGCCGTAGGAGAGGATCGATCCGCCTTCGAGGAGCGCCGCCACCATCGGGTGGCCCTTGAAGCGCTGGAAGAGGCCGTGCGGATCGGTGCGCGGATCGTGGTAGTCGAGGCCGACGACGAAGCCGACGGCCCAGCGGTCGTGGTCCATGCCGTAGACGAAGCCGCCGCCGAACGTCGCGGCGTCGAGCGGCCACCCCATGCTGTGGATCACGCGCCCCTTCGGCACGCGCCCCGCCGGCATCTGCCAGACCTCCTTGATGCCGGTCGCGTAGATCTGGGGCGGGCGCCCCTCGTCGAGCCGGAGCTTCGGCGCGAGGAGCTTCGTCAGGGAGCCGCGGACGCCCTCGCAGAGCACCGTGACCTTCGCGCGGACGTCGGCGCCCGGCTCGAAGTTCGGCTTCCGGTTCCCGTGGCGGTCGATCCCCTTGTCGCCGGTCCGCACGCCGACCATCGCGTCCCCCTCGAAGAGCCCCTCGACGGCCGCCATGTTCGGGAGCACGTACGCGCCCGCCGCCTCGACCAGTCCGCCGAGCCAGCGCTCGAGGTCGCCGAGCGAGACCACGTGGTTCCCGTGGTTCTGGAGCGGCGGGGGGAGGATCGGGAAGCGGAACCGTCCCGACTTCGTGAGGAAGTAGAGGTCGTCGGACGCGACGTCGGCCTCGATCGGGGCGCCCTGCGCGCGGTATTCGGGGAGGAGCTCGCGGAGCGACCGGGGATCGAGCACGCAGCCGGAGATCCCGTGCGCGCCGATCTCGGAGGCCTTCTCGAGGACGGCGATCGAGACCTCGCCGGGCCCCGTCCCGCCCTTCGCGGCCGCCTCCTCGTTCGCGCGCGCCACGAGCTGCGTCAACCGGAGCGCGCCGGCGAGCCCCGCGGGGCCGCCGCCGACGAAGAGGACGTCGACCTCGAGGACGTCGCGCGTCTCGCTCACGCGGTGGACGCCTTCGCGGTGTCCTTCGCCTTCGCCTTCTCCGGCGCCGCGGACGCGCCCGCGCCGCCGTGCGCCTGCTCCGCGAGCCACCGCTCGGCGTCGAGCGCGGCCATGCAGCCGGTACCCGCGGCCGTGATCGCCTGGCGATAGACGTGGTCCTGGACGTCGCCCGCCGCGAAGACGCCCGGCACGCTCGTCCTCGTCCCGTCGTGCGTCTTCACGTAGCCGTTCGGATGGAGGTCGATCTGTCCGGCGAAGAGCTTCGTGTTCGGCTGGTGCCCGATGCCGATGAAGAGGCCGTCGGTCTCCTGGACCGAGACCGCGCCGGTCTTCGTGTTTCGGATCTTCACCGCGGTGACCGCGCCGCGCGCGACGTCGAGCACCTCGACGACCTCCGCGTTCCAGAGGAAGGAGATCTTCGGGTTCGCCCGCGCGCGCTCCTGCATGATCTTCGAGGCGCGGAGCTGGTCGCGCCGGTGGACGATCGTGACGTGCGACGCGAACTTCGTGAGGAACGTCGCCTCCTCCATCGCGGTGTCGCCGCCTCCGACGACCAGGATCCGCTTCCCCTTGAAGAAGAAGCCGTCGCACGTGGCGCACGCCGAGACGCCGTGTCCCATCAGCTTCGCCTCGCTCGGGAGGTCGAGCAGCTTGGCCGACGCGCCGGTCGCGATGATCAGCGCCTCGGCGCGGTACGTCTTCCCGTCGGCGACGACCGTGAAGGGGCGCTTCGAGACGTCCACGGACTCGGCGTTCGCCTGGACGAACTCGGTGCCGAAGCGCGCGGCCTGCGCGCGCATCTCGGCCATCAGCGCCGGGCCCATGATGCCGTCCTTGAACCCGGGGTAGTTCTCGACGTCCGTGGTGATCGTGAGCTGCCCGCCGGGCTGGACGCCCTCGAAGACGAGGGGCGCCAACTCGGCGCGCGCGGCGTAGATGGCCGCGGTGAGGCCGGCGGCTCCGGAGCCCAGGATGATGAGGTGGCGCGGTTCAGTGTCGGTCATGGAACAAGTCGTCCTTCGTACGGGTTTAGATGCCTACGATCCCCCGTCGGCGCGTCGCACCGACGCGGAAAACCGCGCATCCAAAGGCGGGTCCGTAGGATAGTAGGCAAACCGGCCCGGCCGATCAACCCCGCCCGGACCCGCGCGGTGGGGCGCTTCGGGCCCCGCCGGCGCGATCGACCTCTAGCGGAGGAACACGGAATGCCCCGTTCCCAGCGTCTCACGGCCGCCGCGGTCCTCGCCGGCCTCGTCCTCGCCGCGGGCTCGGTCGCCCAGGCGGCGCCCGCCACGTGGACCATCGACGTGAACCACTCCACCGTCGCCTTCAGCATCCGCCACCTTTTCAGCAAGGTGCACGGCTCGTTCGCGAAGTTCTCCGGCGCCGTGATCTACGATCCGGCGAATCCCGCGGCCTCGTCCGTCCGGGCCGAAATCGACGCGTCGAGCGTCACGACCAACAACGAGACGCGCGACAAGGACCTCCGGAGCGACGACTTCTTCGACGTGGCGAAGTACCCGACGATCACGTTCGAGAGCACGAAGGTCTCGACGGGAGCCGACAAGAAGCTCATGGTCGAGGGGAACCTCACCATGCACGGGATCACCAAGCCGGTGACGCTCGACGTCTCCTTCCTGGGGTCGGGGAAGGGGCCGATGGGCGAGGATCGCGTCGGATTCGAGGCGACCACCACGATCGACCGGAAGGACTTCGACATCGTCTGGAACCGGAACCTCGACCAGGGCGGAACGCTCCTCGGCGACGACGTCGAGATCTCGCTCTCGATCGAGGGCTACGTGCGACCGCCGATGCCGGGCGAGAAGAAGGCCGCCCCGCCCGCGAAGTAGCGGGCGCCGGCGTCCGGACGGCGCCGCGGCGAGGGCCGCGAGCGCCCCGTCGCGTCATTCCCAGCGGGGGGACGCGAGCCACCGCCGCATCCAGGCCGCGACCGCCTCGAGCATGTCGAGGAGCGCGGCCGGGGTGCGGCGGACCCTGTCTCCGGCCTGGAACGAATGGCCGGCCCCCTCGATCCGCCGGTACTCGGTCGCGGCGGACGTCCCGTAGCCCGCGAGGGTCCGCCCCTCCGCTTCCGGCACCGCCTGGTCCCGATCCCCCTGCACCACGAGGAGCGGCGCCGCGAGCGCACGCACGGCCGACGCGACGTCGTACCGCGCGCGGTGTTCCTCGATGTCCCCGAGGATCTCGGGTCCGAGGAGAAGGTGGCTCCGCGTTCGGAAGTCGTAGACGCGCGCCGGCTCGCCGCGCCGCCACGCCTCCCAGTGATCGTCGGGCCAGACCATGATGGCGGAGGGCGCCGCGAGCGTCGCGACGCAGCGGACGCGCGGGTCGTGCGCGGCGTGGAGGATCGCGATCGCGCCGCCGCGGCTGTGGCCCGCGAGCCCGAACCGGGCCGGTGCGCGAGCCGGCGCCCGCGCTCCGAGGCGCCCCTCGGCCCAGTCGAGCACGCGCGCGAGATCGGTCAGCTCCGCGGCGTACGTGTTCCGCCGGAACCGCTCCGGCTCGTCGAACGCGCCGTCCGGGCCCGAGACGCCTGACCCCGAGAAGGAGAACGTGACGGCCGCGAGCCCCTCCTCCGCAAGGCGCGCGGCGAGGGGCGGCAGGAACCCCCAGTCCTTGTACGCGCGGAACCCGTGGCAGAGGACGACCGCGGCGGGGGAGAGGTCGGCGGGCGGCGCCCCCGCGAGGCTCGGCGCGTCGGCGGCGCGACGGCCGCGTCCCGGCTCGTACCAGTCGCCGCGGAGGGGGCCGCCGTCGGCCCCCTCGATCTCAAACGGCTCCGGCGGCGAGGTCACGGGCCAGGTCGGGGAGGACGAGCAGGTCGCCTTCGACGAAGGGGAGCGAAAGGAGCGCGTCGGGGCGGACCCAGCGGATCTCGGCGCACTCGATCGGGCGCGGCGTGCCGCCGCGCGCGGCGCAGTAATGGAAGTAGAGGCTGACGCGACGATCGGCGTAGACGTGGGTCAGCGCGCGCCAGAGGCGCCCGACCGTGACGTCGAGCGCGATCTCCTCCATCATCTCGCGCCTTAGACACGACTCGATCGATTCCTGGGGACGGCGCTTCCCGCCGGGGAACTCCCAGAGGCCGCCCTGATGGTCGCCGTCCTTCCGGCGCGCGATCAGGACGTTCGTGCCGTCCCAGACGATCCCCGCGCCGACTTCGAACAGTCGCATGGCGGGGGAGTCTACCGCATCGCGCGGGGCGTGACGCCGGGATCGTGCCCCCTGGCGTTACTCCGGGATCGTGTAGAGGAAGGCGCGGCGGAGACGCGGCGGCCGGCGCGCGGGATCGAAGCCGTCCCGCAGCCACGAGAGCCACGTCTCGAAGTCCGCCGAGGTGACGTCCTCGGGGAGGAACTCGACCGCGCCGTAGGAGAAGCGGTCGCGGCTCCAGGAGAGGTTGCTCCGCTTGTAGAAGAACGCGCAGAGGCGGTCCTTGTCCTCGCGGGGACGGAAGAGCTTGAGCCGGCAGCGGTTCTCCGCGTCGCGGAGGACGTTCTTCGGCACGACCTCGAGGATCGCGGGACGCTCCTCGAGCGCGAAGGGGCCGGCCACCGTGGACGTCGCGTCGCGGAGCATCGCGAAGACGCGCTCCATGGCCGCCTCGCGGCGCGCGGCGTCGTCGGGCCCGGCGGCCGCGACCGGCGCGGGGGGCCGCGGCGCGTGCGCCGCGTCGCACGGGGGCGCCGCGGGCGCGCCGTGCCCGTTCCCCCCATTCCCCCCGTTTGCGCCGTTCCCGTTCGGCTTCCCGATCGGGGTGGACCGCTCGGGATCGAGCGGGGCCGACGCCGAGACGGTGCGCGGCTCGGCGCGCATCTTCTTCGCGAAGATCGGGCGCGCGGCCCGGCGGACGAGCGCGAGGCGCGACTCGTACAGCCAGGTCGCGAGGCTCCGCTTCGCGAGGTAGCGCGTGTCGTCGGGCTGGACCACGAGGCTCACCTCGATGTTCGGCGCGGCCCCGATCGGGATGCCGTTCCGGCGGCACGCCTCGTAGACGTGCTTGAAGATTCCGAGCATCTCCTCGTACTTCGGCGACGGGTGACCCTCCATCTGCGCGCCGATCACCGGGCGGAAGACGCAGACGGTCGGGAAGGCGCCGACGCTCGTGATGTAGTCGATCGCCCGAATCGTGTCCTCGACCGGCTCGACGCCGGCGATGATCTCGCCGGAGACCGCGCCCTTGCCGAGGCGCTTCGCGGTGTACTCGAGCGCGTCGAAGAAGACCTGCTGCCCGAACCAGCGCTGCTTCCCGGGGAGGTACCGCTCGAAGTAGAGCGGGTTGTGGAACTCGTAGCAGAAAGAGAAGTGGTCCACGCCGAGATCGATCAGGCGATCGTACCCGGCCAGGTCCTTCGACGGCATGAGCTGCACGCCGACCAGGACGCCGACCCGCTCCTTGAGCGCGCGCACGTACGGCTCGGCCACCGCGAGGTCGCGCCCCGCCTGGTGCCCGCTGTTCAGGTGGACGAACGTCACGCCCGAATCGCGCTTCGCCGCGAGCGCCACCTCCACGACGTCCTCGACGTCCTTCTGGGCGACCTCGTTGACGCCGACGTTCGAGCCGGTCGTGCAGAAGCGGCAGTTCATCGGCGGGTCCGAGTACCAGAAGAGGCAGGAGTTGGCGATGTAGACGCCGAGGTACGTCCCTTGGAGGACGCCCACCTTGCACATCTCGGTGCCGCGCGACGTGTGGCGCGTGTACCACGCCGGCTCGACCGGGATGCGCACCGCGTACTCGTGGGCGCTCCGCTCGTCGCGCACGGCGTAGCCGCCGTCCCGCTTCACGAGCAGGTAGGGCGACGTCCGGACGAAATCCTCCTCGACGGGGGCGTTCATCCAGATCTCTTTCAGCGGTCCGGGGAGGATCAGTTCGAGGCCCGAGCCGAGCCCCGCTCGGGTGCGGGTGAGCTTGCGGGCGTCCTCGAAGAGGGTGCAGGAAGGGTCGATCCGCACCCCGTGGCAGAAGAGGTCGATCTCCAGCTCGCACGGGTTGCGGCGGCGTTCGGTCACGAAGAGGTCCCTGATGCGCTCGAGAGGAGCCGGCCGATCCCCTCGACGGTCTCCTAACCTACTAATCCTAAACGATTTACCAGGAAATGTCGATGGTACTTAGGTAGCAGGCTCCGGCGCCTACTTCTTCTTCCCCTTCGGCAGAGACGCCTGCTTCAGGTCGGTCTTGAGAAACGCCAGCGTCCGGGCCCAGGCGTCCTTCGCGGCGTCCTCGCGGTAGCCGCCCCACGGGTTGTTCGGGTTGGCGAACGCGTGGCCGGCGCCCGGGTAGATCTTGAAGTCCACCTTCTTGCCCGCCTTCTTGAGCGCCGCCTCGAACGCCTTCACGGCTTCGGGCGTGACCCCTTTGTCCTCGGCGCCGAAGTTGCCGAGCATCGAGGCCTGGATTCCCTCGATCGCCTTCTCGTCGTGGATCGGCGTTCCGTAATAGGCGACGCACGCGCGGATGTTCGGGTCGGCCGCGGCGAGGCGGATCGCGTAGCCGCCCCCCATGCACCAGCCGATCACGCCGATCGCCTGCGCGCGCACATCCGAGCGGCCGGCGAGGAAGTCGGCGCCGGCGCGCAGCATGTCCACCGCCTCGTCCTCCGCGAGGCCGCTCATCAGCTGGTGCGCCATCGTCTGCTCGTTCGCGACCTGCCCCTTGTAGAGATCCACCGCCAGCGCGACGTACCCGTGGTTCGCGAGCGAGTCGGCCTGCTGCTTCACCCAGTCGTTCAGGCCCCACCACTCGTGGACCACGACGAGGGCGGGATGCGTCCCCTCGCCCGGGGGGAGCGCCAGGTAGGCGTTCACCTTCGTCTTCCCCATGGTGAAGGAGATCATGCCGGCGCCGGCCGGTGCCGGGAGCGCGAGCGCGAGGGAAAGCGCGAGCAGGGCGAGGATTCGCTTCATGATGACGACCTCCCTGAGGGGCGTGACGGGCGGCGCGGGGGCGCCGGGCTCGTGGTCCTTCGATGTACCGTCCCCGAGGATACCGGGTTCCGCCCGCGACGTCACCCGCCCCGGATCCGCGCGAGCGCCCAGGCGGCGTGCTCCCGGACGTCGGCGTCCGGGTCCTCGCGCGCGGCCCGCTCGAGCGCGGGGACGGCCCGCGGGTCGCCGAGATTCCCGAGCGCCACGGCCACGTTCCGGACGAAGCGGTTCCGTCCCGCGCGGCGGATCGCGGTGCCGCCGAAGCGCGCGAGGAACGCGTCGTCGTCGAGCGCGAGGAGCGGGATCAGCTCCGGCGTCTGCTGCTCCGGGCGCTCGGCGAAGTCGGGGTGCGCCGCCGGCGTCGCGAAGCGGTTCCAGGGGCAGGCCTCCTGGCAGTCGTCGCAGCCGAAGATCCGCGTGCCGATCAGGGGACGGAGCTCGAGCGGGATCGGTCCCCGGTGCTCGATCGTGAGGTAGCTGATGCAGCGCCGCGCGTCGAGTGTGTACGGCGCGACGATCGCGCCCGTGGGGCAGGCGGGGATGCAGCGCGCGCACGTGCCGCAGTGGTCGGTCGCCGGCTCGTCGGGTTCGATCGCGATCGCGGTCACGATCTCGCCGAGGAAGCACCAGGAGCCGGCGCCCGGCCGGATGAGGTTCGCGTGCTTTCCGATCCACCCGATCCCGGCGCGCATCGCCCAGCCGCGCTCGAGGAGCGGCTTCGTGTCCACAGCGGCGAGCCACGCGCCACCCGGGCCGAGCTCGCGCACCGAGCGCGCGAGGCGGACGACGCGGCGCTTCATCCGCTTGTGGTAGTCGCCGCCCCACGCGTACCGGGCGACGCGGCCGCGGGCCGCGCCGTCGGCTTCCGGCCAGTCGCCGCGATAGTACCCGGCCGCCACCGAGATCACCGTGACGGCGCCGTCCAGGAGCGAGCGCGGGTCGGACCGGCGCGCCGGGTCGCGCGCCATCCACGCCATGGTTCCGTGACGGCGCGCGTCGAGCCACGCGCGGAGCCGCGGCGCGTCGGGATGCGCGTCGGCGCGCGCGAACCCGATCGCGTCGAACCCGAGGCGCTGCGCCTCGGCGCGGATTCGCTCCTTCGGTTCGCTTGTGCTAGCATCGCCCCGTGACCGAGAACCCGGAGCTCGAGCCGCTCTTTCCGCTCCCAAACGTCGTCCTCTTTCCCCAGACGATCCTGCCGCTCCACATCTTCGAGCCTCGCTACCGCCTCATGATGGAGCATGCGCTGAAGGGTGGCCAGTCGCTCGTGATCGCGCTCCTCGAGCCGGGCTGGCAGTCGGATTACTACGGCACGCCCCCGGTCTGCGAAATCGGATGCCTCGGACGGATCGTGCAGCACCAGCGGCTGCCCGACGGACGGTACGACCTGACGCTCCACGGCGAGCGGAAGGTCGCGATCGGCGCGGCGGAGCAGGAGGCGCCGTTTCGGATCGCGCGGATCCGCGATGTCGAGGAGGACCGGAGCTGGGCCGACTCGCCCGAAGCGGTCGGCGGGATCGCCGACGCCCTCTCGCTCTTCGCGCGGCTCCACGCGACCCGGGGCGCCGCGATCGAGATGGCGCAGATCTTCGGCGCCGGCATGGGACCGGTCGCGATCCTGAACACGATCGCGATGCACTTGAACGTCGAGCCCCGCGTGAAGCAGAAGCTCCTCGAGCTCCCGCGGACCGAGGCCCGCTTCCGCGCCGTCCACAGCTACCTCCGCGACGCCGCGCGGACGCAGGAGACGATCGATGGCGTCCGCCATCTCCTGCCCCCCGACCGAAGGCAGAACTGAATGGACCCGCGCCCGCTGATCGAACGGCTGAAGGAAGCGTACCCCGAGGCGCGCTGCGCGCTCGACCACCAGGACCCCTTCCAGCTCCTGGTCGCGACGATCCTCTCCGCGCAGTGCACGGATGCCCGCGTGAACATGGTCACCCCGGGGCTCTTCGCCCGCTATCCGGACGCGCGCGCCCTGGCCGTCGTCGGCCAGGAGGATCTCGAGGCGATCATCCGCTCGACCGGGTTCTACCGGAACAAGGCGAAGTCGATCCGCGGCGCCTCGGAGCGGCTCGTCGCGGCGTTCGGCGGCGTCGTCCCGCGGACGATGGAGGAATTGCTCACGCTCCCCGGCGTGGCGCGGAAGACCGCGAACGTGGTGCTCGGCACCGGATACGGCATCGCCGACGGGATCGTCGTCGACACGCACGTCGAGCGGCTCGCGCGGCGGCTCGGCCTCTCGAAGGGGAAGAATCCCGAGGAGGTGGAGCGCGACCTGATGCGCGTCGTGCCGCGCGAGGAGTGGATCCTCTTCTCGCACCTCCTGATCTTCCACGGGCGCCGGATCTGCGACGCGCGGAAGCCGCGCTGCGCCGAGTGCCCGGTCGCGGCCCTCTGCCCGAGCGCGGCGTACTTCACGGCCGGGAAGGTGCCGCCGTGGGAGAAGAAGGGCTCCGCGACGCACGCCGCGGCGGCGCGCGCGGCCGCCCGCGAGAAGAAGGCGGCCCGGGCGGAGAAGAAGAGGCCCGCGGCGGCCAAGAAGAAGGCCGCAAAGAATAAGCCGGCGAAGAAGAAGACCGCCCGGAAGAAGGCCGGCAAGAAGGCGGCCACCCGGAAGAAGGCCGCCCCCGCCCGGCGGAGGTCGCGGTGAGCGCCTCGGTCGGCGGCCCCGCGCCCGATTTCGGGCTCCCGATCCTGGGCGGAGGGTTCCGGAGTCTCCCCGATCTCGTGGAACCCGGGGGCGGCGTCCTCGTGTTCTTCAAGTCGGACTGCGAAACGAGCGCCCTCGTCCTACCCCGGCTCGCACCCCTGGCCCGGGCGCTCGCGCGGGAGGAGCGGCTCTTCCTCGCCGTGGCGCAGGACGATCCCGCGACGGCGCGCGCGTTCGCGCGCGAGCACGGGATCGACTTCGCCGTGGCGACGGAGGGCGACCCCTACGCCGTCTCCCGCGAGTACGGCGTCGTGACCGTGCCGTCCCTCTTCGTGGTGGACGGCGCGGGTCTCGTCGCGGAACGGCTCGAAGGCTTCCTGAAGTCGGAGTATCTCGCGCTCGGCCCGGCGATCGAGCAGGCGCTCGCGCTGGGCGACGTACCGCCGGTCCTCGAACAACCGGACGATCTGCCGGGCTTGAAGCCCGGCTGAACCTCGAAATCGGCCGCCGGGTAGCGGCCGGGGAGGCTAGAGGGATGAAGAAGAACCTGGGAGTCTCGATCACCTGGCTCGGCCACGCGACGGTGCTCTACCGGAGCGAGGCGGGCACGTCGGTGCTCGTGGACGCGTGGGTGGACCAGAACCCCGCGTGCCCCGACGCCGCGAAGGATCTCAAGAAGGTCGACGTCCTCTTCCTCACGCACGGTCACGGGGACCACATCGGCGACGTGCCCGCGATCGCGAAGCGGTACCACCCCGAGATCGTCAGCAACCACGAGATCTCCCTCTACCTCGCGGGGAAGAAGATCGAGAAGCTCCACGGCATGAACAAGGGAGGGACGATCACGCTCCACGGCGTCAAGGGGACCATGGTGCACGCGATCCACTCGAGCACCATCGTCGAGGGCGACCGGATGATCCCCGCCGGGGAGCCGTGCGGGTACGTGATCGAGTTCGAGAACGGAACCCGCGTCTACCATGCCGGCGACACGGGCGTCTTCGGCGACATGAAGCTGATCGGGGAGCTCTACCATCCGGCGATCGCCGCCCTCCCGATCGGCGACCACTACACGATGGGACCGTACGAGGCGGCCGCCGCCGCGAAGATGCTGGGCGTGAAGACCGTGATCCCGATCCACCACGCGACGTTCCCGCTCCTCACCGGAACCCCCGCCAAGCTGCGGGAGCACCTGAAGGACCGGCCGGACATCGACGTGATCGAATTGAAACCGGGCGAGGAGGTGTCGTGATGGGATTCCTGAGAGCGCTGGTCTTCCTGGTGGTGGTCGCCGTCGTCGGCGCGGCGGTCGTGATCTATCTCGGCCTGTACGACGTCGGCACGGGGAATCACGACAACGCGGTCATGAACTGGACGCTCGACACGGCCATGACCCGCTCCGTGGAGCGGCACGCGCGCGGGATCAAGGCGCCCGATCTCACCGACCCGGCCATGATCACGATGGGCCTCCGGCACTACCGCGAGATGTGCGTGGGGTGCCACGGCGCCCCGGGCATCGGGCCGGGCGAGATCTCGAAGGGGCTCTTCCCGGAAGCGCCCGACCTCTCGGAGTCGGCCTCCGACTGGACTCCCGAGCAGCTCTACTGGATCATCAAGAACGGGCTCAAGTTCACGGCCATGCCGGCGTGGGGCCCGACGCACGACGACAAGGCGCTCTGGGCGATGACGGCGTTCGTCTCGAAGCTCCCGCACCTGACGCCGTCCCAGTACCAGGACCTGGTGGCGAAAGCGGGGCCCGAGGCGCCGGACGAGGAGCACGAGCACTGAGCGGGAGAGGCGGCGGCGGCGGCAGCGGCGGCAGCGGCCTGACGCCGTGCGCCGCTCAGTCGAAGTAGACGCGCTCGAGGACGCCGGTCGGCCGCACGCGGAACGGCGTGCGGTCGCGGAAGTGCTCCGCGGCGGGACGCGGCCGTCCGGTCGCGATCGCGCCCCGCCGCGCCCAGGGTCGAAGCCAGCGCGCCGCCTCGGCCGCCGTCGGATGGCGGTGCGGGCGGAGCGACATCCCCTCCACGTCTCCGCCCGGATCCCGCGTCAGCGTGCAGCCGCAGACGACCGTGACGAGCACCTCGCGCACGCGCCCGCCGTGGCGAAGCGGCACCGGGACCGTGGTCCGGTGCGTGAGCTGCTCGCGCACGCCTCCGCCGGTCCGCCGCTTCCACGCCGCGCGCTCGAGCCGCGCCCTGGGGCCGAGCCCGAGCGCGGCGCGGATCGCCGCCGGCCCACCCGCGCGCTCGGGATCGAGGGCGCGGAGCGAGCGGTACGCGCTCCGCCGCTTCTTCCCGCGCGCGTAGAGCGCCGGGAGCCGGATTCCGTGCGCGGCGAACGCCTCCTCGATCGCGATCGACGCGACGCCCCCTTCCTCCGTCTGGTCCACGTCCCGCATCCGGATCGCGATCGCGCGGAAGCGGGCCTCCCCGGGCGCCATCGTCTCGACCGCGCGCGCGAGGAGGCGCCCCGCGAGACGACGCCCGCGCTCCACCGCGGCCTCGGCGTGCTTCGGGTCGTCGCGAAGGGCGCGCGCGACGAGTCGCGTGAGGAGGTCGTAGAAGGCACCGGTGAAGACGCGCGAAAAGGAGTGCGGCTCCGACGCGAGCGCCGTATCGGGCGCGCTCGCCGGGAGGTCCTCGGCAGGCTTGTACCGGAAGGCGTTGTTCGCGTCGCGGAGCCGGGTCGGATCGGAGACGGCGCCGTCGCCGTAGTTGTCGTGGATCGCGCGGCCGAGCGCTTCCGCCAGGCGCGACACGAGGTTGCTCGCGGTGGCGCGCCCGCCGGTCTCGGCGAGGAACGCGCGCCGCACGCTCGGATCGGTGAGCGTGACGAGGAGCGCGGAGCAGTCGCCGAACGATTCGTGGAACGCGGCCGTCTCGGGGTCCGGCGTCGACCAGTAGCCCGGCTGGTAGACGTCGAGCACCGCGTGGCCCGCCTCGTGCGCGACCACGTCGAGGCTCTCGACCGC
>JBLMXB010000116.1:0-8156 GCA_050257555.1 Hyphomicrobiales bacterium | reverse complement strand
GGCACGAAGAATCGCGAGACGAAATCCGTGCCCTCGCCGGCGCCGCGTGCCGTGACGATCGTCCCGCGCGCTTCCACCCGGGCGAGCCGGCCGAGATCGGGCTCGAGCCCGCGCACGGCGGCCTCGCTCTCCAGCTCGACCAGGTAGTCCATCTTGTTCACGCCCACGAAGCGTGCGGGGGCGCCGAGCGACTCGAGCAGGTCGGACGGCGGGGGTGCCGCCGCGACGGGCACGGCGGGAAAGTCCATCTCGATCCATTCTCCGCGCCGCACGGCGGTCAGCCGCCCGCTCCGGGTGTGGAACGCGGCGGTCGCGTCGGCCGGGAGCCGTCCCGACTCCCAGAGCGCGTGCGCGCTCCCGAGCGTCGCGTGGCCGCAGAGGTCCACCTCCCGCACGGGCGTGAACCAGCGGAGGTCGTACTCGCCGTCGGGCCGCTTCCGGAGGAACGCCGTCTCGGCGAGGTTCATCTCGTTCCCGACCGACTGCATCCACGCCTCGGGCGCGTCGTGCTCGAGGAACACCACCGCGGCCGGATTCCCGCGGAACGGCTCGTCGGTAAAGGCGTCGACCTGCCAGCAGACGATCTCGTGGCTCACGCGTTTGCCTCCGCGCCGCGACGGGCGCGCTCGCGCGCGGCCGCCTCGATCCACGCGACCGCGAACGGATGCGGCTCGTCGGGTCGCGACTTCCGCTGCGGCTGGAAGAGGACGCCGAGATAGAAGGGGTGCGACGTCAGCTCGAAGATGCGCGTCTCGCCCTTGTCGCCGAATCCGGTGAACTCCATGCCGTGCTCCTCGAACAGCTCGTCGTAGTCCTCGTTGACCTCGTAGTTGCAGAAGTACTCCTCCTCGATGCGATCGGCGTCGAGGATCTCGCGCGCCTTCGACTCCTCGCGAATGTGGATCCGGAGCTTTCCGGAGAGCGCCGGGGCGCCTTCCTTGCGGTGCGGCACCGGACACGAGACGGGGACGAGGAGGTGGCGCTCCGCGTTCGGCACGTCCTCCGCGTGCTCGAGGTCGGTGCGGCCGATCACGTCGTGCGCGAACTCGAGGAGGGCGACCTGGAAGCCCCCGCACGTGGCGAACATCGGGCGCCCGGTCTCGCGCGCGTAGCGGAGCGCGGCCATCGCGCCGGGGCGGCTCCGGTACGGCGTCCCGGCCGCCATCCAGATCGCGTCGTACGAATCGAGCGCGGCGGCGGGGTCGTTCGGCGCGATCGTGTCGGTCCCGACCCAGGCGACGTCCACCGGGACGTCGAGCGAGGCGGCGGCGTGCTCGATGGCGGGACCGTTCGTGGCGTGGGAAACGTACTCGGGATTGTAGTCGCCGATGATGGCGACGCGAATCGGCGTGGACATGGGCGCCTCCGTGCGAGGTCGAGAGTGGGCTGCTCAGGCGCCGATCCGCGCGAGCGCGGACCGGAGTTCGGCGGCGGCGCGCGCGCGGTGGCTGATCGTGTCCTTCACGTCCGGCGGGAGCTCCGCGTACGTGCGCGTCTCCCCCTCCGGTTGGAACAGCGGGTCGTAGCCGAACCCTTGGACGCCGCGAGGGGCTTCGACGATCCGGCCCCGGCACTCCCCTTCGACGACGATATCCCCTTCCGGCCCTCCAGCGAGAGCGAGAAAACAGCGGAATCGGGCGGTCCTCCGTTCGGCCGGAAGACCCCGGAGCGCCTCGAGGAGCTTCCGGTTGTTCGCCTCGTCGGTCGCGGTGGCCCCCGCGAACCGGGCGGACCGGATTCCCGGGGCGCCGTCGAGGGCGTCGACGTCGAGGCCGGAGTCGTCGCCCAGCGCGGGAACCCCGAGCGCGGCGTGGACGGCGCGGGCCTTGGCGAGGGCGTTCTCGCGGTAGGAGCGGTCGCCCTCCGGGGGGAGGGTCACGGCCGGATGGTCCCGAAGCGATTCGATCCGGGTCGCGATGCCCGAGAGCAATGCCCGGAGCTCGCGCGCCTTCCCTTCGTTCCCGGTGGCGAGAACGATCAGATCCACGCCTTGAGGCCGCCCCGGAGGCCGAGCGTCCGCTTCTGCTGCGCGACGAGCTTCCGGATCCCCGCCTTGCCGAGCGTGAGGAGCTGCTCCAGCTGGGTCTCCGTGAAGGCCTCCCCTTCGGCGGTCCCCTGGATCTCCACCAGGCGGCCGGAGCCGGTCATCACGAGGTTCATGTCGACCTGGGCCCTCGAGTCCTCGGCGTAGCAGAGGTCGAGCGAGGGGACGCCGTCGACGATGCCGATCGAGACGGCGGCGACGAAGTCGTGGAGCGGAGACGCCGGCAGCTCAACCTTCTTCGAGAGCCACCGGATCGCGTCCGCGAGCGCGACGAACGAGCCGGTGATCGCCGCGGTGCGCGTCCCGCCGTCCGCCTCGATCACGTCGCAGTCCACCAGGATCTGCCGCTCGCCCAGCGCCACGAGGTTCGTGACCGCGCGGAGCGACCGGCCGATCAGGCGCTGGATCTCGTGCGTCCGGCCTCCCACGTGTCCGCGGTTCACCTCGCGCTGGATCCGCTCGTGCGAGGAGCGCGGGAGCATGCTGTACTCGGCGGTGACCCACCCCTTGCCGCTGTTCCGCATCCAGGGCGGCACCCGCTCCTCGACCGTGGCCGCGCAGAGGACGCGCGTCCCACCCATCTCGATCAGCGCCGAGCCTTCCGCGTTCTTCAAGTACCCGCGGTGGATCTTGACCGGCCGGAGGTCTCCTGGCTTCCGCCCGTCGATCCGCGCGCTCGCGCTCTTCCGCTTCGTCGTCACGTCACCGTCCTCCCACGACGGGCGGCCGCTCGAACCACGGCAGGTCGTCCTGCGGCACCCAGCTCGCGCGCCCCATCGGCCGGCCGAGGAATCGCTTGCCGACGCTCTCGAACTGGCGCGGGACGTCGGAGACGTAGCAGCGGAGCGGCGCCCGCGCGGGGCGGCGGCCGCGGGCGCCGCGCCGGCCTCGCGTGACGCCGCGGCCCTCGCCCGTGCCGTTCGTCGCGCGGATCTCGCGGCGGAGCTTCCGCGCGGTCGCCTCGCCGGAGTCGATGAGCGTGACGCGCGCACCCAGGATCGACCGGATCGCCCGCTTGAACGGCGGGTAGTGCGTGCAGCCGAGGATCAGCGTGTCGACGCGCCGGCGTTTGAGCGGCGCCAGGTACTCGCGCAGAGCCTCGCGCGCCGCCTTCGAGTTCTCGAGCCCCTCCTCCGCGAGCGGAACGAGGAGCGGACAGGCGGCCGACCAGGCCCGCGCGCGGATGCCCCGCCGCTTCGCCGCCGCCGCGATCGCGTGCTCGTACGCGCGGCTCTCGATCGTGGCGCGGGTGCCGATCACGCCGATCCGTCCGGAGCGCGTCGCGGCGACCGCCGCCTCCGCGCCCGGCTCGATCACGCCCGTGATCGGAAGCTCGTGGAATTCGCGCTCGAGGTGACGGAGGGCGACGGCGGAGACGGTGTTGCACGCGACGACGACGCGGTCGATCCGGAACTGCGCGAGGAACCGGACCGCCTCCCCCGCGAAGCGGCGGACCGTGGCGTCGGACTTCGTGCCGTACGGAACGCGCGCCGTGTCGCCGAAATAGACGATCGACCAGGTCGGGAAGAGGCGCCGGAGGTGGCGCACGACCGTGAGCCCGCCGATGCCGGAATCGAAGACGCCGAGTCGCACGCTACCTCCAGTCCGCCACGTCGAGCGGCGCGAGAATGTCGTAGTGACCGCCGAGGGTCTCGACGGGCGATCCCTCGACCAGGAGCACGACCCGCTGGACCTCGGGCAGGTTGTCCGCCGCGGTGAGGACGATCGACGCGAGGATCTGGTGCTCGAGGCTCGTCCCGCCACGGAATCCGGTGACGAGCGTGCGATTCCAGTCGAGGTAGAGCGTGCCGCGCGGCGTCTCGTACGTGTTCAGGAGCTCGGTGCCGTCTGGGAAGGGGGACGTCCCCTGCGTCGGACCGGCGATCAGCTCCCGATAGATCGCGCGGACGCGGTCGGAGGTGCGGTCCTTCACGACCACGTCGCGATACTCCGCCGTCATGCTGTCGGTGCCGGGGACGCCGTAGTAGAGGTAGACGCCGCGGATTCCCTCCAGCTCGGCCGCCAACGGCACGAAGTGCTCGGGCGCGGCGGCCATGTGCCGCCCCGGACCCTTCGTGTACCACCACGCGCCGGCCGTGAGCACGACCACCCCGACGACGATCATCACGATCCAGCGGCGGTTCTTGCTCACGGTCTGTACGCCGGCATCGAACGCGCCGCGGATCGCGTCGGGCTCGCGGGGCTCGTCGGGATCGCGGGACTCATCGGGCCGCTCGCCCGGCGGGCGCGCCTCGTCCGGCCGCTCACCTTCGGATCGCTCATCCATTTCGTCGCGATCGTCGCTCATGCGCGCGATCTCCTCACGAAGTCCTCGACCGCGTGCGCGATCGTCTGCGTGTAGTCGTAGATCGTGTACCCGCGGAGGCTCATCGCCTCGGGGCCGGTGCGCGCCGCGGGCGCCGACTCGAGGAGGATGGCCGGACAGAGGACCGGCTCGAGCACGCTCATCCGCCCCGTCTCGGACAGGACCGGCGACTGCGGGAACGTTCGCGTCAGCGCGTCCACCACCGACTGCGCCAGCGCCATGCTGGCGCCTACCTCGCCGAGCTGCGCGGTGCGCCAGGGCCGCATCTCGGTGTCGTCGCCGCCCGGCAGGAGGAGCGCCGGCATCGCGTCGGAAGGCGGCACCACGGGCGATTGCGTGAAGACGCGGAACCCGCCGCCCTTGATCTCGCCGTCCGGATCGAGGTGGATGCTGATGAAGAGGTCGGCGCGCTGCTCGTTCGCGATCTCGGCGCGGCGGGACTCGGTCAGGTCCGCATCGCCGTCGCGGGTCAGGATCACGCGCGCGCCGAGGCTTGCCTGGAGCGCGCTCCGGAGCGAGCGCGCGATGTCGAGCGCGACGTCCTTCTCCGCGACGCCGCCCGGCAGCGCGGCGCCGAGATCGGAGCCCCCGTGGCCCGGATCGATCACGATCGTCCGCACGACGCCGTCCGCTCCTCCGAGCTTGATCGGCTCGAGCGGCAGGAAGATGCCCGCGTCGACCAGCCCGCCTTCCGCGGTGACCGAGACGCGGAAGCGGTTCGAACCGACCGAGATCTGGTAGCCGCGGGCGCCGTCCGCCATCGCGAGCCGGAGCTCGACGCCGCTCGGGAGCTCGCGGATCTCTCCGCCCGTCACGATCCCGCCCTGGAAGACCTCGGCCGTGTCGAGGGTTCCGCCCTCGAAGAGGACGCAGATCTCGTTCGGGGTCGCGTAGAGGACGCGCGCCGGGAGGCTCTTCGTCAGCGTCGCCGCCACCTCGGTCACGTTGCCGCGCACGAAGAGCTGCGCCTGACGGACCGAGTGGACCTGCGAGCGGAACCGGATCGTCCGCGTCGCCTCGTCCCAGACGGCGTTGTCCGTGATACCCCACTCGAAGAGCAGCCCGATGATCGACTCCGGCACGTAGACGACGCCGTTCAGGAGGCGCACCGGCTCGACCAGGTTCGTCGCGTCCTCGTCGAAGAGGACGACCGGCGCGTCGACGGTGAACCGGATCGTGCGCTCCCCGATCCGGAGCGAGAGCTTCCGGATCTCGGGGCGCCAGTACTTGGTCGCGCTCAGCACGCGCGCGAGGTCGTCGGTCGAGACGTACCTCACGTTGTCAACCACGATCGGGGTGATCCGCTCCGCGGGCCGCGGATCGGGATAGACGACGCGGATGGCGGCCGTGCCGCGCTGCGCGAGCGCGGGGAGCACGGCGAGGCATGCGCCGAGGAGCGCCGCGGCGAGGACGGCGAGCGTTGTGACGCGAGGGCGGAGCCGGAGGCGGAGGCGGAGCGGGGGAAGGAAGCGGATCACTCTGGCCGCTCCCCCCGGAGGACCCCGCGCAGCTCCTTCCGCGCGCGCCGCTCGTCGAGCTTCGAGCGCTTGTCGTAGAGCTTCTTCCCACGGACGAGCGCCAGCTCGACCTTCACCTTCCCGCTGCGGAAGTAGAGCGAGAGCGGCACGAGCGTGAGGCCGGTCTCGTCGATCTTCGTCTGGAGGCGGAGGATCTCGGCGCGGTGCATGAGGAGCCGGCGCGCGCGCGTCGGATCGTGGTTCGTCATCGCGGCGGGATCGTACGGGCTGATGTGCGCGCCGCGGAGGTAGAGCTGCTCCGCGTCCACGGTCGCGTAGGCGTCCTGGAGCTGGACCTTCGCGTCGCGGAGCGACTTGACCTCGCTCCCCCGGAGCTCGATTCCGGCCTCGTACGTTTCGATCACCGTGTAGTCGTGGCGCGCCTTCCGGTTCGTCGCGATGACGCGGCGCTTCTCCTTGTCGTCCGTGGCCTTGGGCGCCGCGTTTCGCGCCATCCCTGCCTCCGCGATCGATCGGGTGTTCCGCGCGCCCGCGCGGGCGCGCCATGGCCGTCGGGCGGCCGCCCGAGCGCCCGGCCGCCCGTTGACGGGGCGGCCGCAAGACCGCTATAGTATCGCGTTCTCGACGACTGCAGAAGTTTTCGGTGCGGAAGTGGCGGAATTGGCAGACGCGCTGGGTTCAGGGTCCAGTGGCCGCAAGGTCGTGGGGGTTCAAGTCCCCCCTTCCGCACCAGATTCGCTACCCACCCGCCGGGACTCCGCGCTTCACCGAGCCGTCCTCCATCCAGTAGACCGTCCGAGTCCCGTCGTCATGCGTCACCAACACGCCGGTGTGTTCGAGCACCTCCACCCTTCCTTGGACCTCCATCACCCGCATACCCGGCAATGCCGCGCGAAGGTAGGACGGCGGTGCCGGCGCGGACGCACCATGGATGTCGACGCGTCGGGCGAGAGGCTCGCGAAGCACCTCGACGCCGCGAGCGTGCCCGTTCCCGGAAAGGAGGAAGTAGACGACGCTCGCCAAGTCGGACGGCGTCTGCATCGCGAGATCGTCGAGGCCGTCCGCGTCGAAATCTCCGATCACGAATGCGGGCGTCTGATTCGTGGCATACGGGTACCGCGCGCGTAGCGAGTCGGAGTACCGGTCATCCGCCCATGGACCCAGGAAGCCGAAGGGGTTCCGCAAGGTCGCGAAGTACGCGGGCCACTCCACCCAGCTCGTGTGGCGGTCGAGCCAGATCCGCGGCGGACGAAGACTGTCAGGCTCGAGCGAAGATTCGAATTTCTCACGCTTGGCCTGGGCGTCGGCGGTGCTGTCGCGCCGGAAGCGTGTCGTCAGGGCATCGTCCACGCCCACGTCGCCGCCCCCCGGATAGCACTGGATCTCGTCCGAGGAGACGTAGGTCACGAGCTGTCGTGTGTCGTAGGGTGTCCTTCCGGTCATCTCGATCCAGAGCGATGTACTCGGACCACTGGCGATCGCCGAGCCTGGCGGGTGGATCGTGAGCGTCCCGGCCGCGCGGCAGTATTGGTGGAGCGAGTCCCGCTGCCAGTAGATGTAGGTCCCATCGGGTCGGAAGGTGATGAGGTCCGACCATCCGGACGGCGCTCGAAGGTCGGCCCCGAGCATCCCGCCCCAGGCGCGCTCCCAACGCCACGTCCCGTACAGCGCCGAACTGTCGGCATGGAAGTCGGCCAGGCCGCGCGACGTAACGATCGCGAGCAAGCCGAGGGCGACCGTCGCGACGATGGCGGATCGCTTCCACCGGTGAGTCCAGGGCGACGAGTTCATCTCTGGAATCGTGGCGATCCTCTCGCGTCCCTCTTGATCCCGAGCACGCCTCACCCCACCCGGCTCACTCCCGCCGTCGCCTGCTTGAGGCCCTCTTCGGCGAGCCGCCGCTTGGGCGTGCGGGCGAGCGCCTTCTCGAACTCGGCCTTCGCCTCGTCGTAGCGCTGCTGCCGGAGCAGGAACTCGCCCAGCAACTCGTGCGTCGGCTTGTCGATCGTCGGCGGACCGAACGCGACCGGCAGCGTCTGCTCCATGTCGACGGCTTGCCGGAGGAAGCTCTCCGCCTTGTTGACCGCGCCCTGCTGCTCCGCGAGGAGGCCCTGGCCCTCGAGCAGCATGATCTGCGGGCGGACGCGGTACGTGGGATCTGCCTCCCCGCTCTTCTTCTCGATGTCGGTCACGACGTTGCCGATCGCCTCGAGCGAATCGAGCGCGACCTTCGCGTCGGAGGCGCGCGCCTGCGCGACCGCGGCCAGCACGCGGCCGAACGCGAGGTCGAGCCGCCCGCCCGGCCCCG
>JBLMXB010000115.1:0-2751 GCA_050257555.1 Hyphomicrobiales bacterium | reverse complement strand
GGAGCGGACGACGCCGCGCGGCGGACCATCGTGCGACGGTACCGGCGCGAGCCGTCGCCCCTGGTGCGCGACTCCGTCCGCGGCTGGCGGACCGGACGCCTCGACCTCGTGCTCGAGGGGCAGTTCGATTTGATGGAGTAGCGGCGTCGCGCGGAGGCGGGGTCTACGCTCCGGTCGGTGGTCTACGCTCCGTTCGGCGGATCTCCTGCGCGCTCGACGCGGCAGTCGAAGCACCCCGGCCGTGCGTTGTGGACGTGGAGATAGTCCACGTCCGGGTTCTCGAAGAGCCTGCGAATGGCCCCGTCCAGTACCGCTCCCTCCACCACGTCAGACTCCAGCATGAAGTGGCTCGCGTCGTACGCGCGAACGGA
Organism: Hyphomicrobiales bacterium; assembly: GCA_050257555.1. Lineage (GTDB taxonomy): Bacteria > Eisenbacteria > RBG-16-71-46 > SZUA-252 > SZUA-252 > DASQJL01. Next base: position 2,380 of record JBLMXB010000115.1, on the reverse strand, counting down.
GAGGAGCCGGCGGCGGAGCATGTCGGGGATGGCGTTCGTCGCGACGAACCGCCGTGTCGCCGCGCGGCGCACGAAGATTGGGCCGCTTGCGGCGTAGGGCGACGCCGCCTCGAGGTGGGCGAAGCGGAGGAGCAGCACCTCCTCGCCGGGCTCCGCGTCCTCGAGACTCACGCGGCAGGGGGTGACGTTCGCCTCGCTAACGACTCGGCGGACGGCGCCGCGCCGCGCGAGGGTCTCGTCGTCGAGCTCGAAGAGCGGACGGAACGGGTCGGGGTCGAGCCCCACGATGCGATAGTCGATGTCCGGCATGGATTCCTCCTCGTTCGGGTGGGGGCTAGGCGATCCCGATGCTGCGAGGAGAATACGGGGCCGTTTAGTCGCGCGCGCTCCGGATCTTGCGGTCGAATTCGAATGGAGTGGTGGGGGTTTCTCCGCGGGTCAGCGCCCGAACAGCACGACCTTGGCGCTCTGGCTCTTCCCCGCGGCTTGGACCCGCGCGAAGTAGACGCCGGACGGGAGGCGCGAGCCGCGGTCGTCACGTCCATCCCACGCGATCGCGTGCGGGCCCGCCGTCAGCGGCCCGTCCATGAGCACACGCACGAGCCGCCCCGCGGCGTCGAAGACCGCGACGCGCGCATGCCCCGCTGCCGGGAGGTCGAACCGGATCGCCCCCGCGCCCGCCACCGGGTTCGGCACCGCCGCCACGCGGAGCCGCGCGGGCGGCGCCTCGGTCGTCGCGACGGCCGTCGGCGTCATGCTGACCGCATTGTACGCGTTCACCTTCGTCCCGATCGGCTCGTCGAAGGGGAGGGCGTCGCCGGTCTCGATTACGTGCTGGATCACGAGGTCGGGAGTGAGGCTCGGGAATCTGTGCCGTACGAGCGCGCAGACTCCGCCCACGAGCGGGCACGCGAAGGAAGTCCCGTCGCCGTACATGTACGGGTTCACGCCGTCCCAGCTGAAGAGGAAGAGATAGTAGAACTGGTCGATCGACGTGAACGTGTAGTTCCGGCAGATCGTCGACCACATGAGGCTCCCCGGCGCCGCGACGTCCACCCACGAGCCGTAGTTCGAGAACGAGGCCCGGGCGTTCGTGTAGTCGGTGGCGCCCACGGAGAGGACGTGGTCGCACGCGGCGGGGTACGTGCGAAGGCTGTCGCCGTCGTTGCCGGCGGCCGCGACGCAGAGGGCGCCCGCCTCGGTCGCCATGTCCACGAGCGCCTGGAAGAGCTCGGGCACGCCGGGGTCGCCATGCGCGCCGAAGGACATCGAGATGACGGACGCGTGCTTGTCCGCCGCGTACGCGATGGCGCTCGCCACCGCCTCGGTCGTGAGCCCGCTGTCCGGATTCGCGGCCTTGAGGGGCATGATGCGGCAGTTCCAGCCCGCGCCGGCGATCCCCTCCTCGTTGTTCGTCGCCGCGTCCGCGATGCCGGCGCAGAACGTTCCGTGGAAACCGACGTCGATCCCGGAGGGGTCCGGCGTGTACTCGGGACTCGGGTCGTTGTCGCCCGCGCCGAAGTCCCACCCCTCGGTGTCGTCGATCAATCCGTTCCCGTCGTCGTCGATCCCGTTCCCCGGGATCTCGTCGGGATTGTGCCAGATCTGGCTCGCCAGGTCGGGGTGACCGATGTCGACTCCGGTGTCGATGATCGCGATGGTCGTCGAGGAGTCACCCTTCTCGAGATCCCATGCCAGGGGCAGGCTGATGGTCGCGCTGTCGCCGTTTTCGATGTACCACTGGTAGATGACGTAGATGTCGTTCGGGACCGTCGAGAAGACGCCGAGCCGGTAGTTCGGGCTCGCGGCGCGCACGGCGCCGGTCGCCATGAGCGCTCGCGACGCCGCGACGGGGTCGAAATCGGGTCGGTTGCTCGTGAGCTTCCAGATGCGGGCGCGGCGCGCGACGCCGCGGGGCGTGGCGGGATCGAGGCGCCGGGCTCGCTCCAGGCCGAAGCGAGAGAGGGACGCGGCGAGCGCCGGGTTCGCGGCGTGCGCGGCGCCCGTGGTCGATGCGTCGAGCGCGCCGTCGTCGGCGATCACGACGATCTGGCCGGGCGAGTAGTGGAGCGTGACGGGCGTTCGGAACGGCTTGGCGGTTGCTGGCGCGGGGGCGGTGGCGGCGAGGAGGACAGCGATCGCGAGGAGCGCCGCGGATCGCGCGGCGACGCGGACGGAGCCGGTCATGAGAGGCCTCCTCTCACGGGGGGAACGGGAACGGTCGCAGACTCGAACCGACGACTCCCCCTGGCCGGCCCGGGCGCGAAACTTCAATTATACCATGTTCTTGGCTCGCGAGCGAAGTGGTGGGCCCTGTTGGACTCGAACCAACGACTCCCTGCTTAAAAGGCAGGTGCTCTACCGCCTGAGCTAAGGGCCC
>JBLMXB010000114.1:0-24668 GCA_050257555.1 Hyphomicrobiales bacterium | reverse complement strand
CGGCCGTCGGATGCGGAGAGCGCCCGCGCCGGCCTCCGCGATCCCGCCGCGGACGCCTCGATCGCGGCGCCCGCGATCGGCGCGCCGTCCCGATCGAGAACGCTCCCGGCGATGGCGGCTCCCCGCGACAGCACGATCGTGAAGGGGGAGTCCGCGATCTGAAGCCCCTCCTCGTGGCCGGCGACATACCCTTCCGCCTCGACGTCGATCGCCATCGACGACGACTTCGGAAAGCCCGTGAGGTCGACGTTGCCCGCGTCGCCGGTCGTGCCGTCGACGCTCAGGATGATCCCCGCCGTCCCCCGCGCCGACACCTTCGCCTTCGGAATCGGATCTCCCTCCGGGTCCCGTACCATCACGCGGATCGACGCCCCGCGCGGCACGCGCACGACGCCCAGATCGACCGTGCTCCCGGGCGCCGGCGGATCGATCGTGAGGCGAAGGGGAAGGCCGGGCGTCGGTGCGACCTCCTCGCGCTCGCCGGCGCGTCCCACCGGTTCGAGAAGAACTACGAGTGGAGCCTGATCGGCCCGCTCCCGGAGACCGAGGCGCGGTGGCGTGAGCGGTCGCCGCTCACGCACGTCGCGCGCGTGCGCGCGCCGCTCCTCCTCTTCCACGGCGTGGACGACAAGGCGGTCCCGATCGAACAGTCCGACGTCTTCGCCGCCGCGATCCGCGCGCAGGGCGGCGACGTCGAGCTGGTGCGGTACGAGGGCGAAGGACACGGATTCGTGCGCGAGGAGACGCGTCGCGACGTGGCCGTGAAGATGGTCGCGTTCCTCGAGCGGACGGTCCTCGCCGCGCGCGACTGACATTCGGTCATGACGCGCCGCGCAAGGTCGGATCGTAGGCGGGGGCGCGTCCGGTTCCGAATCGATGGCGTCTCGATTCGGATTCGGTTAGGTTCGGTGGGAACCGGGGGTGCCGCGCCGGGGTCTCTGGTGGCACGAGGCGCCCGTCGCGGGTGAGGATTGACGCCACGCGTTCGAGTCGAATCGCGCACGGTCCCGGAGGGTCGCTTCGTGAATCAATCGGCCGCAAGTCGCACCGACGCCAGGATCGTCTTCCCCACCGTCCACCCCCACCGCTTCGCCGCCGCCGTCAAGGAACGCGTTGCCGAGTACTTCCAGACCCGAAATCTCTCGTCCAAGGCGAACGCCTCGATGGTCCTGCGGACCGTCGTCGTGCTCACGGTCACGTTCGGCGCGTACGCCCTGATCCTCTCGAACCGATTCGGCCCCTGGACGATGCTCGGCCTCGCCGTGGTGATGGGAATCGGAGTCGCCGGGATCGGGTTCGGCGTGGCGCACGACGCCCTCCACGAGGCCTACTCGACCCACCCGCGCGTGAACCGGCTGCTCGGCCTCACGTTCGACCTGATCGGCGCGAGCAGCTACATGTGGCGGCTCACCCACAACGTGATCCACCACACGTACACGAACGTCCACGGCGTCGACGAGGATCTCGAGGTGTCGCCGCTCCTGCGCCTCTCGCCCGGCACGCCGCATCGCCCGATCCACCGGTTCCAGCACTGGTACGCGTTCTTCACGTACGCGCTCTCCACGCTCAACTGGGTCTTCATCAAGGACTACCAGTACTTCCTCCGGCGGGACCTCGGCCCGTATCGGAACCGGATCCATCCCGCCAGCGCGATCGCCGGCCTGATCGTCGGGAAGACCGTCTACTACGGGTACACCCTCGTCGTCCCGCTCCTCGTCCTCCACGTGGCGTGGTGGCAGGTCCTCGTGGGATTCGTCGCGATGCACCTGACGGCCGGGGTCATCCTCGGCGTCGTCTTCCAGCTCGCGCACGTCGTCGAGGAGACCGACCACCCGGAGGCGGGCGCCGACGGCCGCATGGCGAGCGTCTGGGCCGTGCACCAGATGGAGACGACCTCCGACTTCGCGCAGGGGAACCGGTTCCTCACCTGGTACGTGGGCGGGTTGAATCACCAGGTCGAGCACCATCTCTTCCCGAGGGTCTGCAGCACGCACTACCCGGCCATCGCCGCCATCGTGCGGGCCACGGCCGCCGAGCACGGCGTCCCGTACCACGCCCACCGGACGCTCGCGGACGCCATCCGCTCGCACTTCCTGACCCTGAAGCGCCTCGGCGCGGGCGCCGCGACCGTTCCGGCGGTCGCCGAACCGGCCCGCTAGGCGCGCGTTCCCTGATCCGCGCGTCGCCGCGCGGATCAGGCCCCGTCGCGTAGGAAGTGGCCGCGCCCCGCGATCACGGCGAGGCGGAGCGTGGACCCCGCCGCCGCGTCGGCCCCGGGCGCGAGGCGCGCGATCACCCGCTCCCCGGAATCGAGCCGCGCGATCACGCGAAGGTGCGAGCCCAGGTCGCGTGCCTCGACGACGCGCGCCGCCGCGCCGTCCTCGCCCGGCGCGAGATCCTCCGGCCGCACGAGCAAGGCACCCCGCGTTCCCGCGGGATCGCCGGAGGACGCGATCCGGATCTCCCCCAGGCCCGTCCGGACGGCCGCGCGCCCCGCGGCGGGATCCGCGGACGCGATCTCCCCCGGCAGGAGATTCGCCTCCCCCAGGAACGACGCGACGAAGCGGGACCTCGGCCTCCGGTACGCATCGAGCGGCGGCCCCTCCTGCTCCACGCGGCCCGCGCGGAGCACGACCAGCCGGTCGGCGAGGAGCATCGCCTCCTCCTGGTCGTGCGTCACGTAGAGCGTCGTGATCCCGATCCGCCCGAGGAGCGTCCGGAGCTCCGTCCGGAGCGAGCGGCGGAGCATGGCGTCGATCGCCGAGAACGGCTCGTCGAGGAGGAGGAGCGACGGTCGCGGCGCCACCGCGCGCGCGAGCGCGACGCGCTGCTGCTCGCCGCCGGAGAGGGCGTCCGGGGTCCGCGCGAGGAGCGGCGTCACGTCCACGAGCGCCGCGGTCTCGGCCACCCGCCGCTCGATCTCGTTCCCGGGCGCCCGGCGCCGGCCGTACCGGAGCCCGAACGCGATGTTCTCCGCCACCGTGAGGTGCGGGAAGAGCGCGTACGACTGGAAGACCATGCCGACGTCGCGCCGCTCGGCCGGGATCGCGCCCACGTCGCGCCCGTCGAAGCGGATCGCCCCGGCCGCGGGCCGGAGGAGCCCGGCGGCGAGGTGGAGGAGCGTCGTCTTCCCCGCCCCGGACGGTCCGATCACCACGGTGACGGCGCCGTCCGGCACGTCGAACGAGACGTCCTCGAGCGCCGCGGCCGCGCCGTAGCGGAATCCGACCCCCTCGAACGACGCCTTCACGCGTGGAACCCGCGGGCGAGCGCCTCGCCGCCGAGCGCCTGGATCGCGAGGAGCGCCGGGATCACCGGGAGCAGGAAGAGCACGGTCGCCGCGGCCGCGACCGGGAACGAGTTCGTCGTGTACGTCGCGAAGAGCGCGGCCGGGAACGTCTGGACGACCGGCGTCGTGAGGAGATAGCTCGCGTTGAACTCCCCCCAGGAGACCGTGAAGACGAGGAGCGCGGCCAGCGCGATCGCCGGGCGGAGGAGCGGGAGGAGGATCCGGCGCGCGATCGCCGGCGCCGGAGCGCCCAGGGTGCGGCCCGCCGCGGAGAGCCGCGGATCGATCCTCGCGAGCGCGTGGCGCACGGTGCGGACGACGAGCGGCAGCGTGTACGCGAGGTGGCCCGCGACGAGGAGGGCGAAGCGCGGCGCGCTCCCCGCCGCGAGGAGGAGCGCCACGGCGAGCGCGATCCCGGGGACGGAGAGGATCGAGAGGAGCGCCGACTCGAGGAGGCTCGACCCGGGAAACGGGCGCCGCTCGAACGCGACGGCGGCGGGGACGCCGACGGCGAGCGCGAGCGGGACGACGACGGCCGTGAGGAGCGCCGAGCGGAGGAGGGCGCCCCCCCACGTGGCCCAGACGTAGCGGAAGAGGTCCGGAGCCGTCGCCACGGCCGCGCCCTCCGACCGCGCGCCGTACCAGGAGGCGTGCGAGAACGCCCCCCACGCCGTCACGGCGAGCGGCGTGACGAGGAGGAGCGCGAGCGAGACGGCCGCCGCGCGCGCCGCCGCGCGCCCGGAGCCGTTCACCGCCGCGCCCCCGCGAGGAGCCGGTCGACGGCGAGCGTGACGGCGGCGAGGAGGAGGCAGAGCGTCCCCGCCGCCGCGTCGTTCCCGAATCCGGTCAGCTCCGTGTAGACGTCGAGCGGCACGACCGTGAGCCTCCGCGCGAGGATCAGCACGACGCCGAAGGAACCCATCGACGCCGAGAACGTGAGCGCGAGCGTCGAGCGGACCGCCGGCGCGAGCGCGGGCACGTGGATCCGCGCGAGCCGCGCGACCGGCCCCGCGCCGAGCGACCGCGCCGCCCGGTCGAGGTCGGGGGGCAGGCGGCGGATCGCCGCCTCCAGCGCGAGCGTCGCGCGCGGCACCTCGAAGTAGAGGTACGAGAGGAAGATCCCCCCGAGCGTGTACGCGGCGCCGGCCCCGAGCGGCGCGCCGGTCAGGAGCCGCGCGACGGCGGGGACGAGCCCGGCGCGGCCGAGCATCACGAGCGTGAGGAATCCGACCATCACCCCCGAGAACGTGAGCGGCAGGAGGAGGAGGGCCCGCACCGTCCCCTTCCCCGCGAACTCGTCCCGCGCGAGCACCCAGGCGGGGACCGAAGCGACGAGGAGCGACCCGATCGCGGCCGACGCGGAGAGGAGGAGCGAGTTCGCGAGGGCGACGCGCGTGCGGGCCGCGCCGAGCACGGCCGCCATCGCGCGTCCTCCGTCCCCCTCGAGCGCGGCGCGGGTGAGCGCGGCGAGGGGCCAGAGCACCGCGGCGATCAGGAAGACGAGGAGCGGGAGCGCCAGGAGGAACCCGGCGCCGGACCGGCTACCGCGTGCCACGAATCCGTTCGAGCCACGCCCGCTTGAGCGCGTCCGACGCGGCCGCCATCGACGCGAGGTCGAGCGGCCGCGCGCGGGCGTACGCCGAGTCGGGCAGGAACTTCGCGGCCAGCGAATCGGGCATGGCGCCGGGCACGATCGGGCGGAAGAACGCCTTCGCGAATTCCCCCTGCGCCGGCTTCGTGAGGAGCCAGTCGAGGTAGCGGCGCGTCGCCTCGGGGTGCGGCGCGCCCGCGGCCATCCCCATCACGAGGGGCATCGTGAACGTGCCTTCCTCGGGGAGCACGACCGTAACCGGCGCGCCGTCCACGTACCGCATCTTGTAGCCGTTCCCGTCGGCGTTGATCCAGATCGGGATCTCGCCGCGGAGCACGGCGTTGTAGATCGATTCGCGCGGGTACGTCGCGACGTTCGCGTCGAGCTGCTTCAGATAGGCGAGCCCCGGGCCGAAGTCCGTCGCGTCGCCGCCCCGGAGCGCGTTGATGCCGTACACGAACGTGAAGGACGTGCCGCCCCACGTCGGGTCGTCGTACGCGATCATCCCCTTGTACGCGGGCGACAGGAGGTCGCTCCACGACCGCGGCACCGGCGCGCCGTTCAGCGCCTTCGTGTTCACGATCAGGGCGATCGTCGCGGTGTGGACGGTCCACCAGAGGCCGTTCGGGTCCTTGAGGTCGGCGGGGATCGCCTCCCACCCGCGGGGCCGGTACGGCTGGTGGAGCCCCTTCGACGCGGCCTCGACGCCGATCGCCGCGGAGTAGTACGCGCAGTCGGCGACCGGATGCGCGCGCTCCTTCTCGAGCGCGGCCATCGCGATCGACGATCCCTTCGGGTCGGGCGGGACCGTGACGCCCGTGAGCCGCTTGTAGAGGGCGGTCACGCCGCCCCAGTTCGCGTAGTTCGGGATGCAGTCGTACTGGATGACGACCGCGTCGCGCCGCGCGCAGCCGGACCCGGCGAGGAGCGCGGCGAGACACGCCGCGAGGAGCGTCGCGACCGGCGTCGCGAGCCGGACCATCGGCCTCCGTTCCATGGAACCCCCGGACGTCGTGGAAGGGTGCGGGATCGCGACGACGATACGCCGGAACCGCGCGCCGGTGACAGGAAAAGAACGGGACCGCCGCACGACGCCGGGCTCGCCGATGGAACGGCCGCGCGGGCGGTGCTACGATCGGCCGATCCGCGCAGCCCCTCTCGACGACGGAGGAACGAACGCCATGGATCTCGATCGTCCGATCAAGCGCCGCCGCTTCGTCCAGATCCTCGCCGCCGGCGCCGCGACGCTCCTCGTGCCCGGCTCGCGCGACCGCGCGCTCGCCGCCGCGACGAAGCCGCGGAAGGCGCCGCCCCCCGCCGCGCATCCGAACGCCGACCCGCGCCATCCGAACGCCGCGGCCATCGCGCGGGAGGTCGCGAAGCAGAAGAAGTCGCTCGCGGAGACCGTGAAGACGCTCCGCGACTTCGAGCTGCCGCCGGGGAGCCCGCCGGCGTCGGTCTTCCGCGCCATGAAGCGGAAGGGGGCGTGACATGGTCGGCGACGACGTCCTCTTCCTCCCCGTCACCGAGCTGTCGCGCCGGATCCGCGGGCGCCATCTCTCGCCGGTCGAGCTGACCGAGGGGTACCTCGCGCGGATCCGGAAATACGCCGACCGGCTGAACGCGTTCGTCACCGTCACCGACGATCTGGCGCGGAGCCAGGCGCGCGCGGCCGAGCGCGAGATCTCGGGCGGCCGCTGGCGCGGGCCGCTCCACGGGATCCCCTACGGGGCGAAGGACCTCCTCGCCACCGCGGGGATCAAGACGACGTGGGGCGCGCGGCCGACCAAGAACCAGATGTTCGACAAGGACGCGACCGTGATCCGGAAGCTCCGGGACGCCGGCGCCGTCCTCCTCGGCAAGACCGCGATGGTCGAGTTCGCGGGCTGCCTCGGCTACCGGTTCGCCGACGCGTCGCTCACCGGCCCCGGACGGAATCCGTGGGACCCGGAGCGATGGACCGGCGGCTCGTCCTCGGGCTCGGGGGCGTCGGTGGCGGCCGCGCTCGTCGGGTTCGCGATCGGGACGGAGACGTGGGGCTCGATCCTCTGCCCGTCGGCCTTCTGCGGCATCTCCGGACTCCGTCCGACGTACGGACGCGTGAGCCGCGCCGGCGGGATGGTCGGGTCGTTCACGCTCGACAAGATCGGCCCGATGGCGAGGGCCGCGTCCGATCTCCGGATGATCCTCGAGGCGATCGCGGGCGCCGATCCGGACGATCCGAGCGCCGCCGACGAGCCGGTCCGGCTCGGCCGCGGACGGGGCGGGCTCGGCCGGGTCCGCGCGGCGCTCGTCGCCCCCGACTGGGCGAAGACGCAGGGCGCGGAGCCGGAAGCGAAGACGGCGTTCGACCGGGCGGTCGGCACGCTGCGCGACCTGGGGCTCCGGCTCGAGACGGCCCCGCTCCCCGAGTTCCCCGCGACGGAGGTGGCGGTCGGCGTCCTGACCGGCGAGGCCGCGTCCACGTTCGAGAACTTCTTCAAGGACGGCACCGTGCGCGAGCTCGTCGACCCGTACGCGCCGTACCAGATGGAGATCGCGCGGGAGATGGTCGCATCCGACTACGTGAAGGCGTCGCGCATGCGGACCGCGCTGCAGGAGAAGGTGGTCGACTTCTACGGCCGGTACGACGTGATCGTGGCGCCGAACTTCCTCTCGGTCGCGCCGCCGATCGCGACCGACCTGAACGAGAGCCTGCCCTACCCCGACCCCGTCGGGGCGATCGGGAACGCGTGCGGGCTCCCGTCGATCGCGCTCCCCTCGGGCTTCGGGAAGGACCACATGCCGCTCTCGTTCCAGGTCATGGGCTCGGCGTTCGAGGAGGGGCTCCTGCTCGAGATCGGCGAGGCGTACCAGGCGCGGACGGCGTTCCATACGGAACGGCCGCCCCGCTTCGCCTGACGGCGACGCGACGCGGCCGGCTCCGGCCCTGACGGGGAATCGCTCGCTTCAGTCTCCGGCGGGCAGCTCCGCCTTCGCGCTCGGATCGGCGCCCAGGGGCGGCCAGATCCCCGCGGCGTCGTTCCAGTCGGCCGGCGCCACGGCCGGCGCCTGCTCCGGCGGACGGCGGTAGATCACGCCGAGCGCGAACCGCTCGCCGCGCGCCACCTCGAGCGCGCGCGTGAGATCGGAGGGATCGTGGTCGGGCGGCAGGACGTCGCAGCGTTTGTAGATCGTCTCGGCGTACGCCGGGGTCTGGTACGTGACGCACCCGGCGAGGACGTGGACGAACGAGAACCCCTGGTACCGGATCGCCTCGCGGAACATCTCGCGCAGGTGCGGCAGGTTCCCCGCGTGCGTCCGCGCGACGAAGCCGCAGCCCGACGAGAGCACCAGCAGCACCGGATTGAGCGGCCGCTCGTCCGGTCCCGCGAGCCCCCGCTCCTGCTTGAACTCGGGCGCGGTCGTCGGCGACGCCTGCCCCTTCGTGAGCCCGTAGATCCCGTTGTCGAGCACGGCGTACGTCAGGTTCACGTTCCGCCGCACGGCGTGCGGGATGTGGCCGAGCCCGATGCTGAACCCGTCGCCGTCGCCGCCCACCACGACCGTGGTGATCTCGGGACGCGACAGCTTGAGCCCCGACGCGATCGGGAGCGCCCGGCCGTGGATCGAGTTGAAGGCGTAGGAGCGCGTGTAGCCGGGGAGCCGGCTCGAGCAGCCGATCCCGGAGATGACCGCGAGCCGCTCCGGCGCGATCTCGAGGTCGGCGAGCGCGCTCGTCAGCCCCTTCAGCACCCCGTAGTCGCCGCAGCCGGTGCACCAGACGGGCTCGAGCCCCGAGCGATAGTCCTTCGCCTTCATGACCGTCCCTCCGAAAGGAGCCCGTCGAGCTCGGCCGCCGTGAGCGGCAGACCGCCGCTCCGCGCGACGCTCTTCACGCCGCTCAGGTCGGTGAGGCTCGACAGGTACTTGTGGAATTGACCCTGGAAGTTGAGCTCGACGACCGCGAGCGATTCGAGCCCGCGGCGCCACTCCTGGAAGGCGTCGAGCGGGAACGGATGGAGGATCTCCGGCAGGAAGATCCGCGTGTCGGGGTGCTGGAGCACCCACTCGCGCAGGAGGCCGAACTGGCTCCCCCACGCGACGATGCCGCGGGTCGCGGCGTCCGACCCGAGGGTGCGGAACCAGTAGCGCGTCTCCTCCACGACGGCCCCGAGCTTCCGGAACCGCTTCTCGTTCATCCGCTGGTGCGTGACCGTGTCCGCGGAAGGATTCCCCTCCGGCGTGTGCTCGATGCCCGCGGCGAGGTACGTGCCGCCCGGATCGCCCGGGACGCGGAACGGGTTCACGCCGTGCGTGCCGCTCAGGTCGAAGCGTCCCGGCCCCTCGCCGGTGAAGCGGAGCCGCGCCGGCGGCGCGACGCGCGGCGTGTCGGCGCTCCGGATCTGGCGCCGCTGCGCGATGTACGCGTCGGAGAGCACCATGACCGGGATCTGGAAGCGCTCCGAGAGCAGGAACGCGCGGTGCATGACCTCGCGCGCGTGGACGACGTCGAAGACGCCGAGCACCGCGCGCGGGAAGTCGCCGTGGCCGCCGTACACCGCGTGGAAGAAGTCCGACTGCTCGGTGCGCGAGGGCATCCCCGTCGCGGGTCCGGCGCGCTGGCAGTCGACCACGACCACCGGGAGCTCGGCCATGCTCGAGAGGCCGATCATCTCGGTCATGAGCGAGAGGCCCGGCCCGCTGGTCGCGGTCATCGACGGGACGCCGCCGAAGCTCGCGCCGACCACCATCCCGAGCGCGGCGATCTCGTCCTCCGCCTGGACCACGCGCCCGCCGGCCGCCGGAAGGTCGTCGATCAGGGTCTCCATCACCTCCGAGGAGGGCGTGATCGGGTAGCCGGCGAAGAAGCGGAGCCCCGCCGCGATCGCGCCGCGCGCGATCGCCTCGTTGCCGGTCTCGGAGAAGAGGCCGTGCCCGTGCCCCTTCGGCGCGGGGTGCTCGGGGGGCGACGGCGCCGCGGTCCCCGTGGCGAACGCCTCGAGGTTCTGCTGCAGGCGCTCCCGCCGGTGCGGGAAGCGCCGGCGCAGGTGGTCCTCGGCGAGCGTCGACGGCCAGGCCAGCATCCGGCAGAGGAGCCCCAGGGCCATCATGTTCTTCGGCGGCCCGTCCACCTCGATCCCGTCCTCGTACCGCGCGAACGGGAAGCGGTACGGGGGCGCGGCCGGCGCGCCGAGCCAGTCGGGGAGATCGGCCGTCTCGGCCTGATCGAGGACCACGACGCTCCCCGGATGGAGGTGGAGGTACCCGCGGAAGCGGTTCAGGTCGCGGAGCCGGAAGCAGAGGAGCACGTCGACCTGCTCCCCCTCGTACTGCACCTCCGTGTCGGAGAGCCGCACGATCGCCGCCGACTCGCCGCCCCGGATCTGCGGCCCGTACGATTGGACCATCATCCCGTAGAGGCCGACCTGCGCCGCCATGTTCAGGATCAGGTCGCCGAGCAGCGCGACGCCGTCCCCCCCGCTCCCGACCAGGGCGAGGACCAGGGAGCGCGGCGCGCCGGCGGGGGCCGGGCCGCGTGACGCGGCCGCGGGGGCGGCGCCGGGCGGGGTCGTGGGTGCGGATGCCTTCATCGGGTTCATACCTCCGTGGTCTCGACGACCGGCTCGGGGCGCGGCACCTGCCCGATCCGATGGAGAATGGTGCTCGGGCAGATGTCGACGCAGGCCTCCCCGCAGGAAGGCCCGTACGCGAGGCACGTGTCGTGGTGGATGATGATCGTGCGCCCGTCCCACTCGATCGCCTGCGCCGGACACTTCGCGACGCACTTGCGGCAGAGCGTGCAGCCGACCATGCACGTGGCGCGCACCACCGATTGCTTGTCCTTGGCCACGCAGGACAGCTCGATGCGGTGCTCGCGCGGATAGAGCTGGAAGAGATCCTTCGGACAGACCGGGACGCAGATGCCGCATCCCGTGCACGACTGGGGCTTCACGACCGCGATCCCCTCGTCGCCGAGGAAGAGGGCGTCGAACGGACACGCGCGGACGCAGTCGCCGAGCCCGAGACAACCGTTCTTGCAGGCCTTGGGGCCGCCGAACACGAGCGCCGCGGCGGCGCACGTCTGGACCCCGGCGTACTCCGCCTCCTGCCGGGCGTACGCGCTCGTGCCGGTGCAGCGCATCACCACGATGCGGTCGAGGACCGCCCCCATCTCCTTCCCGGTCAGGGACGCGACGGCCTGGGCCACCGCGCCGCGGCCGGGCGCGCAGAGGTTCGGCGGCACGTCGGGCCGCTCGACCAGCGCCTCGGCGTACGCCTGGCAGCCGGCGAAGCCGCAGGCGCCGCAGTTCGCCGAGGGCAGGAACGACCGGACGCGGTCGACCAGCGGGTTCGACGGCACCTGGAAGCGCCGCGCGACCGCGGCGAGCGTGACGCCGAAGACGACGCCGATCGTCGTGAAGATCAGGAGGCCCCAGAGGGCGATGTGGAGCGGATCGTGGGTCATGGCCTCTTCGTATCGATCATCGCATGAAATCGAGCCCCGAGAATCCCATGAACGCGAGCGCGAAGAGCCCCGCGAGCAGGAACGCGATCGGGAGCCCCTGCCAGACCGCCGGAACGCGCGCCAGCTCCATCCGCTCGCGCGCGCACGACATCAGGAAGAGGGCGAGCGCGAAGCCCGCGCCCGAGCCGAGCGCGAGCGCGAACGACTCGCTCGGGCCGGCGTCGGCGGCCGCGTTCAGGAGCGGCACCGCCAGGATGATGCAATTCGTGGTGATCAGCACCAGGTAGACGCCCCAGCGCTGATGGAGCGACCGGTGCGTCTTCTTCAAGATCGTGTCGAGCGCCTGCACCAGGAACGCCACGATCCCGATGAAGACGATTACTTGTAAGAACCGGAGCTTGAGCGGCGACATCACGAACGTGTAGATGCCCCAGGAGAGCATCGCGCTCAGGATCATCACGATCGTGAACGTGATCCCCATGCCGATCGCCGTGTCCCGCCGCTTCGACACGCCGAAGAAGATGCAGAGGCCCAGGTACCGGGTGAAGACGAAGTTGTTGATGAGCGCCGAGCTCAGGATGACGCTCAGGAAGAGCGCCCAGGGCGCCGGATGGACCGAGCGCGTCGCGGCCGGCGTCAGGACCGACACGCGGTAGGCGCCCGCCGGGTCGAGCCGCTCCCCCAGGCGGAGGAGGACGCGGTTCCCCGGCTCGGCCTCGGCCGAGAGGACCGGGATCGGCACGTCGGGCGCCTTCGACTCCGCGATCCGGAAGTTGTCCGGCGTCACGCGCGCGAGCGGCTCCGAGAGCGTGAGCCGGAGGTGGTCGGGCGCGATCACGCGCCCGTGCCGGATCTCGAGCGCGTCCGCGCGCGCGGCCGGGACGAGGACGGCGAAGGTGGCGACGAGGAGCGCCGCGAGGGCGCGCGCGGCGCGATCAGCCATGGCCGCCTCCGCCCGAGGCCGGGAGCTTCCCGCCGCCCCGCCGCTCGATCCAGTTGAAGAAGGCCATCAGGATCGCGATCGTGAAGAAGCCGCCGGCCGGGAGCGCGAAGAAGAGGAGCGGCTTCTGGGCGGCGAACGAGTACCCGAGGATCGAGCCCGACCCCAGCGCCTCACGCACCGCGCCGATCGCGATCAGCGCGAAGAGGAACCCGAGCCCCATGCCGAGGCCGTCCCAGAACGTCGGGACGAGCGGCATGCGCGACGCGAAGACCTCGAGGCGCGAGATGATGATCGCGAACGCCACGATCAGCTTCACGTAGAGCCCGACCTGCGCGTAGAGGGCCGGGAAGAAGCCCGAGAGCACCATGTCGATCGTGCTGACCCAGACCGCGATGATGATCGTGTAGACCGGGATCCGCACACGCGGGTGGATCCACTGGCGCGTGAGCGCGACCGTCACGCTCGAGAGGACCTGCACGAAGAGCACCGCGACGCCGAGCATCACGCCGTTCATCACGGTCGTCGTGACCGCGACGGCCGGGCAGAGGGAGAGCGCGAGCCGGAAGACCGGGTTCTCGCCGAAGATCCCGTTCTTGAGGAGCGCGATCGCCGAGGGCGGCCGCTGCGGCATGAGGAGCGTCGTGCTCATCGCGTCATCCTCCCGCCCCGGACGTGAGGTGCGGCCCGACCAGCGCCCAGCGCCGCTCGAAGTGCGCGATCGTCGCGCGCACGCCGTTCGTGAGCGCGCGGCTCGAGATCGTGGCGCCCGTCACGGCGTAGATCGGGTGCCCCGACTCGCGCTTCTCGAGCCCCTGGTAGCGGGTGGCCCACGCCGCCGGCGTCAGGCGCCCCCGTTCGCGGAGCGCCGCGCGCCAGTCCTCGGGCATCGGCGTCTTCGTCACGTCGAGGTCGGGCACCGAGGCGAGGGTCCGCCCCACGAACTGCCCCGTGAACCACGGCGTGGCGACCTCGGCGCCGAGGCCCGGGTCCTCCTCGTGCTCGAGCACGCGCACGCCGGAGATCGAGCCGTCCGCGGTGATGCCGACGAAGAAGCGGATCCGGTTCTTGTAGCCGCGCGTCTCGCCTTCGGTGACGAAGCCCGCCGGGGCGCCCCGCTCCGTCGCGACGAAGAGCCGGCCGAGGGAGCGCGAGCCCTTGGGCGGCGCCTCCCCTTCCGCGGGCCCCTCGTGGACCAGCGCGCCGTCGAGCGAGAAGACGACCTCGCGCCCGGCGCCCGCGTCGGGAACGGTGCGGTACGCCACCCGGTCGCCGCCCGGGAGGAGCCACTGGTCGACCTCGAGCACCTTCGCGTCCGGCGCGAGCCCGAGGAGGTCGCTGACCGCGCGCCGTTCGCCCGCGACGCGCGCCTCCTCCGCGTACCGGTCGGTGGCGAGGTAGACCCCCCCTAGGATCGCGGCGCCGATCGCGCACGTCGCGGTCATCGAGATCACGATGCGGCGGATCTCGGCCCCCGAGAGCGGCTTCATGGCCGCCGGCTTCGCCTCGCCCGGCCGGACGGCGCTCACGACGGCGCTCCCGCGAGGGCGGTCCGGCGCGGCCGCATCCAGAGGTTGAGCGCCGGAACGAGCGTGTTCGCGAGGAGGATCGCGTAGCAGATCCCCTCCGGGTAGCCGCCGTAGAGGCGGATGATGCCGGTGAGGGCGCCGATCACGAGCCCGAAGACGATCTGGCCGTTCCGCGTGCTCGGCGACGTCACGTAGTCGGTCGCCATGAAGAGCGCGCCGAGCCAGAGCCCGCCCGAGAGGAGGTGGAGTCCCAGGAGCCCCGACGGCGCGACCGTGATCGCGAGCCCGGCCACGATCGAGAGCGGGATCGTCGGCGTGATGATCCGCCGCCACATCAGGAAGGCCCCGCCGAGGAGCAGGAGCACGACCGAGACCTCGCCGATCGAGCCCGGCCGGAGTCCGACCAGGAGTCCGATCCACGGCGACTCGGGTCCGCCGATCAGCTTCATCGCGGCGGCGAGCCCGTGCTCGCGGAGCGCGGCGAGCGGCGTGGCGGTCGTCACGGCGTCGAGCCCCGAGAAGATCGGCGTCGGCGCCGACCAGCCGGCGGTCATCGGGAGCGGGAGCGTGGCCATCAGGAACGCGCGCCCGATCAGCGCCGGATTGAAGAGGTTCATGCCGAGGCCGCCGAAGACCATCTTGCCGAAGAGGATCGCGAAGAGCCCGCCGAGGAAGGCGCCCCAGACCGGGACGCGCGGCGGGAGCGTCATCGCGAGGAGGAGCCCGGTCATGACCGCGCTCCCGTCCCCGATCGAGAGCCGGCGGCTCATCGCGCGCCCGGCGGCCCATTCGGCCGCGAGCGCTCCGGCGATCGACCCGGCGATCACGAAGAGCGCGGGGAGTCCGAAGAGGAAGACGCCCCAGAGCGCGGCCGGCGCGAGCGTCGCGTTCACGGTCCACATGATCCGCGACGTGGTCTCCGCGGCGTGGACGTGCGGGCCGGGCGCCAGGACGAACTGCGGCGGCGGCTCGGGGGTCGCGGTGCTGGCGGGCTCGCTCACGGCTTCGCCTTCACGACGTCAAACCGGCGGAGCGCCGACTTCGCGACCTGCATGAACTGGAGGAGCGGACGGCCCGACGGGCAGACGTACGTGCAGCAGCCGCACTCGTAGCAGTCGCGCGCGCCGTACGGCTCGGTCTCGAGCGTCCGGCCGAACTCCACCCGGACCGAGACCTGGTCGGGCTCGAGCCCGAGCGGACAGGCGTCGAGGCAGCGGCCGCACTGGATGCAGGGGCCGTACGGCTGCTCGGTCGGGCCCTGCCCGGTCAGGAGGAGGAGCCCGTTCAGTCCCTTGAGGACCGGCAGGTCGAGCCGCGGGAGGGCGCGTCCCATCATCGGCCCGCCAGCGACGATGCGCGTGGTCGTCGGCTTCATCCCGCCGCAGAAGTCGACGATCGTCTCGAGCAGGGTGCCGATCGGCACGCGGACGTTCCGCGGCGCGAAGACGCCCGGCCCGCCGACCGTGACGACCCGGTCGAGGAGCGGGCGGCGGTAGCGGAGGGCGTCGTGGACCGCGTGCGCGGTCGCGACGTTCTGCACCAGCACGCCGACCGCCGTCGGGAGCGCCCGCGGCGGAATCGTCCGGCCCGTCAGGGACGCGACCAGCTGCCGCTCCGCCCCCTGAGGGTAGCGGACCTCGCACGGCACCACGCGGAACCGCTCGGCGCCCTGCGGCACCCGCTCGGCCGCGGCGCGGAGCGCCTCGACGGCGGGCATCTTGTCGGCCTCCACGCCGGCCAGCACGCGGCGGACGCCGAGGATCCGGGCCATCGCGAGCGCGCCCTCGACGATGGCGTCGGCGGACTCGAGCATCAGGCGGTAGTCGGACGTGAGATAGGGCTCGCACTCGGCGCCGTTCAGGACGAACGTGTCGACGCGGACGCCCTCCGGGAGGATCAGCTTCCGGTACGTCGGGAACGCCGCGCCGCCCAGCCCGACGATGCCGGCCTCGCGGATCCGGTCGAGCGCCTCCTCGTTCGGGAGGTCGCGCCAGGCCGGGTCCTCGGGGAATTCCAGCTCCTCGTCGCTCTCCCGCACGATCGCGATCGACTCCGCCGTCACGAGCGTCGGATGCGGGCGGCGGTCGATCGGGCGGACCTTGCCGGAGATCGTGGCGTGGATCGGCGCGCCGGTCTTCCCGCCGTCCGCGATCTTCTGGCCGCGGACGACCCGGTCCCCCTTCTTGACGAGGGGCGTCGCCGGCTCGCCCAGGTGCTGCGAGAGCGGGAGCCAGACCTCCGACGGCGGCGGCTCGATCGGCGCGATCGGGATCTCGGCCGTGTCCCGCTTGTGCGTCTGCGGGTGGATGCCGCCGCGCCCGAACGTGCGGAGCTCGATCCGCTCCATGCCGCTCACCCGATGAAGTGCGCGTCGAGCGCGCCGGGCGTGCCGCGGAATCGGCTCGGGCCGAGCAGGTACGCGACGGTGGAGAGAAGATCCGACTCGACGCCGGTGCGCGCCATCACGGTGGCGCTCAGGTGCCCCTCGGCCGGACGGCCGCGGCGCGCGTCGAACAGGTGCCCCACGAGGACGTGGTCGAGCACCCGGTGCTGCTCGGCGTTCCCGCTGGTGGCGATCGCCGCGTCCCGGAGCGTGAAGACCCGGTCGATCGCCCCGGTCTTCGGGTGCGCGACGCCGACCGACCAGCCGGCGGACGCCTCGTCGGGCGTCCCGAGGCCATACACGTTGCCGCCGAGGTCCACGAGCGCCGACTCGATCCCCTCGCGCCGGATCGCGTCGACGGCGCGATCGAGGGCCCACCCCTTGCCGATCGAGCCGAGGTCGAGCGCGACGCCCCGGCGGTCGAGGCCGATCCGCCCCGCGGCGCGATCGATCCGCACGTGGCGCCAGCCGGTCACGTCGAGCGTGCGCGCGATGTCGGCGTCCTTCGGGAAGTGGTCGCGCCCGGAACCGTAGTAGCCGTACAGGCGCATCAAGGGCAGAATGGTGGGGTCGTAGACGCCGCCCGTCCGCTCGGCCGCGCCGAGGGCGCGCCCGACGACGTCGAGGACGGAGGCGTCGACCGGCGCGTCGCCGATCCCCGCGCGCGCGTTCACCCGCGCGATCTGGCTGTCGCTCCGGTGGATGCTCATTTCCGCGTCCACGGCCGCGATGGCGGCGAACGCCCCCGCCACGGCGCGGGACGCGCGCCGCTCGTCGGGGTGGCTCACCACGACCCGGGCCCACGTGCCGAGCGCGGGGCGCGCGGTCTCGAGCCGCCGCGACCGGGCTCTGGGGCGCACGACGCGCGGCACGAGCGTCAGGGCGCCGGCCCCGGCCAAGAGGCCCAGCTGAACGAGGAAACGCCGCCTGTCCGGGTGGCGAGGCGGCGCGGAATCGGGCTCAGCGATATGGTGCGGTCTCGGCTGGGACATGGCACGCTCCGCAAAGGGTGTTTCGACGTCGAGGGCGGCAGGGGCGACCCCCGTTTTCCCCCGTGACGTAGACTACGGCCAACGCGCGCGCCCGTGCACTACGCGGTGGGTCCACGGGGGGGTATCCCAAAGTACCCGGAGTCAACGCGCCGCGCGCGTGGCACAGTCAGGGAAGGAGGTGACACGAATGGGAAACGTTCCCGAATTCTATGTCGACGCGGATCTCTGCACCGAGTGTGGCGACTGCATCAAGGCGCTCCCCCAGCTCTTCCGCAAGGTGGAGGACGAGGAGGTGGCCGAAGTCTACAACACGGCGGTCGACGACGGCCAGCGGCCCAAGCTCGAGAAGATGATGGCCGACTGCCCCGGACACGCCATCCTCTGGAAGAAGTAGGCGCGCCGTGAACGTCATCGATCTGGATCGCACGATCCGCGAGTCGACCCTCGAGGTCCGCGGCGACGGCAAGGCCGGGGGCGGGCTGGTGCTCGCCTTCCAGAGCCTCGCCGGGCTCATGCTCCGGGACCCCGAGATGCACGTGCAGGAGTGGCCGTTTTTCTCGAGTGCGCGACGGGGCGCCAACATCCGCTCCTTCCTGCGCATCAGCCGCCGTCCCATCCAGGCCGCCTGCGAGGTCACGCGGCCCGTCCTCTCGGTCCTCATGGACGAGGGGGCGGCGCGCTCCGTCGACTTCGCGCAGGGCGTGCCCGCCGGCGGGACGTTCGTGCTGAACTCCCGGCACACGCCGGAGGAGTGCGCGCGCCACTACAAGCTGTCCGGTCGCGTCGTCACCGTCGCCGGCGACGACATCGGCACGAAGTACCTGAAGCACGCGATCGGGAACGTCTCCTTGTATATCGCGGCGGCGCGGGCCGTTGGCGGCATGGGTCCGGAAGCGATGGTGGACGCCTTCCTGGCTGCCCTGAAACGACGCCACGTCCCCGCCGCCGTCTTGTCCCGCAACCGGGACGCGCTCCTGGCCTCGCTCGACGCGGTCCGCGAAGGGACCTTCGACGAGGGACGGCCGGGCGATCACGACACGAGCCCGTGGGAAGGGTACGGGTCGCTCCCGACCGGCGCGCAGACCGCGCTCCGGCTCTCGCAGCGGAACCGGACGGCCGACTTCGCGCCGAGCGGGTTCCGCCTGCGGTTTACGGACCCGAAGACCGCCTGCACCGGCTGCGCGCACTGCATCACGAACTGCCCCGAGGGGATCATCCGGTTCGTGCCCGACGAGGAGCGCGGGCTCCTGGTCACCGGCGTCGACGTGAGCACGTTCTGCAAGCTCTGCGGCGAGTGCATCGCGGTCTGCCCCGAGAAGCTCTTCATCGAAGCCCCGTTCGAGGAACACTGGGAGGAGGTGGCCGCATCGTGAGCAAGACCCCCGCGCCCGCGGCGTCGTTGCCGCACCGGGCGACGCCCTCCGGCGAGATCTACCCGACCGCGATCGACCTCGATCGCGTGAAGGCGGCGCACCATCCGCTCTACGAGGCGCGCGACACCATCACGGCCGACGGGAACACGGCGGCCGCCGTCGCCACGCTCCAGATGTGGCGCTGCGTGATCTTCCCCGGCTTCCCCATCACGCCGTCCACGAAGTGGATCGAGACCGTGGCCTCGCACGTCGCGAGCGACGTCGGCGGCAAGAAGCGCGTGAAGCTGCTCGAGGCCGAGCACGCCGTGGCCGACTACCTGGCCGGCGCCGCGGCCTCGTGCCGCGACCTGATCTTCCCGACCGCGACCAG
Organism: Hyphomicrobiales bacterium; assembly: GCA_050257555.1. GTDB lineage: Bacteria > Eisenbacteria > RBG-16-71-46 > SZUA-252 > SZUA-252 > DASQJL01. The sequence continues at coordinate 5,753 of JBLMXB010000114.1, read as the reverse complement.
CTCCGTCGGGCTCGACCACATGACCGAGACGACCCGCTCGCTCGGCGCGAGCGGTCTCGGGAACGTGCTCCTGATCAACGTCTACCGCGCCACCGCGAACTACCCGCTCTGCATCGAGGGGGATCCCTCGGACACGCTCGCCCACCGCGACGACGGATTCATCCAGCTCGCGTGCCGCGGCAAGCAGCAGATCTACGACACGATCTTGCAGGCGCCCTGCCTCGGCATGCACCCGGACGTCCTGACGCCGACGATGCCGGGCTACTACGGCATCAAGGACAGCCACCGGAACGCGCGCCTCGTGGTCGAGGCCGACCGAGAGATCCACGCGTTCCAGGACCGCTGGCTCAAGCCGTGCGCCCTGCCCGGGCTCCTGAACGGCGACACCGCGTTCGGGAACTGCGTCACGTCGCGCCACTTCCAGGGCTTCAAGGTGGACCAGAAGCGGCGGATCGAGCGGGTCTTCGACGTGCTGCCGCAGATCGGCGCCGACTTCGAGCGGACGTTCGGCCGCCCCGGCCTCGCGTTCTACGACGCGGCCGGGTTCCCGGACGATGGCGCCGTCGACGTGGCGGTCGTGAGCATGGGCCCCGACTTCGGCACGTTCGAGTCGCGGCGCGAGGAGTTCGAGCGCCGCTACGGGATCCGGGTCGCGGGCCTCGCGATGCGGCTCCTGACCCCGTTCCCCCGCGAGGCCGTGCGGCGCCGCCTCGAGCGCGCGTCCGTCGTCCTCGTCGTGAACCAGGCGCACCATTCGGGTCGCGGCCACCTCACGCTCGACGTGGCCGACGCGCTCGCCGACCTCCCGCATCCGCCGCGGATCGTGGGGGCCTTCGCGGGCCTCGGCGGCGCCGACGTCTCCGTCGAGACGTGGCAGGCGATGCTCGAGCACGCGCGCGGCGCCCTGGGCGGAGGTCCGACGCCTCCCTCGGCGGTCTTCCACGAAGGGAGGATGCTGTGAGCGGCTACAAGGAGATCGCGCTCCGCGACTCGTGCTTCCGGCCGGGCTCGACGCTCTGCCCCGGCTGCATGGAATCGATCGCTCTCCAGAACGTCGGTCGCGTCTCGGACAACGGCATGAAGACGATCTTCTCGATCGGCACGTCGTGCGCCGAGGTCTCGACCCTCGCGTTCCCGAACGTCGTGGCGTGGGGCCGGGGGGACGTCCCGCCGGACGCCTTCGCGTCCTCGTTCGGCATCATGCACAACGTCTTCGAATCGGCCCCGACGCTTGCCGAGGCGGCCCGCGACGTCTCCGACGTGCTGACCGACCACGGCGCGCTCTCCCATCCGATCCAGGTGGTCTCGGTGAGCGGCGACGGCGGCGCGGTCGCGATCGGGCTCCGGTCGCTCCTCCACACGATCTACCGCCGGGCGCGCGTCACGCTGATGGTGCTCGTGAACGAGATCTTCGCGAACACCGGCTTCCAGTACAGCCCCGCGGCCACGCCGTTCGCCGAGACGAGCACCACGCCCGTCGGCGAGGCGCAGCTCGGGAACCCGAGCCTCCCGCTCGACTACGTCCACCTCGCGATCGCCGCCGGGGCCGGCATGGTCTCCCAGGTGAGCCCCGCCCACGGCAAGCTCTTCGTGAAGACCGTGGAGCGCTCGCTCGCCTGCCCCACGACCGCGGTCCTGTTCGTCCCCGCGCCGTGCATCAGCGGCTGGAAGTTCGAGGACGGCGAGACGGTACGCATCGCGACGCTCGGCGCCCAGGCGGGCGTCTTCCCGGCGTTCCTCTGGGAGCGCGGGAAGGGCGGCTCCGTCAAGGACTGCCCGCGCGAGGCGAGCGAGCGGCCGCCGATCGAGGAGTTCCTCGGCTCGCAGCGGCGCTTCCACCACCTGGTGGCGAAGGACCCCGAGACCGGCGGCTTCAAGGTGCGGCCCGGTCGCGAGGAGGTCGTCGCGAAGCTCCGCGACTGGACGCAGGAGAACGTCGAGCGGCTCTACCGCCTGGCCGAGCTTCGCTAGCCGGCGCGGGCGGGCTCCGTGATAGCCTCCGGTCCGTTGCCGTAGCCGGACCGACGACCCCGCACGCCGAGGAGCCCCGACCCATGAACGCGCCCATCGCGGCGCGCCGCGACCGCGTCGCGCGCGCGCTCGAACTCCGTGACGAAATCCTCCTGATCGGCGCCGGCGACCGGATCCTGGTCCCCGGCACCGGCGACCAGACGTACCCCTTCCGCTCGCACCCCGAGTACTACTACCTGACCGACCGCGAGTGCCCCGGCGCCGTCCTCGCCTTCGATCCCGCCGAGGGATGGACCGACTTCGTCCCCGACGTGACCGAGCGGGAGCGGGTCTGGGAGGCGGGCACGCAGGCGGAGGGGTCGTCGCTCGCGCTCCTCGGCGCCTGGCTCGCCGCGCGGCGCGGGCGACGGGTCGCGATGCTCGGCGTCGAGCTCCCGGGACAGCGCTTCGACGCCGCGCTCTCCCTCACGACGCGGGAGCGCCTCACGCACGCGCGCCGGCCGAAGGACGAGACGGAGCTCGCGCGCATCCGCGCCGCGGCCGCGGCCACCGCCGCCGGCTACGCGGCCGTGCGGCCGCTCATCCGGCCCGGCGTCACCGAGCGGGAGATCGCGCGGGAGCTCGAGTTCGGGTTCCGCCGCGCCGGCGCCGACGGGACCGCGTACGAGACGATCGTCGGCTCGGGACCGAACGCGGCGGTGCTCCACTTCATGCCGACCGAGCGCGCCGTCGGCGAGGGCGAGATGGTCCTGATCGACGCGGCGGCCGGCGTGGGGCGCTACGCGTGCGACGTGACGCGGACGTTCCCCGCGGGGGCCGCGTTCACGGCGCGCCAGCGGGACCTCCACGCGATCGTCGCCGCCATGACCGACCGCGCCTGCGCGCGCTGCGTCGCCGGCGCCGAGATGGTCGAGATCCACCTCGCGGCGTTCCGCGAGGCGACCGAAGGGCTCGTCGCGCTCGGGCTCGCGCGCGGCGACGTCGACGGGCTGATCGAGCGCGGCGTGACCGAGCTCTTCTTCCCGCACGGGATCGCGCACATGGTCGGGCTCGGCGTGCGGGACGCGACCGGCAAGCTCCCCGGGCGGACGCCCGACGCGCGGCCGGGGCGCCGGCTCCAGCGCATGGACCTGCCGCTCGAGCCGGGCTACGTCCTGACGATCGAGCCCGGGATCTACTTCATTCCGGCGCTCCTCCACGACCCGAAGCGGCGGGAGAAGATGGGCGACGCGGTGGCCTGGAGCGAGGCGGAGCGATGGATCGGCGAGGGGGGCGTGCGCGTGGAGGAGACGGTGCACGTGACCGACGGCGCGCCGGAGGTGATGACGGCGGCCACGCCGCGCTGACGCGGCCCGCGCCGCCCGCCCGGGGACGCGATCCGCGGCCCGCGGCGGCTCAGCCGAGCGGCGTGCCGATGACCCGGAGGATCTGCGCGCGGAGCCAGGGCGGCGGGTAGGCGGCCATGACCGCCATCACGCCGAGGACGGTGAGGACGAGGAGCGCCGAGACCACCGCGCGGGTCCGGACCCGGCGTCCCTGCTCCAGCTCGTGGAACCGCCAGAGGAGCTCCGCCTTCTCTTCCGGGGTCAGGTTCCGCCCGTGCAGGAGCTTCTGGACCACCTTCGGCAGCCGGCGCCGGTCCCCCCGCGTGCTCCCGTTCCAGTGCGGGAGCGGCTGATCCAGCCGCCCCGCCTGGATCTCCCAGCCCCGCTCGTGTCGATCCATGCGCGCTCCCCCTTCGTCCCCGGGACGGTCGGTCCCCCATCCGGAATCGGCAGGCAACGCGAATCCTTGAGCGGTTTTTCGCCCGCGGTCAGGCGAGATAGCGCTCCGCGAGGATGCCGCGGTGATGCCGCTCGTGCCCCGCGATGATCCAGGCGAGGGCCCGCGCGCTCACCGATCCCGCCGGCGTGCTTCCCTTCCGCGCCGCCGCCGCGTCGTCGAGCGGGTCGAACAGACGCACGGTCGCTTCGCGGACCGCGCGGAGCTCCGCGAGCAGGTCGGGGAGGGCGCGCGCGTCGAAGTTCCCGTTCGCGACGTAGTCGTTCTCCTCGAACGGCGTGAGCGGCGTGGCGTCGGCGCGCGCGAAACGGAGCGCGCGGTACGCGAAGACCCGCTCCGCGTCGGCCATGTGACCGACGACCTCCTTCACGCTCCACTTCCCCGGCGCGTAGCGGTGCATCGCGCGCGCCTCCGGAAGGGGCTCGAGGAGGCGGAGGGTCTCGAGGATCTGGTCCCGGAGCGTCGCGACGATGGGACCGCCGGGTACGAGCTCCACGTAGCGGTGGTAGTACTCCGGGTACTCGGCGCGTTCGGGACGGACGGTCGGGGCCATGCGGCGTCTCCTCTCCGGCTGGGCGGTGGGTCGCCCCTGGTCGCGGGACGAGGGCCCCCGACTCGGGCGGCATCGATTTCGCTCGGGGATACGAGCCCGCTACGGTATTCTCCTTGGATGCCGTTCGACAAGCTCGGATTGGCCCCTTCGGTGCTGAAGGGGGTGCGCGCTGCGGGCTACACGCAGCCGACCCCGGTCCAGCAACGGGCCATCCCCATCGCCCTCACGGGCCAGGACCTGATCGCCGCCGCCCAGACCGGTACCGGGAAGACGGCCGCGTTCGTCCTTCCGATCCTCACGCGCCTCGAGACCGGGCCGAAGCGCCTCCGCGCGCTGGTGCTCACGCCGACGCGGGAGCTGGCCGCGCAGGTGGAGACGAACGCCCGCGACTACGCCCGATTCACGGAGCTCCGCGTCGGCGTGGTCTACGGCGGCGTGCCGCTTCCGCCGCAGGAGCGGATGCTGAAGCAGCAGGGGGTCGATCTCCTCGTGGCGACGCCCGGGCGGCTCCTCGATCTCCACGACCGCCTGGCCCTCCGGCTCGACTTCGTCGAGATCCTCGTCCTCGACGAAGCCGACCGCATGGTCGACATGGGCTTCGCGCCCGACCTCCGCCGGATCCTCCGGCTGCTCCCCCGCGAGCGGCAGACGATGCTCTTCTCGGCCACGATGCCGCCCGAGCTGAACCGCGTCGCGCAGGAGGCGCTCCGCGACGCGGCCCGCGTCGACCTGGCGCCCCCGTCGCGCCCCGCCGCGGGGATCACGCAGGCCGTCTATCCGGTGTCACGCGCGCTCAAGCTCGACCTCCTGGACGAGCTGATCACGCGCGGCAACATGGGGAGCGTGATCGTCTTCGCGCGGACCAAGCACGGCGCGGACCGGCTGGCCCGGCAGCTCGTCCGCCGAGGGCACTCGGTCGCGAGCCTCCACGGGAACCGGAGCCAGAGCCAGCGCGAGCGCGCCCTGGGCGACCTCCGCCGCGGGCGGGTGCAGATCCTGGTCGCGACCGACATCGCCTCGCGCGGCATCGACGTCGAAGGCATCACGCACGTCATCAATCACGACGTCCCCCACACGCCGGAGGACTACGTCCACCGGATCGGCCGGACCGGGCGGGTCGACGCGGTCGGCGACGCGTTCACGCTGATGTGCCCCGAGGAGTCGAAGCAGATGGCGGCCGTCGAGCGGTTCCTCGGCCGCGCCATTCCGCGCGTCACGCTCCCCGACTTCGACTACAAGGCGCGACCCACGCCCGACCGGGGCCACGGCGACGAGCGGCCGCGGCGGGGCGGCCGGGACGACTCGCGCCACGGACGCGGGCCGCGCGGCGGCCGGGGCGAGGACCGGCCCGGTCGCGGCGGCCGCCGGGACGACCGCCACGGCCGGAGCGGCGGTCACGGACAACCGTCGCGGCGACCGCCATCGGACCAGGGTGGCCCGTCCGGCC
>JBLMXB010000113.1:0-4369 GCA_050257555.1 Hyphomicrobiales bacterium | reverse complement strand
CGACCGTCTTCGCCGGCGTGCGGAACGACATGACGATCGCGCGCGAGGAGATCTTCGGCCCGGTCCTCTCGGTGATCGCGTTCGACGACTTCGACCAGGCGATCGCCCAGGCGAACGATTCACCGTACGGCCTCGCCGCCGCGATCTGGACGCGCGACGTGAAGCGCGCGCACCAGGCGGCGCGCCGCCTCCAGGCGGGAACCGTCTGGATCAATACGTACAACCTGTTCGACGCGGCGTCGCCGTACGGCGGGATGAAGGCCTCCGGATTCGGCCGCGAATCGGGGATGGCGGGGCTCGACTTCTACACCCAGACGAAGAGCGTCTGGGTGGATCTGAGCTAGCCGCCGGGCCGCCGGTGCTCTCCGCGATCGTTCCCGTCTACGACGAGCGCGAGAGCCTGCCGCCGCTGATCGAGGAGCTGCGCGCGACCCTTCGCGCCCTCGGCACGCCGTACGAGATCGTGGTCGTGGACGACGGCTCGACGGACGGGGGCGACCGGTGGATCGCCGAGACGGCGCGGGCGTCGCCCGACCTCGTGGCGGTCCTCTTCGAGCGGAACGCCGGGCAGAGCGCTGCGGTCGCCGCGGGATTCCGGATCGCGCGCGGCGACGTGCTCGTGACGCTCGACGGCGACGGCCAGAACGACCCGGCCGACATCCCGCGACTCCTCGCGGCGCTCGACGGAGCCGACGTGGTCTCCGGCGTGCGCGCGGAGCGTCGCGACGGGTGGACGCGCCGCGTCTCCTCCCGCGTCGCGAACGCCGTCCGCCGGGCGGTGATCGGCGATCACATCACGGACACCGGCTGCTCGCTCAAGGCCTACCGGCGGAACGCGATCGAAGGCCTGCCCCTCTTCGCGACGGCGCATCGGTTCCTCGCGGGGCTCTGCGAGCTGAACGGCGCGCGTGTCGTCGAGATTCCGGTCGCCCACCGGCCGCGCGCGGCCGGGGTCTCCAAGTACGGCGTCGGCAATCGCCTCTTCCGCGGCCTCCGCGACCTGATCGGCGTGCGGTGGCTCCGCTCGAGGCTTCTTCGCTATCGTATCCGCGAGGTGATCCATGGATAAGTGGTTCTCGTCGGCGCCGCTCTGGTACGTGGTCGGCATGGCGGGGCAGATCTTCTTCGGCTCCCGGTTCTTCATCCAGTGGGTCGCGTCGGAATGGGCGAAGAAGCCGGTCTTCCCGCGCGCCTTCTGGTACCTGAGCCTAACCGGAGGCATCGCGCTCCTCACGTACGCGATCCATCAGAAGGACCCCGTGTTCGCGGTCGGCCAGGCGTCGGGGCTGGTCGTCTACATCCGGAACCTAATGCTCGCCCGTCGCGATCGGACGCCGCAGCCGGTCTCGGCGTGATCGCGGCGAGGGGGGGTTCGGCGTGATCGCGGCCTGGGCGGTCGCGGCGCTCGCGCTCGTTCTCTCCTGCGGCTACCTCGGGCTCATCGAGCCGACCGAGACCCGCTACGCGGAGATCGGCCGCGAAATGCTCGGGCGCGGCGACTGGCTCATCCCCCATCTCAATGGGATCGCGCACTTCCACAAGCCGCCGCTCGCGTACTGGGCGTCGGCCGCCGGGATGGCGGTGGCAGGCGTGAACGAGTGGGGCGCGCGGATCGGCGCCGCGCTCGCGGGCGGTTTCCTCCTCTGGTGCACGGCGCGGATCGCGCGGCGGCACGCCTCCGCGATCGCGATGGCCGCGATCGGCGGCGCCTCCGACGAGGAGGCGCACGGCGTCGAGGCGCGGGCCGGGCTGACCGCCTCGGTCGCCCCGCTCCTCCTCGCGTCCACGGCGCTCTTCTTCGCGCTCAGCCACCAGCTCGCGAGCGACATCTTCCTCGCGGCATGCGTGGGCGGCTTCTACGCCGCGTACCTGGCGCCCGAGGGGCGCGGCCGGCTCTGGCTCTTCGTCGCGCTCGGCGCCGGCTTCATGGCGAAGGGGCCGGTGGTGTTCGTGCACACGATCGCGCCGCTCCTCGTCCTCGCGCTGATCCGCCGGAGCCGGACGCCGATCCGCCCGCTCGGGAGCGGGCTCGGCTGGCTCCTCTTCGCCGTGATCGCGCTGCCGTGGTACGTGATCGCGGCCGCGCGGACGCCGGGGCTCCTCCCCTACTTCCTCGGCAACCAGATCTGGGAGCGCTACGCGACGACGCTCCACCGCCGGTCCGGACCCTGGTGGTACTTCCTCCCGATCGTGCTCGCGGGCGCCCTCCCCTGGACGATCGCCGCGTTCACGAACGTCCGCCGCGCGCTCCGCGCGCCGCTCGGCCCGCTCCTCTTCGCGTGGCTCGTCGTCCCGGTGCTCTTCTTCTCGACGTCGGGGTCGAAGCTCCCGGCCTACGTGCTCCCCGAATTCGCCGCGCTGGCGGTCCTGGCCGGCGCCGCGCTCGCGGCGCGCGGGCGGGTCGCGGCCTGGGGGAGCGCCGCGTTCCTCGCGGCGATCGCGATCGCGATCGAGGCGGCGGGGCCGCCGGGCCTCGCGCGGGCGGTGGGCGCCGTGCACGCCAAGACGCTCCCGCTCCCGCCGCTCGCGCATTTCGCGACGGTCGCGTTCGCGGTCGCGGCCCTCGCCTGCGTGGCGCGCGCGCCGCGTGCCGCCTGCGCGATCGCGCTGATCGGGTGGTATGGTCTCTTCGGCGCGTTCAAGACGGCGGAGGGGCCGCTGGGATCGCCGCGGGCGCTCGCCGGCGTGCTCGAGCGGGCGCGGAGCGCGGACGAGCCGATCGTGGAGATCGGATCGTTCAACGCCGGCGTCCCGTTCTATCTTCGGACCACCGTCGATCTGGTCGAAGTCCCTCGCGACGTGGACTTCGATTCGCCCGCAGCGCTCCGTCGTGAGATGCTCCCCGCGAAGGCGCTCCCGGCCCTCGTGCGGAAGTCGGGCATCGTCTGGGTGCTGGCTCCGCGCGGTCGCGCGGAGGCGGCGGCCGACACGCTCGGCATCCGCGTCGAACCGGTCGTGCGCTGGCGTGGGTCGGAGCTGGTCGCGTTCGTGAAGGAAGGAGGAGGGAGATCATGACCACCGCGAGCCGCACGTCCTCCGGCACCGTGGCCCCCGAGCTCCTGCTCGAGCGGCGCGACCGGGTCCTGCTCCTCACGCTGAATCGCCCCGACTCTCTGAACGCGCTCACCGTGAGTCTCGGCGAGGCGATCCGCGACGCGATCACCGAGGCGTCGGGCGACGACGCCGTGCGGGCGGTCGTCGTGACCGGAGCCGGCCGCGGCTTCTGCTCGGGGGGCGACATCGGCTTCATGCGCGACGTGCTCGCGAAGGGGGGCGACTTCGAGGAATTCCGGCCCCTGATCGCGGCCGGCCGCGAGATCGCGCTGGCGATCGCCGCGTGCGAGAAGCCGGTGATCGCCGCGGTGAACGGCGCGGCGGCGGGCGGCGGCATGGGCCTCGCGCTCTCCTGCGACATCCGTTGGGCGTCCGCGCGGGCGAAGTTCGCGCAGTCGTACGTGCGGCTCGGGCTCCACCCCGACTGGGGCTCGCTCTACGCGCTCCCGAGACTCATCGGGATCTCGCGCGCGCTCGAGCTGATCTGGACGGGCGATCCCGTGGACGCCGCCGAGGCGCTCCGGCTGGGAATCGTGAGCCGGGTCCTCCCCGAGGAGTCGCTCCTCGCCGAGACGCTCGCGTTCGCGGCACGCCTCGCGGCCGGACCGGCCGAGACGCACGCCGAGATCAAGCGATCCATGCGCGAGATGTTGGGCGACGACCTGGAGGAGGTGCTGTCGTGGGAGATCGACGCGATGAAGCACTGCTGGAACACGCACGACGCCCGCGAGGGGATCACCGCGTTCCTCGAGAAGCGCGAGCCGAAGTTCGAGGGGCGGTAGGGGGGCGGCGGGCTGAAATCACCCCCCCGGCGGGCGGCCCCCGTCCGCTATACTCCCCCCACGCGAACCAGGCGATCACCGACGCTCGGACATTCCGCAAGGAGGTACCCACCCGTGACTCCCGATACCATGACGAAGCCCGCCGGCCAGGGCCTGTGCGGCTACCGCGTCGAGGACGGCATCGCGATCCTCGAACTCTGCGATCCGCCCGCCAATACGTACACGTACGAGATGATGCGCGAGCTGGACGACGCCATTCTCAAGGCGCGCTTCGACGAGAAGGTGCACGTCATCCTGCTCCGCGGCGCGGGCGAGAAGTTCTTCTGCGCGGGCGCGAACATCCGGATGCTCCAGACCGTCACTCCGTACTTCAAATACTACTTCTGCCTCCACGCGAACGAGACGCTGAACCGGCTCGAGCAGACGCCGAAGCTCGTGATCGCGTCGCTGAACGGCCACACGGTCGGCGGCGGCCTCGAGATCGCGATGGCGGCCGACATCCGGATCGCGAAGAAGGACGCGGGCAAGATCGG
>JBLMXB010000112.1:0-7092 GCA_050257555.1 Hyphomicrobiales bacterium | reverse complement strand
TCCTTCGACGCGCGCCGCCTTCGATGGCCCGGTTCTCGTGACGGGCGCCACGGGCTACGTGGGCGGCCGACTCCGGCGCCTTCTCGAATCGAAGGGCTGGCGCGTGCGGTGCCTCGCGCGGAGACGAGCGTGGCTCGAGTCGCGCGTGGGTCCGACGACCGAGGTGTTCGAGGGGGACGTGCTCGACGCCGAGTCGCTCCAGCCGGCTCTCGCCGGCGCCGAGTCGGCCTACTACCTCATCCACTCCATGGGCGCGGGGGCGGACTTCGAAGCCCGGGACCGGACCGCCGCGCGCAACTTCGCGGGCGCGGCGCGACGCGCGGGAGTGCGGCGCATCGTCTACCTGGGCGGCCTCGGGCAGGGACAGGGCCTCTCGCCGCACTTGAGGAGCCGCCACGAGGTGGGCGACCTGCTTCGCGAGTCGGGCTTGCCCGTGCTCGAGCTGCGCGCGTCGATCGTCATCGGCTCGGGAAGCCTGTCCTTCGAGATGATCCGCGCGCTGGTCGAACGTCTTCCGGTGATGATCACGCCGCGCTGGGTCGAGGTCGAGGCGCAGCCGATCGCCATCGACGACCTGCTCGCCTACCTGGTCGCCGCGCTGGAGATTCCGCTCCCGGAGAGCCGGGTGTTCGAGATCGGCGGGGAGGACCGCGTGTCCTACGGCGATCTCATGCGCGAATACGCGGGGCAGCGCGGTCTCCGGCGGACGATGGTCCGCGTGCCCGTCCTGACGCCGAGACTCTCGAGCCTGTGGCTCGGGCTCGTGACGCCGCTCTACGCGCGGGTAGGCCGGGCGCTGATCGAGTCGATCAAGCATCCGACCGTCGTGCGCAACCCCTCCGCCCGTGAGGCATTCGCCGTGCGGCCACGAGGCAGCCGCGACGCGATCGCCGCCGCGATCCGAAACGAGGATCGGGAGATCGCCGAGAGCCGTTGGTACGATGCCTTCTCCTCGGGAGCCGAGGATCGCGCCTGGACCGGGGTCCGCTTCGGCCATCGTCTGGTCGACTCGCGCGAGCGGGACGTCGCGGTGGGCCCGGCGGATGCCTTCGCGCCGATCCGTCGCATCGGGGGCACGACGGGATGGTATGCGTACGACGCGCTTTGGCGGTTGCGCGGGTTCTTCGACCTCCTCGCCGGGGGCGTGGGCGTGCGGCGGGGCCGTCCCTCGCCCGAGGAACCCCACGTGGGGGACGCGTTGGATTTCTGGCGCGTCGAGGCGTACGAGCCCGACCGCCGGTTGCGGCTCGCGGCCGAGATGAAGCTACCCGGCCGCGCCTGGCTCGAGTTCGAGGTCGTGCCGCGCGAAGGCGGCGCCACGATCCGGCAGACGGCGCTCTTCGATCCGGTCGGACTCGGCGGGCTGGCCTACTGGTACGCCCTCCTTCCCCTGCACCGGCTGGTCTTCTCCGGAATGCTCCGTGGCATCGCGGGAGCGGCGACCGAGCGGTCGCGCGCCGCGGGCGAGGGGCGCCGCCGGGGCTCGACGGCGGATCGCCGACCCCTGGGGGACGTGTGACGAGCCGCACCTTCTCGACGCAATCGCTCGGCCTGCTCGGTTGGCTGACGGCCGCGTTCGCCGCCGGCGCGGTAGGGGCGATCGCCTCCGGGAATGCCGCGGCGTTCTATGCCCAGCTCAGCAAGCCGTCGTGGGCGCCCCCGGCTTCGGTATTCGGCCCCGTGTGGACGACGCTGTACGCCCTCATGGGCGTCGCCGCGTGGCTGGTATGGCGATCTCCGAGGCGAAGCGGCGCGGCGCTCCGGCTCTTCTTCGCCCAGCTCGCCGCCAACGCGCCGTGGTCCTGGCTCTTCTTCGCGTGGCGTTCGGGAGCGGTGGCGGCGGTGGAGGTGCTGGTCCTGCTGGCGCTGATCGGGGCCACGATGGTCGCCTTCTGGAGCCGCAGCCGCCTGGCCGCGGCGCTCCTGCTGCCCTACGTCCTGTGGGTGGCCTTCGCGTCCGCGCTTACCTGGGCGGTCTGGCGGGCCAATCCGGGTCTTCTATGATGGGCACGCCGTCGTCGGAGAGGGCGACACGGAGAGCCCGCGACGTCGTTCGGCCGAGGCGCGCGAGGCCTCGCGGAACTGCGAGCGCCTCGTTCGCCGCGAGGGCCGACTGGAGGGATTGAAATGAAGGTCACGACGCGCGTCCTCCTGTTGTGCGGCGTCATCGCGCCCCTCCTCTACGGCGTGGCCGACGCTCTGGCGGGTCTCCTCTGGAGCGGCTACAGCTTCCGCGATCAGACCATCAGCGAGCTGGGCGCCATCGGCGCCCCGTCGAGACCCCTCTTCGCCACCCTCCTCGTCCCGGTCTACCTGCTCTTCACGGGATTCGGCGTCGGCGTCTGGAAGTCGGCCGGCACCCGGCGCGACCTGCGCGTGGCGGGAGGGCTCTTGATCGCCCTGGGCGTCCTCGCCCTGACCGTGGGCCAATTCGCCGCGATGCGACTCCGCGGCGCGGAGCAGGGGCTGAGCGGCGCGCTGCACCTGATCGAGGGCGCCGTCGCGATGATCCTGTTGCTCGCGGCCATGGTGTTCGCCGGCAGGGCGCTCGGAAGGGGCTTCGCCGTCTACACGGCACTCACGGTCGCCGTGATGCTGTCGTTCGGCGGATGGAGCACGATGGAGATTCCGCGCGTCGAAGAAGGCCTGCCCACTCCGTGGATCGGGATCAAGGAGCGTTTCTACTGGTACTCGTATCAGCTCTGGTACATCGTGCTCGCGCTCGTGTTGCTCCGTGAACGGGGCGCCACGCGGGAGATCGGGCGATCGTAGCGCCGGCGCCGGCGCCCGCGACGGAGGCCGACTCCGCGATCGTCGAGCCGGCCGATGAAAGGACCGACCCCTGTCCGACCTGATCGATCTCCGCTCCGACACCGTCACCCTGCCGTCCGCGGAGATGCGCGCGGCGATCGCCGCGGCGCCCGTGGGCGACGACCAGTTCGGCGAAGATCCCACCGTGAATCTCCTCCAGGAGCGTACCGCCGCCCTCCTCGGCAAGGAGGCGGCGCTCTGGCTCCCGACCGGAACGATGGCGAATCAGGTGGCCCTGCGCGCGCTGACGCGCCCGGGCGATGACGTGATCGTGAGTCAGCAGAGCCACGCGGTCTGGCACGAGACGGGCGCCTCGGGCGCGAACGCCGGCGTGCAGTTCACCGCGATCGGCAGGAAGGGCGTCTTCACGCCGGAGGATTTCGCGGCCGCCGTGAAGCCCCGCGGCCACATCATCTATCCGCCGACGACCCTCGTCGAGATCGAGAACACGCACAACCGCGCGGGCGGGATCGTCTTCCCGCAGGAAGCGGTCGCGCGGATCTGCGCCGCCGCGGCCGAGCTGCAGATCGCGACGTATCTCGACGGCGCGCGTCTCTGGAACGCCGCGGTCGCCGCCAAGAAACCGCCGAGAGAGCTCGCGGCGCCATTCGACCTGGTGTCCGTGGCCCTCTCCAAGGGACTCGGCGCCCCGGGCGGATCCCTGCTCGCGGGATCGAAGGAACTCGTCCAGCATTGCGTTCGCTACCGAAGGATGCTCGGCGGCGCCATGCGGCAAGCCGGGATCTTCGCGGCCGCCGGCATCTACGCGCTCGACCACAACGTCGGGAGGCTCGCCGACGATCACGCCAACACCCGCCTGATCGCGGAGCGGCTTTCCACGAGCGCGCGAGTCGTCCTGGATCTCGACTCCGTCCAGACGAACATCCTGATCTTCGATCTAGCCGAGGACGCGCCGGACGCGCCGACCGTGGTGGCGCGCGCCAAAGAGCGCGGAGTCCTGATCTTCGCCTTCGGCCCGCGGACGATCCGGGCGGTCACGCACCTCGACGTGTCGCGCCGACAATGCGAGCAGGCGGCTGACGTCCTGCTGGAGATCGTGAGAGGATAGGGGGCGAACGCCCCCGTCGCGAGACACCTCGCATCGAGTCGCACAACCCCAGGGGAGAGGATCGAACATGGCCGAAGTCGTGGTGTTCCATCATGCCCATGGACGCACACCCGGGGTCGTCGCGTTCGCGGGTCAATTGCGGGCCGCGGGACATGTCGTCCACACCCCCGATCTCTTCGACGGCCGCGTGTTCTCCTCCCCCGGTGAAGGCATGGCCTTCGTGCGAGAGCTCGGGTTTCCCGAAGTGATGAAGCGCGGCGAGCGGGCGGTCGAGGCGCTCCCCCCCGAGCTCGTCTACGTGGGCTTCTCACTCGGGGTCGTCCCGGCTCAGCAGCTCGCGCAGACCAGGCCGGGGGCTCGTGGCGCGCTCCTCTGTTACGCGTGCCTACCGGTGTCAGAATTCGGATCGCACTGGCCGAATGGCGTTCCCGTGCAGGTGCACGCCAAGGACGCCGACCCCTTCTTCATCGACGATGGCGACATCGACGCGGCCCGCGCCCTGGTGGCGGAGTCGGATGACGCGGAACTCTTCCTCTACCCGGGCGACCAGCACAACTTCGCGGACAGTTCCCTGCCGTCGTACGACGCGGGCGCGGCCGCGCTGCTCCTCGAGCGGGTCCTCGCGTTCCTCGCGAGGGTGTAGCCTACGTGCCCCATCGCGATGCTCCGAATCTCCTGCTGGAGAATCGACACACCGGCGAGCGCCTGGCACTCCGGCGCGTGCGGCGAGGCGACGACGTGTGGCTGGAACTGAAGGGATCGCTCCCACCGCGCCGTTCGGGGCCGCCGCTCCACATTCACTACGCCGAGGACGAGGTGGGGCTCATCCGATCCGGCGTCTTGTCGGCGGTGATCGATGGGCGCCACGTGCAAGTGAAGCCCGGGGAATCGACGTCGATCCCCCGCGGCCAGGCGCACCGGTGGTGGAACGACGGGAACGAACTCCTGGAGTTCGACGGCTTCGCGCGGCCGGCCGTCGACCTGGACCGATATCTCCAGGCGATCTTCGAGGTGATGAACGCGGGCCCGGAAGATCGCCCGCCGCTGTTCTACATGGCGCATGCCGCATTGCGGCACCGCCGGACGCAGGCGGTGGTTCTCATGCCGGGTCCGATCCAGGCGGTCCTGTTCCGCGTCATCGTTGCCGTCGGAACGGTGCTGGGACGCTACCGTGGAACCGACTGGCCCGGGTCTCCGGAGCGCTGCACGGGCGCGCCGACCGTCGACGCGGATGGGGAGGCACGCGCATGAGATGGCTCTGGATGGCGCTCCTCCTTGTGGCTACGCCTCGACTCGCGCCCGCGCAGCCGGACTACTCCGACATCTGGAAGTCCTATTACAGCCATGTCGTGGAAAAGGCGGCCGACTTCCCCCCCGGCACCCCGGTCGATTCGACCGTCACGATTCCGTCACCCATGGGGTACGGCTCCGTCGCGATGGTCAGCACGGACGGCGTCAAGGTCCCCTACGATCAGGCGGAGGCGCACATCTCGATCACGAGCAAGTACTTCCGGCCCGTCCATGTCCGGGTGAGGTTCTTCCGCACCCTGAACGTCACGTGGATCACCGAGCGGACGGTCCTGATCGACCGGGACATCGGACACATCGCCGCCATCGAGGAGATCCTGGACGTCGTGGATCGGCGATGGCTGTCGCAGCAGAGCGTCAGCTACGGGAACGAATAGGCGGCAGCGCCGGAGCACCCCTCCCATCGCGCTCCAGGCGTCGCCCGATCCGCACATCCGAACCAGGGACCGTCATGCGCCTCGCCATCTCCGGAGCCCATCTCGTCGGCAAGACCACGCTGGCGGAAGCCTTGGCGGGTCAACTCCCGGAATACGATCTCGTGCCCGAGCCCTACCGCCTCCTCGAGGACGAGGGCCACGCGTTCGCGGCCACGCCGTCGCTCGACGACTTCGAGCTCCAGCTCGAGCGGTCGTGCCGGAGTATCCTCGAAGGCGGGGTGGACGTCGTCTTCGATCGCTGCCCCCTCGATCTCCTCGGCTACCTGGCGACGCATCGTGACGCGGACGCGTTCCGCCTCGAGGATTGGCTGCCGCGGGTGCGCGAATCGGTCTCGACGCTGGACCTGATCGCGTTCGTGCCGATCGAGGAGCCGGACCGCATCGCGGTTCCACGCGACCAGATCGCATGGCGCCGGGAGGTGGACGCGGTCCTCCGGGATATCATCGTGGACGACGCGTACGGTTTGGAACCGGACGTGATCACCGTCCAGGGTCCGCACGATGTGCGCGTGCGAACGGTCCTGGCGCGAATGGGAGCTCGATAGGGTGACTCCACTGAGGCAACGCGACTTCGTGATGCGGCAGGTCGAGGCGGTCGCGGCGATGCTCGCCCGCCTGATCGGCCTCCGGACGGAGGGCCGGCTGGAGGAGGCCCGCGCGGAGCTCGAGCGGGCGTACGAGCTCCTCCTGGGATCCGAGGCCCCGCTCGTGAAGCGGATGGATGCCGAGACCGCCGTCGCGCTGATCGGTGTCCCCGAGAAGGCAGCCCTCTACGCGCGACTGCTGGGCGAGGAGGCCGCGCAGACCGAGGACCCGGCCGAGCGGGAGCGGCTCACCGAGACCGCGCGGTTGCTGGTGGGACGACTCAGCGCCGGCGATCCGAGTGCATGACGGAGCGCCTGCTCCCTGTCGTGCGACCCGAAGGGGGACCGTGCCACGGCCGGTCCTCGACGGCCCCTATATCCTGCGGAGGCAGACGATGACGTACCATCCCGATCTCTACGATTCGGCCATCCCGCCGTCCTTCCGTGGCGACGTCGAATATTACCGCCGCAAGGCACGCGAGAGCGGCGGCCCCGTCCTCGAACTGGGCGCGGGGACCGGACGCGTGACCCTCGCCATCGCTGAGGCGGGTGTTCCCATCCATGCGCTCGATGCCAGCGAGGCGATGCTCGGTGCCCTCCGGTCGAAGCTCGCGACGCGTACGCCCGAGGTTCGATCGCGCGTGACGGTCATGGCGGGCGACATGCGGACGTTCTCGGTGCCGGAGCGCTTCCCGCTGATCATCATTCCATTCCGAACGTTTCTGCACAACGTCACGGAAACCGATCGCGCCGCCTGCCTCGGCCGCGTTCGTGAGCATCTGCGGCCGGGCGGTCTTCTCGCGTTCAACGTGTTCCATCCGTCCCTCGAGTACATGGCTCGGAACGCGGGCCCGTTGGCGGGCGTCTGGCGCTCGGCCGGGAC
>JBLMXB010000111.1:0-11198 GCA_050257555.1 Hyphomicrobiales bacterium | reverse complement strand
GCCAGATCCACCGCCTCGGCGACCTCCGCGGCGTCCATATCTCCGCCGCCGGCCTGGTATTCCTGGACTGCGTTCACCAGCTGCATGAGGCCGGAGACGGCCGTGTTGAAATGGAATCGGTCGACGTCGTCGCCGATCTGCTGGACAAGCTCGTGGGCCCGCCGCCTGAGGTCGCGGGCCGGGCCGGCGTCGGCCCATCGGGGTGCGCCGGGACCGGCTCCGACCGGGGCCTGGCGTCCCCGAACCCCATTCGGCTCCGTGAAATCCTCGATCAGCTTCCAGTAACGGGTCAGGAAGCGGTAGGCGCCCTCGACACCGCGGTCGTTCCATTCGGCGTCCTTCTCGGGAGGGCCGATGAAGAGCGTGTAGAGCCGCACCGTGTCGGCGCCGTACCGCTCGATCAGGGCGTCGGGGGGCACGACGTTCCCCTTCGACTTCGACATCTTGTGCCCCGATTTCGTGATCATCCCCTGCGTGAAGAGTCGCTCGAACGGCTCGGAGAACGACACCAGGCCCATGTCCCGGAAGACCTTCACGACGAAGCGCGCGTAGAGCAGGTGCAGGATCGCGTGCTCGACTCCCCCGATGTACTGGTTCACGGGGAGCCACCGGTTCACGGCATCCGTATCGAAGGCATGGGTTTCGAGCTTTGGGCTCAGAAACCGAAGGAAGTACCACGAGGAGTCGACGAACGTGTCCATCGTGTCCGTCTCCCGGCGGGCCGGGCCGTGGCAGTTCGGGCAGGTCGTGGCCAGGAAGGCCTCGTTCGTGACGAGAGGCGACTCGCCGGTCGGCTTGAACACGACCTGCTCGGGCAGGAGGACCGGCAGCTCCGATTCCGGGACCGGCTGGATGCCGCACTTCGGGCAGTGGACCATCGGGATCGGGGCGCCCCAGTACCGCTGGCGGGAGATGAGCCAGTCGCGGAGGCGATAGTTGACCTTCGCTTCCCCCGCCCCCTTCTCCACCAGCGCCGCGACGATCGCCCGCTTCCCCTCCTCCGACGGGAGGCCGTCGAACCGGCCGGAGTTCACCAGGCGTCCGTCGGCCTCGACCGCGGCCGTGCCGTCGTACGTGGATCCCGAATCGGGACGCACGACCTCCACGATCGGGAGCCGGTACTTCGACGCGAACTCGAAGTCGCGCTGGTCGTGGGCCGGCACCGCCATGATCGCGCCCGTCCCGTAGCCCATCAGGACGTAGTTCGCGACCCAGATCGGGAGCCGCGCCCCGGTCAGCGGATGGACCGCCTCGAGGCCGGTCGGGTGGCCTTCCTTCTCGGTCTCGATCGCGAAGCGGTTCTCGACCCGCGCGCGCTTCAGCCGCTCGACGAAGGCCGCGGCCTCCTTCGGGAGCGTCCCGCGCTCCGCGAGCGACGCGACCAGCGGGTGCTCGGCCGCGACGACCATGAACGTCGCGCCGAGGAGCGTGTCGGGGCGGGTCGTGAAGACCTCGAGCGGCGCCGCCTCGCCGGCGACCGGGAACCGGATCGTCGCCCCCTCGCTCCGGCCGATCCAATTCGTCTGCATGACGCGGACCTTCTCCGGCCATTCGGTGAGGAGCGCGAGGTCGTCGAGGAGCGCGTCCGCGTACTGCGTGATGCGGAAGTACCACTGCTCGAGCTCGCGCGTCTCCACGGGCGTGTCGCAGCGCTCGCAGCGGCCGTCGATCACCTGCTCGTTCGCGAGCACGGTCTGGCACGACGGGCACCAGTTCACGGTCCCCATGGCGCGATACGCGAGGCCGCGCTTGTAGAACTGGAGGAAGATCCACTGCGTCCAGCGGTAGTACGACGGCTCGCAGGAGGCGAGCTCCCGCTTCCAGTCGAACATCGTGCCCCAGGCGTGGAGCTGCTTCTTCATCCGGTCGATGTTCCGCCGCGTCCAGGCGGCGGGCGGCACCTTGTTCGCGATCGCCGCGTTCTCCGCCGGCAGGCCGAACGCGTCCCAGCCCATCGGCGCGAGGACCGTGTACCCCTGCATCTTCTTCACGCGCGCGACGGTGTCGCCGAGGATGTAGTTCCGCCCGTGGCCGACGTGGAGGTCGCCCGACGGGTACGGGAACATGTTGAGGCAGTAGAAGCGGCGCTCGGCCGCCATCGGATCGCGGAGCTCGAAGAGCCCCTCGGCGGTCCACCGCGCCTGCGCGCGCTCGGTCAGCTCGCGGAAGGGGTACCGGCTCCCCGCCTCGTCGCCACGAATCGTCTCCGGTTTCTCCGTCCTGGGCGTCTCAGGCACCGACGACTCCTCTCAGTCCGAATTCGATGGCGTCGCGGATCTCCGAGTCCCGGATGGCGCCCCGCTTGAGTCCGCGATCCGCCGCGTAGACCGCGTCGAGGGCCGCGAGCGCCGCGCCCGGCGTGAGCCGGACGCTCGGCGCCGGCCCGCGCCGCCAGGCGAACGCCTGCGGATCGAGCGCGGCGAGCGCCCGCTCCGCGACGACCCAGAGGGCGCTCGTCCCCGAGGCGCCCTCCGCGTCGAGCGCGGCGGCTTCGCGGCGTGCGGTCACGACGTCCCCCGCGAGCACGGCGTCGGCCCAGCGGTCGAGGGAGCCCCCGGCCCGGGCGCCCCGGAGCGCCCCGAGCGACGACGCCGTCACCTTGCCCGACGCGCCGGCCAGGGCGCGGAGTTTCTGCACTTCCTGGCTCGCCGCGAGGAGCGATCCGGCGGAGCGGGCGATCGCCTCCCCGGCGCCCGGCGGGAGCGTCAGCCCCGCCTCCTCGAGGAGCCGCGCCATCCATCGCTCGGTCTCGCCGGCCCGCGCGTCGCAGTCGATGACGGCGGCGCGCGCGGCCATCCGCTCGAGCGTCTTGAGTTCCGACGGCTCGCGGGCGGTCGTCACGAGCACGCGCGCCCCCTCGGCCGTGCCGTCGGCCCAGGCGAAGAGGGCGGCCTCGCACGCGGCGTCGAGCTTCGCCGCCTCGCGCAGCCAGATCCGGCGCGAGCCGGCGAAGAGCGAGAGCGTCGCCAGCGCGCCGGCGAGCGTCTCGGCGTCGACGTCGTCCCCCTCCAGCCGCTGGAACTCGGCCCCCTCCGCGTCGCCTCCCTCCCGGAACGCGCGGACGACGCGGTCCCGGAGGAAGTCGTCGGCGCCGGCCGCGAGCGTGATCGGCGCGAGCCCGCTCGACGGGCCGCGCAGGACGCGCTCGCCTTCGGAGGCGCGGAGCCGTCCCGCGCGGGGGCTCACCACCCCTGCACCGTCCGGCTCACGATCTGGTCCGCCAGCTTCTGGATCACGTCCCGCCTCCCATCGGCCTCGGTCTGCGCGGGCGCCGCACCCACCGCCACGACATTGTACGTGGTTCGGACCGTCATGGCGTCCTCCTTCCAGACGTCCCGGTTCTTGACCAGGTCGCGGAAGAGCACCTTCACGGTGAGGACGATCTCGTACTCGGTCGCCCGCTCCTGCTGCGTGTAGCCGAAGACCTGGTTCTTGTACGAGACGACGGTGCCGCGGAGAACGGAATCGGCCTCCCGCTCCCCCACGATCCGGAGCCGGCGGTCGGCCAGGAAGGCGTTCACGATCGCCTGCGTGACGTCGTCGGAGAGCCCGAACTCGACGGTGTTGTTCGCGAAGACGGGGACGGCGAGCGTCTTGATGTACGTCGGGAGCACGCTCGAGAGCGTGTAGCCGCAGCCGGACGTGGCGAGGGCGACGACGAGGATCGCGGCGACGAGCCTAGTAGAGCTCGTCCGACGTCGGGGCATCGTGGAATCCGTAGAGTTTCATCCGATAGCGGAGCTTGTCCCGTTTCATCTGGAGCACCTGCGCCGCGCGGCTCTGGTTGCCGCGCGTCCAGTCGAAGGCGCGCTGGATCACCTCGCGCTCGATCTCCCCCAGCGCCCCCTCGAGGTCGATCCCGTCCTCGTTGAACTGCCCCGAATCGATCACCGCGCGGAGCCGCTCGAGCGACCCGCCGCTGACCGGCGGCGGGGGCGCGATCGCCGCCGTGAGGTGGTGCGCCTGGATCGACGTGCCGTTGTTCAGGAGCACGATCCGCTCGAAGAGGTTCTTCAGCTCCCGGATGTTCCCCGGCCAGGGATAGGAGAGGAGCACCCGCTCCGCGTCCGGGTCGATGCCGGTGAACTGCTTTCCGAACGAGCGGTTGAACTGATCGAGGAAGTGCCGCGCGAGGGGCAGGATGTCCTCGCGGCGCTCCCGGAGCGGCGGCACGCGGATCGGCACGACCTTGAGCCGGTAGTAGAGGTCCTCCCGGAAGCGCTGTTCCCGGACCATCGTCTCGAGGTTCTGGTTCGTCGCGGAGATGACGCGCACGCTGACCGAGATGTCCTTCGTGCCGCCGACCCGCTTGAACGTCATCCGCTCGAGCACGCGGAGGAGCTTCACCTGGATCGTGAGGCTCATCTCGCCCACTTCATCCAGGAAGAGCGTCCCGCCGTTCGCGAGCTCGAGGAGCCCCTGCTTCTGCTGGCGGGCGTCGGTGAACGCCCCCTTCTCGTGGCCGAAGAGCTCGGACTCGAGGAGCTCCCGCGGGATCGCCGCGCAGTTCACCTCGAGCATCGGCTTGGCCTGCCGGCTCGAGAGCTCGTGGATCAGGTGGGCGATCAGCTCCTTCCCCGATCCGCTCTCCCCCTCGATCAGGACGCTGGTCGAGTCGCTCGCGGCGACCTGCTCCACCATGGCGTAGACGCGCTGCATGGCGGCGCTCTCGCCCCGGATGAACTCGCGGGAGAAGCGCTGGCTCTTCTGCTGCCGGTGGTGCTGCACCTCGCGGCCGAGGCGCTGGGTCGCGAGTTCGCGCTCGAGCACGACCAGGAGCTCCTCGCGGATCGGCTTCCCCTTGGTCAGGTAGTCGCGCGCTCCGTAGCGCATGGCCGAGACCGCGGTCTCGTGGTCGGGCTCGCCGGTCAGCATCACGACGATCTGCTCCGGCCACTGCTCGCGGATCTTCTGGAGGACGTCGATCCCGTTCCGGTCGGGGAGCCGGATGTCGAGGAGCACGAGGTCGACGGTCTCGCGCTCGAGGAGGCGTAGCCCGGCGTTCCCCGACTCCGCGGTCAGCACCTGGTAGCCCTCCGCCTCCAGGTCACGCGGCAGGAAGTACCGGATCGTCTCGTCGTCGTCGATGATCAGGATCGATGCTTTGGCCATGGCGTCCGGTCCTCAGGCAGTGGCCCCCGGCAGCGTGATCCGGAAGCGCGTTCCCCGTCCCTGCTCGCTCTCGACCTCGAGCGTGCCTCCGTGGTGCTGCACGATACCATGCGCGACGAAGAGGCCGAGCCCGGTCCCCTTCGGCCGGGTCGTGTAGAACGGCTCGAAGATCCGCGGGAGGTGCTCCGCGGAGATCCCCGGCCCGGTATCCTCGATCTCGACGACGACGCCCCCCACGGGGACGGTCGCGCGGCGTCCCCGGATCGTCACGGTCCCGCCGTCGGGGGTCGCCTGGAGGGCGTTCAGGATCAGGTTCAGGAAGACCTGCTGCATCTGATCCGCGTCGATGGGGACCACGGGCCATTCATCGGCACCGTCGACCCGGATCCTCACCCCGGAATGCTGGGCGGCCGGGGCGATCCCCCGGAGCGCCAGCTCGATCACGCTCGCGAGCGGCGTGGCGGTCAGGTGGAGCTCCCTCGGCTTCGTGGCCGTGAAGAGGTCCTGGATGATCGTGTTCAGGCGGACGACCTCGCGCAGGATGAAGGCGACGCTCTCGTGGCGCTCGTCGCCCTCGGGAAACCCCCGGCTCAGATACTGGACGCCGGTCGCGATGCCGGTGAGGGGATTCCGGAGCTCGTGGGCGACGCTCGAGGCGAACCGGCCGAGGGCCGCGAGGCGGTCGAGCTGGCGGATCCGCTGCTCCATCTGCTTGAGGCTCGAGACGTCGAGGAGGGTCGCCACGGCGCCGCGCACGCGCCCCTCCGCGTCCCGGAGCGGCGCGACGCTCACCTCGGCCGGGAGCGCGGAGCCGTCGGGGCGGACGACGTCGTGCTCCTCGCGGACCGACGTCTCGCCGGTCTCCATGCTCTGCACCAGCTCCTCGTGCCACGTGCGCTCCGGGAGGAGGCGCGGGATCGGCGTGGCGCGGACCGTCTCGCGGTCGAGGCCGATGATCGTCTCCGCCGCGCGATTCCAGGTGAGCACGCGGCCGCGGGTGTCGACGGCCACGACGCCTAGCGGCAGGTTCTCGATGACCCCGTCGCGGAAGCGGGCCTCGAGGTCGAGCGCCTCGCGAAGGCCGAGGTTCACGAGGATCGCCCCGAGCGACGGCGCGAGCGCCGTCAGCTGGATCCGGCGCTCGGCCGACTCCTCCCCTTCCACCCCGATCAGCGCCACGATGTGGCGGAACTGGCAGCGGCCGCACGCGCGGTGCCCCCCGGCCAGCTCCTCCAGCGGCTGCCGGGAGAGGCCGCACGAGGACGCTCCGGAGACCGCGCCGGGACAGATCGGGAGGTCGCCCGTCAGCCGGTCCACGGCGATCTCGCCTCGGATCGGCACCGGGCGCCAGGGCCCCCCCTTTCGCGAGCCGGACGGGCCCGCCCAGAGCTCCTCCGGGCCGTCGCCGAGGGCGATCCACTGGAGCCAGTCGGGATGGAGCCAATGGACCTGGACGCGCTCCGGCCGCACGTCGACGCGGGACGGATCACCCGCGCGGTAGACGGTGAAGACCGGCGGGCTCCCGTCGAGCACGCCGAGCCAGAGGCGCGACTCGTCGAGCGCGCGCGCGAGGTAGTTCGCGAGGATCTGGTACGCGCGCCCGGGTTCCGAGTCGCGCGCCGAGAACGCGACCAGCTCGGCGAGGCCCTCGAGCTGCACGCGCGTCGCCAGCTCCCGCCGGAAGTTCGTCTCGAGGTCGCGGAGGAGGATGTCGACCAGCGGCTCGAGGGAAGCCGGCTCCGGTCCCTCGGGCGCGCCCTGCTCCTCCCCGGTGAACGGGGGCAGGCCGCAGAGCGAGCGGATTTCCTCGGCGCGTCGCCAGAGCCGCTCGACGGCGGCGCGCTGTGTCAATCGAGGGGGCGGTCTCAAGGAACGAAGGGTTCGCTCCGGTCGTGCGCGAAGTTCTCGAAGTGGCGCGCCGCGGCGCGCCGACGATCACGTCCGCACGCTAGCACCCCCCCGCGAGGGGGGTCAAGGCAAAGGCAGGCTGGAACCTACGGGAGGAGCGTCGCGGTCGGTCAGTGCGCCCCGTCGCCCCGTGCCATGACCCGCACCGTGGCGGCCATGATCTTGAGGTCGAGGAGGAGCCGTCCGTTCCGCACGTAATAGAGGTCGTAGTCGAGCTTCCGTCTCGTCGTCTCGATCGAGGTGTCGTAGTGCCACTTCACCTGCGCGAGCCCCGTGATCCCGGGGAGCGCCTCGCAGCGACGCGGATACTCGGGGAGCTTCTCGGTCAGGGAGAGGACGAACGTCGGTCGCTCCGGACGGGGGCCGACGATGCTCATGTCGCCCTTCAGGACGTTCCAGAGCTGGGGCGTCTCGTCGAGACGCGTCTTCCGGAGGACGCGGCCGACGCGCGTGATCCGAGAATCGGAAGCGGCCGCCCAGACCGGGCCGGTCTTCCGCTCCGCATCGGTGATCATGCTCCGGAACTTGTAGATCGCGAATGGACGCCCGTAGCAGTCGGAGCGCCGGCGCTCACGCTCGGATCGCGACACGCCGTTCCCCGTTCCGTCCCCACTCCCCACGCCGTCCCCGTTCCCCGCCGCATCACCGGACGCGCGGCGGCGCCGATTCAACCCCACCCGCTCCTGCGCGTAGATCACGGGACCACGGCTGTCCAGCTTGATGGCGAGCGCCACCAGCGCGAACACGGGGGCGAGGAGGAGGAGCCCGATGCCCGCGAGCATCACGTCGAGCGCGCGCTTCCAGCGAAGGTAGCCGTGATCGCTGGCCTGGGCAGGCCTCGTCCTGCGCGAATACTCCGAGGGCAGAATCATGATGCTCAACGGCGCGCCACCTCACCGGGACAACGTAACGCCGGTCGAACGGAAACTGCCGCGGAGGGTCACACCGGGGGTGTGTTGGCGTGGAACTCCGGATGCGGCCGCTACGTCTCAGGCACCGGCACCGAGACGCAGGGATGGCGGATGTTGGCAGGATCAGGGTGTGTGCGGCGATGTGAAGCGCCGCGGCTCGCCCTGACCGGCCCCCCACCGATCGACCACTATTATACGACCGGTGAGGGTGACGATCAAGTGCCGCTTTCGTTACGCTTCAACGCGTTGCAACACAGCGGGTTTCGGTTATCGCTGGACCATCTGCACCACGGCCCGGAAGGACATGCGGCCGAGGGAGGCCGCCATGTCGTCGGCGCTGGACTTGGACCTCGTTGTCGCGAGCCGCACGATGTAGCCGCCGTTGTCGTCCCGATCCACCTTCGCGTCCTTCGTGCGGAATCCGAGGAGCTCGAGCGCCTTGATCTCGGCCGTCGCGCTCTCCTTCGAGGCGTAGCCGGGCAGCACGACCAGGTATTCGGTCGTGGCGGCCTTCTTCTCCTTGGTCGGCGCCGGCGTCGGCGGAGGCGCGGGCGCCTGCGCGACGGCGGGCTCCGGCGTCTCGGACTTCGGGGCGGCCTTCGGCGCGGTCGTCTCGGAGGTCTTGGGCGCCTGGGCCGAGGCCTTCGAATCGCCGGCCTTGGCCAGCGTGGTCGTGTCGGTCGGCTTCGGCGTGGCCTTGGCCGGCGCGCCCTTCCCCTGCGCGATCACCGGCGGGCCGGTCGGAGCCGGCGGCGGCGGCGGCAGCGGCTTCGTCTCCGGCTGCGGCGTCTCGGGCTTCGCTTCCTCCGAGCCGCTGCCGAAGCTGTAGCCGAACGAGAGCCGGTGCACGTCGTCGAACACGTTGCTCGGCGTCATCGCGTAGTCGAGCTGCAGCTGATGGAAGTGGAAGCCGACGCCGAACGAGATGCCGGTCGCCGGATCGCCGCTCGAGCCGAGCTCCTTCCGGTAGCCGAGCCGAAGCGAGACGTTCGGGTGCGCCTGGAACTCCGTCCCGACGCGCACGTCCTTGTAGTAGTCGCGGGGGATGTTGTAGTCGGTCGCCACGAGGAGCCGGTCGCGCCAGAAGCCGCGGCTCACCCCGAGGCGGATCTGTTGCGGGAGCGGGTACGCGGACCCGTTGAACGAGAGGTCGGGTCCGAGGTTCTGCACCACCGCGCCGAACGACGTGCCGTGCATGGCGGCCTGGATGCCGAGGTCGACCGCGGCACCCGTCGCCGAGACCGTGGCCAGGTTCTGCCGGATCATCTTGGCGTTCATGCCGACGGCGAGGTTCCGGCTCAGCGGCCGCGCCAGGCCCGCCGTGACCGCGAGATCGTAGACCCTGAACTGCCCGGCCGGGTTGTCGTACGCGTCCACCGCCTGGATGCTCGGCAGGTGGAAGTAGGCGAGGCTCAGCGAACCGACGCCGAGACGCGGCCCCATCGGCCGCGCATACCCGAGCCACTCGTAGTTCAGATCCTGCAGCCAGGTCGCGTGCATCGCGCCGACCTGGGGCTGATCGAGGCGCGCGAGCGCCGCGGGATTCCAGAATTGCGCCGTGATCCCCGTTGCCGGGCCCGTGAACGCGCCGGCCATCCCGGCCGAGCGGCCGCCCACCTCGAACTGGAGGAAGTCGGCGGACGATCCCCCGACGGCGACGCCCGCTTCGGCGGTTCGTACGGGGCCGTACAGGAGTGTGGCCATTAGGACAATCGCGACGGAGGCCGCGATGCGAACCGACGGTGTGCGGGTACGACCCGAGAGCGGCCTAACCATGACGATTTCCCCCGATAGCGAGCAGGTTCCCCCGGCCAGGCCGACACGAGGAGGGACGTTCACGATGCGGTCGGCGTGGACGATGGCCGGAACTGCAGGGACTGTGCCAGGGGGAGGATCGGCGGTTCGCGGTTCTGCACGACGGCGGGGAGCGGATCGTCTTGCGAGGCAAGGGGGCGATTCGCGGCCCGCGGACTCTCGCAAAATGCACGGCGTCGGGAACCGCGCCCTCCGTGCAAGACGCGAGAGCGCGTCGCAGGAGCGGCGGCCCGTCCCCCGTTCGATCGATCGCTAGTAGCGGAAGCGGAGGGCGATGCCCGCGCCGTCGCGGGTGATCGGAAATGCGGCGGAGACGCGCGGCGGCTCGGTCGTCTCGGGCTCGCGAATCGGCATGAGGAGCGCGTCCATGACGTTCGCGACGTAGATCCCGACCATCGCGTACCGGAGGCCGCGTCGGACGTCCTCGGACGACTGCAGATCGTTCTGGCGCACCTCGACGTCACGCAGGCGCAGGGGGCGCTCCGAGGGGCCGGCGCTATCCACGAGGACGCGCGCCCAGTCGAGCTTCGTCTGGTTGCGGACCACGGCGTTGTCGGCGATCGTGAACGCGGCGCCGGCGGCGAGGAAGGAGCCGAGCCAGACGAGCCCGCGCGTGGAGTGGTTCCCGTACTCCTGCCCCGCGCCGGGGACGAGGAGCGAGCGCCACGCGACGCTCGAGCGGGACACGCGAGGCACGATCAGGGTGACGTGGGACGTCGTCGGATCCTCGAGCTCGAAGCGGGGCCGGATCCAGTAATCGACCGCGCTCGCACCCCAGACGGCGAGCCCGTACGTGAACCAGTTGTTGCGCTCGCGGCGCTCGTCCCGCGCGCGATCGCTGGCGTATCCCCCGAACTCCTTCAACCGGTCCCGATACCGGAGGTGCGCCCGGCCGGCGGAGATGCCGGCCCCGGTTCCCGCGAGGGCCAGCGCGAGGCCGCGATGGACCCGGTCCGCGGTGATGTCGGGCACACCCGGATAGTTGAACGAACGGACCACGAGCCCGGCGCTCAGCCCGGCCGGCTCCGAGAGGAGCACCGGATTCCCGGTCTGGCGCGGCGGGATGTAGACGACACCCTGCGTGCGCGCCGCTCCGGCCCCCTCGACGACGAGCGAGAAGCGGCCGTCCATCCACGTCGGGACGTCGATCGGCGCGCTGCCTCGGAGGTTCGCGCGACCCTCCATGAGGACGTGCAGGGAGGGCGGAGTGGTGAGCAGGCTGAACGTCGGCGCCCCGGTCGGGGCTTCGGCCGGAGGCGGCGTCGGTGGCGGCGTCTGGTCGGGCGTCGTCTGCGCGGACGCGGACGCGGCGAGGAGCAGGAGCGCGGCCGCGGCGAGCGACCGAATCGAGCGATCGATCATGCGTCCGGACCTTATGCGGCCCCTCCCCACCGTGTCAAGGACGACGCGCCCCCATCAAGCGAACGGGCCGGACCGATCGACGATCGGTCC
>JBLMXB010000110.1:0-23517 GCA_050257555.1 Hyphomicrobiales bacterium | reverse complement strand
CCGACGTCGTCACCGTGGCGTGCGGCGACTCGAGCGTGAACCTCTACGTCCGCGTCTGGGTCGATCGGCCGGAGCTGGAGAAGCCGGTCTTCTACCGGGCCATGGAGGCGTCGAAGCTCGCCCTCGACGCGGCCGGCATCGAGATCCCCTACCCGCACCTCCAGCTCTTCATCGAGCAGATCGAGGGACGGGTCTGGGACGAGCTCGCGCGCCGCGCGCCGGGCCTCGCGGCCGGCCGCGGGAGCGGAGGTCCCGGGGCGTGAGCCGAACGCACGCCGCAGCGGGCCCGCGCGGTGCACGACCTGGCCGCCCCCGCGCCGCCGCATCGGTCGCCGCGCTGGCGGCGGCCGCTCTCGTGTCGCTCCTCGCGATCCCGCGCGCGACCTCCGCCGCCACGGACGCGATGCCGTACCGGTCGCCGGTGGACGGCGCGCGCTACGTCCGCCCCGGAGCGGGCCTGATCGTCCGCCCGGGCGGTCGCATCGCGGCCGCGAGCGTCCGCGCCGCCGACGCGTTCACGGTGGTCGGCTCGCAGAGCGGCCCGCACGCGGGGCGCGCGTTCCTCTCCGACGACGGCCTGGCGCTCCTCTGGAGGGGCGACGAGCCGTTCCGGCGCGGCGAAGCCGTCTCCTGGACGCTCGAGCCCGGCGCGCGATTCGAATCGGGCGGGTCGATTCCCCCGGCCTCCGGGACGTTCCACGTGGCCGGGCCCGATCCGGCGCTCCCCCCGCCGGCGGAGCGGCTCCGCTCGGAGCTGGCCGAGGAGATGGAGCCCCGCGGCGGCGGCGCCCTTGCGCCCGCGCTCCCCTGGGATCCCCTCGCCGCCGGCTTCACGCGCGCCGCCCGCGCCGACACGCTCCCGCCCGACTTCCCCGCGATCTACCGCACGGTGGATGGCACCACCTCGCCCGGACGGATCTTCCTCGCGGACATCTCGTTCAGCGATTTCACCCTTCCCTCCTACTTGATGATCCTCGAGGACGACGGCACGCCGGTCTTCTATCGCCGGCTGACCGGCTGGGGCCTCGATTTCAAGATGCAGCAGGACGGCCGGCTCACGTACTTCGATCAGGACGCGCACGCGTTCTACGCGCTCGACTCCACGTACGCGGTGGTCGACAGCTTCATGACCGGCAACGGGTACGTCACCGACGTCCACGAGCTCCGGGTGCTGCCCGGCGATCATGCCCTCCTCATGGCGTACGACTACGAGCCGGTGGACATGAGCGCCGTGGTCGAGGACGGCGATTCCGCCGCGGTCGTCATCGGCCTGATCGTGCAGGAGATCGACCGCGACAAGAACGTCGTATTCGAGTGGCGGAGCTGGGATCACTTCGCGATCACGGACGCCGAGCACGTCGACCTGACCGCTCCGATCGTCGATGCCGTGCACGGCAACGCC
This sequence comes from Hyphomicrobiales bacterium, assembly GCA_050257555.1. Classification (GTDB taxonomy): domain Bacteria; phylum Eisenbacteria; class RBG-16-71-46; order SZUA-252; family SZUA-252; genus DASQJL01. The sequence goes on along the minus strand of JBLMXB010000110.1, from coordinate 22,115 downwards.
ATCGAGGTCGACACCGACGGGAACCTGCTGCTCTCCAGCCGGCACCTGAGCGAGATCACGAAGATCGATCGGGCGACGGGCGACATCGTCTGGCGGCTCGGGGGAAAGCACAACGAGTTCACGTTCACGAACGACCCCGAGGGGTTCTCCTACCAGCACGCGATCCGGAGGATCACGAACGGCGACATCACGCTCTTCGACAACGGGAACTACCACGTGCCGCCGCACTCGCGCGCGCTCGAGTACCGGCTCGACGAGGCCGGACGCCAGGCGACGCTCGTCTGGCAGTACCGGAACGAGCCCGACATCATGGCGTACGCCATGGGGTACGTGCAGCGGTTCGGCGACGGGAACACCCTGATCGGATGGGGGTCGGCGAATCCGACGGTAACGGAGGTCGACTCGACCGGCGCCAAGGCCACGGAGCTGACGTTCGATCCGGGACTGGTGAGCTACCGCGCGTATCGGTTCCCCTGGTACCCCGAGCGCGCGGCCGCGAACGCGACGCTGGCCGCCGCGTTCCTGCCGCCGCGATCGCACCCGTTCCGCAAGGACGGCGCGCTGACCGTATCGGTCCGGCGCGGGACCGACGTGACCGTCCGCATGTACGACGTGCGCGGGCGCCTCGTCCGCGTGCTCCTCGACCACGCGCGCCTCGACCCCGGCAACCACGACGTCCCCATCGACGGCGCGGACCTCGCGAGCGGCCTCTACTTCTGCCGCGTCCGCGCGGAGGGGCGGAGCGACACGCGAACGATCGTCCTCGTCCGCTGACCCCCGAGAAAGGAACGACCCCCATGTCCCTCTGGAAGATGCTCGGCCTCGACCGTCTCGCGCCGTCGGGCGCCACCGACCCCCGCGGCGACTCGAGCGCCACCGACACCGTGCGGAAGATCGTGGAGGAGCTCGACCGCCTCGAGCCGGCCCGCGCGCGCTACATCGCCGCGTTCGCGTACATCCTGAGCCGCGTGGCGAACGCGGATCTCGAGATCAGCAAGGTGGAGACGCGTGCCATGGAGCGCTCGGTGCGCGAGCTGGGCGGGCTCAAGGAGGAGGAGTCGGTGCTCGTCGTGCAGATGGCGAAGACGCAGACGCTCCTCTTCGGCGCGACCGAGAACTTCCTCGTCACCCGCGAGTTCAACGGGATGGCGACCGCGGAGCAGAAGCGGAGCCTGCTCGACTGCCTCTTCGCGGTCTCCGCGGCCGACGAGACGATCTCGAGCGTGGAGGAGGCGGAGGTGCGCCGGATCAGCGAGGAGCTGGACCTGAGCCGCGCGGAGTTCCTGGCCGCGCGGTCGAAGTTCCTCGACTACCTCGCGGTGCTCAAGGATCGGGGAACGCCGTCGGACTGAGGTTCGGCGTCGCCTCCGGGTCGTACCACCGGTCGCCGGGATCGAGGAGCCCGTTCGCCTCCTTCGGTCCCCACGTCCCGGGCGCGTACTCGATCGGGCGCTCGCGCGACCCCGCCACCGGATCGACGATGCGCCAGGCCGCCTCCACGCCGTCCTCCCGCGTGAAGAGGGTCGGATCGCCGTTCAGCGCGTCGCCGAGGAGCCGCTCGTACGGGAGCATCGCGCCGTCGAGCTGGTGGACGGCGCGCATCGCGATCGGCTCGCCCTCCATCGCCTCGCCCGCCCGCTTCGCCCGCGCGCAGAGCGTGATCGTGACGTCCGGACCGAGGCGCAGGAGCACCTGGTTCGGCGGCCCGCCGGCGACGTCGCCGAAGAGATCGACCGGCGCGCGCCGGAGCGTCACGCGCACTTCCGTCGCCGTCACGGGGAGGCACTTCCCCGTCCGGATGTAGAGCGGGACGCCGGCCCAGCGCCACGTGTCGAGCGTGATCCGGAGCGCGGCGTACGTCTCGACGGGCGAGTCCTTCGCGACCCCTTTCTCGTCCCGGTATCCGCGGAACTGCCCGCGCACGATCGCGTCGGTCCGGAGCGGGTCCATGGCGCGGAGCGCCGCGACCTTCGCGTCGAGCAGCGCGTCGCGGCCCGGCCAGGCCGGCGGCTCCATCGTCAGGAGCGCGGCCACCTGGAGCAGGTGGTTCTGCACGACGTCGCGGATCGCGCCCGCCTCCTCGTAGAACTTCCCGCGCCCCTTCACGCCGAAGTCCTCCGCCATCGTGATCTGGATGCTCCGCACGTGGTCGCGGTTCCAGATCGGCTCGAGGAAGGAGTTCGCGAACCGGAAGTAGAGGAGGTTCTGCACCGGCTCCTTCCCGAGGAAGTGGTCGATCCGGAAGATCGCGTCCTCCGGGAAGTGGCGGCGGAGCGTCTGGGTCAGCGCCCGCGCGGAGCCGAGGTCGCGCCCGAACGGCTTTTCGACCACGACGCGTGCGTTCTTCGTCGCGCCGGCCGCCGCCAGCCCCTCCGCCACGGTCCCGAAGAGGCTCGGGGGGATCGCGAGGTAGTGGAGCGGGCGCGTGGCCGCGCCAATCGCGTCGTGGAGGCGCCGGAACGTGGCGGCGTCGTTGTAGTCGCCGCCGACGTACTGGAGCGACGCGGCGAGCGTCGCGAAGATCTTCTCGTCGACGCCGCCGTGCGCCTCGAGGCGCGAGCGGGCCAGCGCGACGAATTCGTCCTTGGACATCGACTCGAACGCCACGCCGATCACCGGGACGCCGAGGCGCCCGTGGCGGATCATCGACTGGAGGGCGGGAAAGATCTCCTTCGCGGCCAGGTCGCCGGTGGCGCCGAAGAAGACGAGGACGTCGGAACGGGGTACGGGTGCGTCGGTCACGATGGCTTCTCCTTTCGCTCCGCGGCCGTCTCCCGGCCGACGCGGGCGACGATCTTCGGGAGCGCGAGCACGTCCGCTTCGGACGTGCGGAAGTTCACGATGCAGGTGCGGAGCGCGAACGTCCCGTTCATGACCGCGTTCGAGACGAACGCCTCGCCGCCGTCCTGGAGCCGCGCGAGCAGGGTCTCGTTCAGCTCGTTCAGTCTCGCCTCGCGATCGGAGGCGCCCGCGGCGAACGCGCGCGGCGCGTACCGGAACGTCGCGATGCTCAGGTCGCACGTGAAGGCCTCGAGGTCGGGCTCGGCCTTCACGGCGTCGTAGAGGCGGCGCGTGAGCGCGATGTCGTCGCCGATCATGCGGACGTAGCCCGCGCGCCCGACCTGCTGGAGCGCGAGCCAGATCTTGAGCGCCCGGAACCCGCGCGAGTTCTGCGGCCCGTATTCGTGGAAGTTCGTCGCCGGCTCGCCGCCGATCTCGTCCATGCGGTAGTAGGGTGGATGGAAGCAGAAGGTGTCGTGGAGCGCCTCGGGATCGCGGACCAGCGCGCAGCTCGCCTCGAGCGGCGCGTAGAGCCACTTGTGCGCGTCGAGCGCCACGGAGTCCGCTTCGGCGAGCCCCGCGAACCGCGCCCGTTCCGACGGGACGGCCGCCGCGAACGCGCCGTAGGCCCCGTCCACGTGGAACCAGAGCCCGTACTCGCGGCAGACGTCGTGGATCCGGTCGAGCGGATCGACGGCCCCGGTGCTGACCGAGCCGGCCGTCCCCACGACGAGCATCGGTTTGTGGCCCGCGTGGATGTCGTCGTCGATCGCGCGCCGGAGCGCGGCCACGTCCATGCGAAGGTTCCGATCCGTGGGGATCCAGCGGATCGCCTCGGTGCCGAGCCCGAAGAGGTCGGTCGCCTTCTCGATCCACGTGTGCGTTTCGGCCGACGTGTAGACGCGGAGACGATGCGCGCCCGGCGCGGCGACCCCGCCCCCCCGCACGTCCCACCCCGCCTTGATCCGGCGGGCGACGAGGAAGCCGACGAAGTTGGCCATGTTGCCGCCGCTCACGAGAATACCGCCGGTCGTCTTCGGAAGGCCGATCATCTCCGCGATCCAAGCGACCGTCTGCCGCTCGATCTCGGTCGCCACCGGCGACAGGGCGTATCCGCCGACGTTCGGATTGACCGCCGCGGCGAGCAGGTCGCCGAGCATGCCGATCGGCGCCGCCGACGACGTGATGTAGCCGAAGAAGCGGGGGTGGCCGTTGTGGAGCGAGTGTTCCGTGAGGAGGGCGGCCGCGTCGCGGAGGAGCGCCTCGGGAGCCGCTCCGTCCTCGGGCAGCGGCCGCGCCGGGACGAGCGCGCGGATCGCCGACGGCGCCGCGCCGCGCGTGACGGGACGGTTCGGCCACGATCCGAGGAAGTCGGCGATGCGGTCGACGAGGTCGTGGCCGAGGGCGCGGAACTCGTCGGGGCTCAGGTCGAGCGGGGCTCGACGGGGCGGCGGTGACGTCACGGATCCTCCTGGTTCGTTCGATGGGGTTCGGGTTTCTTCGAACCGACGTCGTGACGAATGATACAAGACCCACCGGGGTCGGGGGCCATCCCCCGACGCGCCCCGCCGGCTCTCCGAAACTTCCGCTTTACTTCTGGCCGGTTGACGCGGATACTCCGGTTGAAGCAACTGCCTGTCGGTCGTGCGCCAAGAGCAAACGCGAACTTTCGCCGCAGGAGCATCGGCCTGCGGCCTTTTTCTACCCGGACGACACGTTCGACCGGGGACCCGACCAGAGTGGCCGGGTCGGCCGATCCGAGAGGACGGCAAACGGGGCGAGCGCCCCAGTGAACAAGGAGTACGGAGTGGCTGCAGGAACGGTGAAGTGGTTCAACGAGGCGAAGGGGTTCGGTTTCATCCAGCAGGAGGGCGGTGAGGACGTCTTCGTCCACTATTCTGCCATCACCGGTGAGGGCTTCAAGACGCTTGCCGAAGGCGAGCGGCTGGAGTTCGACATCGTCCGGGGACCAAAGGGTCTCCAGGCCGCCAACGTCCGGAAGGCCTGACCCGAAGAGCTCCCTCCATAGGGTGAAGAAGGCGAGGCGGCGGCCGCGAGGCGCCGCCTCGTTCTGCGTTTCGGGCCGATCCCGCGTTGCCGCGGGCCCCCGCCGCGCCCGCATCGCACGGCGCGATCGCGACATCCAAACCAAGAGGGGTCGGAAGCGAGACTCAGGGCCCCACGTGGGCCACCTCTCGAGTAAAGGAGACGAAGACCATGCCAGGGAAACCACGCACACTCTTGATCACGGGCGCGACCGGCCAGCAGGGCGGCGCCATCCTCCGCGAGCTGGCCGGCCATCCCGACTTCACCCTCCGCGCCATGACCCGCCACCCCGACGGCGAGGCCGCCAGGGCGCTGGCCGCGCGCGGCGCCCAGATCGTCCAGGCCGATCTCGACGACGAGCGATCGCTCGCCCGGGCGCTCCAGGGCGCCTGGGGCGTCTTCGCCGTCCAGAACACCTGGGAGGCCGGCGTCGAGCGCGAGGAGGTCCAGGGCAAGCGGATCGCCGACCTCGCGAAGAAGGCCGACGTCCAGCACTACGTCTATTCGTCGGTCGCCTCCGCCCACCGGAAGACCGGAATCCCCCACTTCGAGAACAAGCACCGCGTCGAGGAGACCGTCCGATCGCTCGGATTCCCCTCGTACGTGATCCTGCGTCCCGTCTTCTTCATGGAGAACCTGCCCTCCCCGTGGTTCCTGAACGGCGACAAGCTCGTCAGCGCGATGGACCCGGGCACGAGGCTCCAGATGGTCGCGGTGGCGGACATCGGGAAGTACGGCGCGCGGGCGTTCACGCACGCGAAGGAGCTGGCGGGACAGTCGATCGACTTCGCGGGCGACGAGGTCACGATGCCGGAGACCGCGAGGATCCTGAGCGACGCCCTCGGGAGGAAGATCGAGTACGTCCGGATCCCGCTCGAGGAGGTGCGGAAGCAGAGCGAGGAGTTCGCCGCGATGCTCGCGTGGTTCGATCGCGTCGGCTACGACGCCGACATCGCGGGGAACGAGAAGCGGCACGGCATCCGGCCGACGCGCCTCTCGGAATGGGCGGCGGCGCTGGCGAAGGCGGGGGCGACCACGTAGCGGCGCGTCGGGAGTAAGATAGGAGCGGATCCGGGCGCGGACCCAGACGCCGCGCCGCGATGCGCACCCGACGAGGAAACGGCGATGACGCAATCCCAGACGCTACGCAAGCTCCGGCGGTCCCACTGGCGGAGCCTGGAGCGATCCCTGAAGCGCGCCTACCAGGAGGGATTCGAGGCGGGCCTCGCGCGCGCGCACGGCGCGGGCCGGCGCGGGCGCACGATCCGCGCCGACGCGACGATCGAGGGCCTCGTGCGCCGCGTCGAGCGGCACTTCGGCCTCGGCCGGTACGCCTTCGAGGTGCGCGTCGTGCATCCCCGCTCGGGGCGGCGGCTCCCCGCGACCGATCATCTGCAGAAGTACCGGATCTGATGGACTCGCGCCCAGCCCGCGAGTCCCACACGACCCACGACCTCCGGCGGATCTCCCTCACGATCCACCTGGCGCGGCACGTCTGGGTCGCGTTCCTCCTGACGTTCATCCTGGCGCGGAGCAGCGTGATCCTGACGACGCTCCGCTGGATCCCCGATCTCCACGTGCAGCTCGGCGCGACGCACGTGCACCATCTCAACTTCGGGATCCTGATCCTCGCGGGAACCGGGGCGTTCCTGCTCTTCGCGCGGCCCGACGGGCGGTGGCTCCGCGCGGCGGCGACCGTCTACGGCGTGGGGCTCGCGCTGACGTTCGACGAGTTCGGGATGTGGCTCCACCTGGACGACGTCTACTGGCAGCGGGCGAGCTTCGACGCGATGGCGGTGATCGGCGGGACGCTCGGCCTCTTGGCGGTCGCGCCGACCTTGAAGCGGCTCCGGCCGCGTCACTGGGCCATGGCGCTCGGCCTGGCCGCGGTGATCGTCCTCTTCGGGCTCCTCGTGCTCCTCCCGCTCTGGAGCGCCGGCCGGAACTTCGGCCTCCCGTACGAGTAGGCGGGCGCGGACCGCGCCCTGGCGGCCGGCGCCGATCCGCGGTAGACTCGAAGTCCCTCAGCTAGGTCCGTGCGGGCGTCACCGCGCGGGTCGACCCACCGCATCTCGCTCCACGCATCCCAGCGAAGGAGGACATCCGTGAGAACACCCCTCGCCCTCTATCCGCTCGTCGCGATCGCCCTGGTCGCCGGCTGCGGGAAACAGGCGCCCACCGCCCCGTCCCTCAGCCAGTCGAGCGCCGCCGGCGCGCGCGCCGCCGCCGTCTCCGCCTCACCGGCCGTGGCCACGAGCCCCACGGTGACGACCTCGGGCCGGCCCGCGCCGGGACAGCCGGGATACGAGCCGGCGTACGTGAACGACCAGACCGTGACGATCAACGCGATCGAGGTGAAGCAGGTCGCGCCGCCGGTGTCGCAGGCCGATTTCTACGAGGTCGTCTATCCCACGAACTGGCAGGCGCTCGGACTGAACCCGCCGCAGTGCAATCCCTGCGATCACCAGGGCAACGGGATCGACCCGACCGACTACCACGACCACGTCCTCGACTCGATGCCGGGGAGCCAGGGACCGGACTATCGGGCGCCGTGGCACGTCTACCTGGCGATGCCAGCGGTCGGCACGGACGACGCGCAGCAGGCGGCGATCAACGCCGCGTACGGGGCGCGACTCCCGGTCAAGTCGGAGGCCGAAGTCAACGATCTCCTGGCCGCCCATCTCGCGGACGACACGCTGATCGCGAACAAGATCGACACCCACTTCTACTTCCTCTGCGCGGTCGTGGGGTCCGCCGCCGCGACGCACTGAGCGCCGAAATCCGACCCGATCGGTACGCGCCGCCGCCCCGTACTCCGGGCGCGGCGGCGCCGCCGGTCACTTCGCGTCGCTGCCCCCCGTGAGCGCCTTCAGCGCCTCCTCCGCGTCGCGGTTCCGCGGCTCGAGCTCCAGCGCCTTCTTGTAGTTCTCGATCGCGAGGTCGTTCTTCCCCGCCTCCCGGTAGCCGTCCCCGAGCCCGGCGTACGCGTCGGTGTCCTGCGAGTTCTGGCCGACGTTCAGCTGGAAGATCGCGATCGCGTCGTCGGTCTTCTTCTCCTGGAGAAGCGCGTGGCCGACGTCGTTCAGGCTCGCCGCGTCGAAGTCGTACGCGCCGCTCCCGTAGTAGCGGTCGCGAAGGGCGTGATACTGGGAGAGCGTGCTGTCGATCCCGCTCGTCGCGTACGTCTCGTGCAGGGTCTGGGCGAGGGTCATCGGCCGGGCGATGCCGTGGTGGCACGTGACGCAGCCGAAGTTCACGCGGTTCGACTCCGTGAACTTGATCTTCGACAGGTCTCGCCGCACGTCCCCGGCCATGCGGAACATCGCGCGGGCGATGTTCTTGTTCGGGTTCTCGTCCGAGGGGAAGTCGAGATGGCGCGGGTCCTTCTTGTCCTGCGCGTGACAGTGCGAGCAGCGGACGCCGAGCGCCATGGAGAAGCCCTCCATGGTCTCGTGGATCTGCTCGCGCGTCGTGTTCTTCGGGAGCACGCGCAGGTTCTTCCCCTTCCACGGCTCCGGCGAGCGCTGCTGCGCGGAGGCCGGCGGCGCGGCGAGGAGGGAGAAAGTGAGCGCGAGCATCGCGGCGAGCGGGATCGCGGCGGCGCCCGAACGGCGGGAACTTGAAACGGGCATCGTGGCTCCTTTCCGGCAAGGGTTCCCGGCATTGTACGCCCGCGGCCCCCGCTCACGGGGGTGCCGATCCGATACGCCTGTGGCTCGGACGCGACGCTCCGGGCGGTTTTCACCCACCCCCGAACCCCTGCCGTGCCAGCCCGCGCGGTCGACCGGATCATCGGACTCGTCCCGTAACACAATATGTAACAGTTGCTTACGAGTCCGGTTCGGTCGCTGGCCCGTCCGATCCCTCGAAATCCACTCGTGGCACGGCCCATGCCTTTCCTAGGAAGTGCGCGCTGCCAATGGGCGCGCCGAGAGGAGGTGATCGGGATGACGTTCCAAGAGGCGAAGAAGCGAGCCAGCAAACTGGGACTCTCCGCGTGGGTGGTCGAGGGTGTCGCGGCCGGCGAGACTTCGGGTGTGGTCGAAATGAAGTGCGTCGGATTCGCGTCCGCCGACCTCCCGATCGCCGAGGCGGAAACCTGGGACGAGGCCCTTCGTCGGGCGACACGCCTCATCTTCTCGGCACGCTGATGGATGCGCTGAGCCGCACACGCCGGACAGTTTGGCAGCCGACCTGACGAATCGTCACTGACGAGCCCCCTGCGCGCTCCCCCCTCCGCGCGGGGGGCCGTCTCATTCCATTGCACGACAGCGCGTTACCCATCGGCTTCTCGACGCCTCGGGATGGCATGCTCCGTGCGTTCCAGACCCCCGCCAGCCCCGTCACGCAACGGCTCCCACCACGCCGGAAGTGACCTTTCATGGGCATCGCAGCGCATGGGGGTCCCGATTCGATGACGCTCGAAATCCGAGTGCATGGCCGCGGGGGTCAGGGCGGCGTCACGTGCGCCAAGATCCTGGCGGCCCTCTACGCCGGCCTGGGGAAGAGCGTCCAGACGTTCGGCGACTACGCGGGCGAGCGATCGGGCGCGCCGGTCCGCGCGTACACGCGCGTCAGCGACCAGCCGATCACGAACCGGAACAAGGTCTACGAGCCCGACCAGCTCCTCGTGCTCGACCGGACGCTGCTCGGCGGGGACACCGTCGCGGGCCTGGCGCCCGGCGGGCTCCTGCTCCTGAACGCGCACGAGGCCCCCGACGCCTTCGCGCCGCGCTTCGGCGCGTATCGCGTGCTGACGATCGACGCCACCGAGATCGCGCGCCGCCACGGGATCGGCACGCGATCGGTCGTGATCGTGAACACGACGATCGCCGGGGCGTACGCGCGCGCGGTGGGGCTCCCGCTCGACGCGCTCGAGCGCGCGTATCGCGACCTCCACCTGGACCGCGATTTCCCCGCGGCGCGCGAAGCGTACGAGCGGATCGACGTCGGCGCCTCCGTGGCGCCGCCGGCGGAGACGACGGCCGCGTCCGCGCCCGCGGCGCCCGCGCCTCCGCCCGCCGGCTCTGTGCACGGGAGCGACGTCCTCCCGCTCACGCGCCACGTCGAGGGGAAGCCGACCGGACTCGCGACCGGCTCCTGGCGCACGCAGGTGCCGCGATACACGGAGCACCTGGCGCCGTGCAACGCGTGGTGCCCCGCGGGGAACGACGTCGTCGGATTCATCCAGACCCTCCAGAAGGAGGGCGTCGACGCCGCGGCGAAGGTGCTCCTCCGGACCCAGCCCTTGGCCTCGATCTGCGGCCGCGTCTGCCCCGCCCCGTGCATGGAGGGGTGCAGCCGCCGCCAGTACGACGGCAGCGTCAACATCCGCGCGCTCGAGCGCTGGATCGGCGACCGCATGACGGCGGCGCCGCGCATCGAGGCCGAGCCGGAGCACCGCCATCGGATCGCGATCGTCGGGAGCGGGCCCGCGGGCCTGGCGGCCGCGCACGAGATCGCGCGCGCCGGGCACGAGGCCACGTTCTACGAGGGCGAGCGCGAGCTGGGCGGCGTGCTCCGGACCGGCATTCCGGGCTACCGCCTCCCGCGGCACGTCCTCGACCGGGAGATCGACGCGATCCTCGACCTGGGCGTCGAGGCGCGCTGCGGCCAGTTCCTCGATCGCGCGCGGATCGAGGAGCTGACGCGGAAGTACGACGCGGTGATCCTCGCCGCCGGCTTCGGCCGCACGCTCCCGCTCCGCGCGTCCGGCGCCGACCTCCCGGGCGTCGAGCAGGGAACGGGGTACCTCCACCGCGTGAACCTGGACGGAGGGGCCCCGCTCTCGGGCCACGTCGTCGTGCTCGGCGGCGGGAACACCGCGATGGACTGCGCGCGGAGCGCGCTCCGGAGCGGCGCCCAGCGCGTCACGGTCGCGTATCGCCGCACGCGCGACGCGATGCCGGCGATCCGGGAGGAGATCGAAGAGGCGGAGCGCGAGGGGATCGAGTTCCTCTTCCAGCGCCAGCCGGTCGCGTTCCACGGGAACGGGCGCGTCCGCGAGGCGGAGCTGGCGGAGGTGATCCTCGGCGATCCCGACGAGACCGGACGCCCGCGCCCCATCGTGGGCGATCGGACCGTGCGCGTCCCCTGCGACCACGTGCTCCTGGCCTTGGGCCAGGCCGCGGACGCGTCGCTCCTCCCGGAAGGGAGCCGGATCGTCGACGGTCGAGCCCATACCCCAGCGGGCCCGACCCGCCTCTTCGTCGCCGGCGACTTCTCGACCGGAGAGGGCACCGTCGCCCACGCGATCGGCGACGGCCGCCGCGCCGCCGGACGCGCCCTCCGCGCGCTCGGCGAGCCGGCGACGGTCTTCGTCCGGCCGAACCGCGCCGAGGCCGTTCCGATCTCGGGAATCCACTTCGAGCACTTCCCGCTCCGGGAGGCCGCGACCGACCGGCACACGCCGCTCGCGGAGCGCGTCCGCTCCTTCGACGAGGTGAACGCGGGCGTCGAGGACGCCCGCGAGGCCGAGCGCTGCTTCTCGTGCGGCCATTGCACGCGGTGCGACACCTGCCTCGTCTATTGTCCGGAGGGCATCGTCGACCGGACGTTCGACGGCTACACGATCGACCTCAACTTCTGCAAGGGCTGCGGGATCTGCGTGACCGAGTGCCCGCGCGACGCGATGGAGATGCTGCCCATATGAGCCGCCAGTTCATCAGCGCGAATCATGCCGCCGCCGAGGCCGCGATCCTCGCGGGACGCGCCAACCGCAAGGGCCGCGGCTTCGTGAGCGGCGTCTATCCGATCACGCCGCAGACCGAGTGCATCGAGCGGCTCTGCTCCGTGGAGATCGAGAAGGGCGCGGTCGTCCGCGTCGAGAGCGAGCACAGCGCGATGGCGGTCTGCATCGGCGGGGCGCTCTCCGGCGCGCGGACGTTCACGGCCTCCTCGTCGAACGGCCTCGCGTACATGGCGGAGAACGTCTTCGCGGCCGGGTTCATGCGGCTCCCCGTCGTCATGATGGCGGTGAACCGCACGCTCGGGCCGCCCTGGAACATCTGGGTGGACCACGGCGACACGCTGATGCTGCGGGACGCGGGGTGGATCCAGATCTACTGCGAGGACAACCAGGAGGTGCACGACTCGATCCTCTTCGCGTACCGGCTCGCCGAGTACGACCGGGTGCTCCTCCCCGCGCTCGTCTGCCAGGACGCGTTCGTCCTCTCGCACACGATGATGATGACGGAGATCGCCGAGCAGGAGCAGGTCGACGCGTTCCTCCCGCCGCTCCATCTCCCCCACCGGGTGAACGACCGCCCGCGGACCGTCGGCGGGCTCGACTTCCCGCACCAGACGGAGATGCACCGGAAGCAGCACGTCGAGGCGATGAAGCACGTCGAGACCGTCTACCCGCGCGTTCAGGACGAGTTCGAGCGGGTCTTCGGGCGGCGGCCGGCCGATCCGGTGGTGCCGTACCGGATGGAGGACGCCGACCTGGTGCTCGTCTCCATGGGCACGACGGCGAGCACCGCGCGCCTCGCGGTCGACGGTGCCCGGGACCTCGGGATCCGCGCGGGCGCGCTCCGCGTGCGGCTCTTCCGCCCGCTCCCGGAGGGGTTGATCCGCGCGCACCTGGCGGGCCGGAAGCGGATCGCGGTCGTCGACCGCGACGTCTCGCCGGGGCTGGGCGGCGTCCTCTGGGGCGAGATCCGCTCCCTCGCCGACCCCGACGCGACGATCCAGAACTACCTGGTCGGCCTGGGGGGCGGCGACATCCGGCCGCTCCACCTCACGAGCATCCTCGAGGATCTGGCCACGCGCTCCGACGCGGCGGATCCCGTCTTCATGGAGGCGGGCGAATGAGCGAGCCGATCCTGGGGGGCATGGCCCACACCGCGCGCGACCGCGCCGAGCCGCTCCTCCGCGCCGGCAACACGAACTGCGGCGGCTGCGGGATGTCGATCACGCTGAACATGCTGAGCCGCGCGATCGCGCAGCGACCCGTCCAGGTCGTGATCCCGGCCTGCTGCGGGATCGTGACCGCCGGCCCGTACCCGTTGAGCGCGTACGGCGCGCCGATCGTCGCCTCCACGTTCGCGGCCGCGGCCGCGGTCGCCACCGGCCTCGCGCGCGCCGCCGACCTGAACGGCGACGACACGCGGGTCCTCTGCTTCGCGGGCGACGGCGGCACGTACGACATCGGCCTCGCCACGATCTCCGCGACGGCCGAGCGGAACGAGAACGTCCTGTTCATCTGCTACGACAACGAGATCTACGGGAACACCGGCGGACAGCGGTCGTCCGCCACGCCGTTCGGCGCCGCGACCAGCACGACGCCGCACGGGAAACACGTCGCGAAGAAGGACATCCTCGGAATGATGGCCGCGCACCGGTTGCCGTACGCGGCGTCGGTCTCGCTCGCGCACCCCGAGGACCTCCTGCGCAAGTTCCGCCGCGCGCTCGACACGCGCGGCTTCCGCTTCGTCCACGTCCTCTCCCCCTGCCCGACGGGATGGAAGTCCGAGCCCGCCGAGGGGATCCGGCTCGTCCGCCTGGCGGTCGAGTCGGGCCTCTATCCGGTGCTCGAGATCGAGGACGGCGAGGCGCTCACCATCAACGTGGAGCCGACGTTCTCCGACGACGCGCTCCGCGCCTTCATCGAGAGCCAGGGACGGTTCGCACGTTCGGACGTGACGGTCGAGGCGATCCGGAAGTCGATCGACCGCACGTGGGAAGGCCTGCGGGCACGTGCCGGCGGGCGGGCCCCGCGTCCTTCGGATGTCCCCGCGCCCTGGGCGTCCCGACCGGATCCCTAACCCGCCGGCTGTCCCGAAGCCCCCGCCGCCGCCGATCGGAGCACGATCGCGCGGCAGAGGTCGCAGAACCCCGCGCCCTTGAGCTCGATCTCCTCCACGTACGCCGACGCGCGCATCACGCACGCGATGTTCGCGCAGTGGAGGAGACCGTACGTGTGCCCCAGCTCGTGGACCGCCTCCTTGTGGAGCCGGTCGAAGAGGAGCGCGTCGTCGACCGGGAGGCCGTAGAGCTCGCTCCGGAGACGGTGGATCGAGACGACCGCCGCGCGACCGCCGAGCTGCGCCTCGCCGAACACGTACGTGAGGACGGGCGTGAAGAGATCGACGCCGGCGACGCCGAGCGTCCGGTCCGCCGGCTCCTGCGGGTCGTCGAGGAGCATCCGGAGGAGCTTCGTGGAGTGGTACTGGCCGCGCGAGGGATCGAACGCCCCCTCGGGATCGAACCACGGGCTTCGGTAGCGCACGTCGACGCGGAACTCCCGCTCGAGGAGCGCGCCGAGGCGGCGCAGCATCGCGTCCCGATCGCCGAAGTAGATCGGGACGATGTCGAGGCCGGGCACGGCGGCCTCAGGCCCGGAGGCCGTACTTCTTGATCTTGTTGTAGAGCGTGACGCGGTCGATGCCCAGCGTCTCGGCCGCGCGGGTGACGTTCCCGCCGGTCCGCTCGAGGATCAGGCGGATCTGCGCCTTCTCCACGTCGGCCAGCGAGTCGCCCACCGCCGCCGCCCCCTTGCCGCTCGCGCGCACCGGGAGGTCCTCGACGCGCACCGTCGGCGGCCGCCCGACCACGATCGCGCGCTCGATGGCGTTCGCCAGCTCCCGCACGTTCCCGGGCCAGTCGCAGCGCACGAGCAGGTCGGTCGCCGCGGGGTCGAATCCCGTGAACGCCCGGTTCATCTCCTGCGCGTACTTGGCGAGGAGGTGCTGCGCGAGGAGCGGGATGTCCTCCCGGCGCTCCCGAAGCGGCGGGAGGGAGATGCTGATCACGTTGATGCGGAAGTAGAAGTCCTCGCGGAACCTCCCCTCCTTCACGAGCTGCTCCAGGTCCTGGTTCGTGGCGCAGACGACCCGGAAGTCGACCCGGACCGGCTGCGTGCCGCCGAGGCGCGTGAACTCCTTCGTCTCGAGCACCCGGAGCAGGTTCACCTGCATCTGCGGGCTGATGGTCCCCACCTCGTCGAGGAAGAGCGTTCCGCCGTCGGCCATCTCGAGCTTCCCCTTCCGGCGGTACTGCGCGCCGGTGAACGCCCCTTTCTCGTGGCCGAAGAGCTCGCTCTCGAGGAGCGACTCGGGCACGGCACCGCAGTTGACCGGCACGAGCGGGAAGTACCGGCGGCGGCTGTTCGCGTGGATCGTCTGCGCGATCAGCTCCTTCCCCGTGCCGCTCTCCCCGCGGATCAGGACCGTCGTGTCGGTCTCGGCGACCGACCGCACCAGCTCGAGCACCTTCGCCATCGGAGGGCTCGCCCCGACGATCACGCTCGGGGTGACGAGCTGCTCGATCTTCTGCCGGAGCCTCACGTTCTCCTGCTGGAGCCGGTGGCGTTCCACCGCGCGCCGGACGAGATGGCTCAGCTCGTCGGGATCGATCGGCTTCGTGACGTAGTCGAACGCCCCTTCCTTGAGGGCGCGGACCGCCGATTCGACCGACGCGAACGCGGTGATCATGATCACCGGCACGTCGGGGCAGACCTCCCGGATCCGCCGCTGCAGCTCGAGGCCGTCCATGCCCGGCATCTTGATGTCGAGGAGCACCACGTCCCACGGCGTCTCCTCGAGGAGGCGGAGCGCCTCCTTCGCGTCCTGCGCGGCCGCGGTGTGGTACCCGTCCTTCTCGAACCAGTGAATCAGCGAGTCGCGGACCGAGAACTCGTCGTCCACGATCAGGACGTGACCCAGTCCGCGCGCCGCCGCGAGATCCTCCCGGCGAACGGCCATCACGGCATCCTCCCCGAGCCGGTGGTGTCGCAGAGGAGCGTCGCGCCGTCGCCGTCGCCCTCCCCGTCGCGCGGCCGCGCCGGCTTGCGCGGAAGCGTGATCGTGAACTTCGTTCCCTGCCCGGTCTCGGACGCGACGGTGATGGTCCCGCCGTGGCGCTCCACGATGCCGTGGACCACCGCGAGCCCGAGCCCCACGCCCCCCTGGGCGTCCTTCGTCGAGAAGAACGGCTCGAAGATCGAAGCGAGCACGTCGGCGTGGATTCCGAGCCCCGTGTCCCCCACGGCCATGCGGAGGGAATCGTCGGACGCGGCCGTCACCTCCACGCGGAGCGAGCCGCCGTGCGGCATCGCCTCGACCGCGTTCACGAAGAGGGCGACCAGCGCCTGCGCGATCTGGTCGGCGTCGCACACCAGCTGGTCGTCCCCCTCGAGGAGGGCGAGATCGAGCCGGATGTCCGAGACCTCGAGGTGGTGGCGGACCAGCATCAGCGCGCGTTGCACGATCGGATTCAGGCGGTGCGGCCCGAACGTGGCGCCGTCGTGGCGGGCGAACATGAGCAGGTTCCGCACGATGACGCCGCTCCGGTCCGCCTCCCGCTGGATCAGGGAGAGGTACGTGTCGACCTCGGACTCCTCCGGGATCCGAACCGGGCTCTCGCGGATCGTGCGCGCGACGAGTTTCGCGTAGTTGAGGATCCCGGCGAGCGGATTGTTCAGCTCGTGCGCGACGGTCGCGGCCAGCTTCCCGAGGGACGCCGTCTTGTCCATGTGGGCGACGTGCCGCTGCGTCCGGGTCAGCTCCTCGGTCTTCTGCTGGAGCCGGGTCTCGAGCTGCCCCGACCAGCGCGTCAGCTCGAGGCGGGCGTGCCTCAGCTCCCGGGTCATGTCGTTGAAGGCGGCCGCGAGCTGGCCGATCTCGTCCTGGCCGTCGACCGGGATCTCGGCGTCGAGATGGCCCGCGGCGATCCGCTCGGTGCCGGCGATCAGTCGCTTCACGGGCCGGCGGACCAGCCGCCAGATGAAGAGGGCCGAGGCGAGCCCGGCGAGCATCGCGACGACGACCGCGCCGACGAACGCCTGCCGGCGCATCGCCGCCAGGCGCGCGTCGGGCTTCGCGAGCGACATCCGGACGTCGAGCACCCCGAGGATGCTCTGCTCCGCGGGAGACGCGTGGCAGCCGGCGTTCGCGCACTCGGGCGCGTTCTCGATCGCGTTGATGACGCCGAGGACGCGGCCGTGGGGGCCGTGGAAGATCCGGACGCGGTCGCCGGCCGGCACCGCGCGGAGCGGCATGCCGTGCCCGTGGCACGTCACGCACGCCTCGGTCGTGAGGTCCACCGACCGGCCGATCTCGGTCGAGTCGGCGGAGAACATGATCCGACCGTTCTTGTCGTAGATCCGGATCCCCTCGACGTCGGGCGCCGCCGCGACGGCGCGGATCACCTGGTGCACCTCCTCCTTCTGGTTCCGGAGCATCCCGTAGTGCGTCGATTGCTGGATGAGATCGCCGAACCGCTCCGCCCCCTCGTGGAGCGTGCGCTCGTACTGCTTCGACGCGTTCCGGACGCCGACCCAGGCGTAGAGGGCGAACGAGACGACGATGACCGCCGCCAGGGTGAGGAAGAGCCGGAGGCTCAGGGAGCTCAAGAGGGAGGCGGCTCCCCGCGCGAGATTCGATGGGATTCCGGGCCGATTCATGAGCGGGCATGCCCAGGGCCGGAGGGGTTCGACACCATGATGATACGGCGCGTTCCCCTCGGAAGATCAGGTATCCCAAAGGCGAACGGACCGCGCCCTCAACGGAGGATGGCCGCGACCAGCCGGTGGTAGCGGCCCGCGCCGAGGATCCGCCGGAGGTCGGAAACGGGCACCCCGCCGTCGGGAGCGGTCCGGCCGACGCCCGGGACCGGCGCCAGGCGCCGCATGGCCACGTCGCGGAGCTTCGCGAGCTGGCGCGCGGCGGCCTCCCGGCGGGCGGCCGGCGTGCAGAGTCCGGGCAGGTCGCCGAGCGGCCGGTCCGCCCGCGCCTCGACCAGCCACCCCGCGTCGTACGGGTCGGCGCCGAGGAGCGCCGGATCCTGCTGCACGGCCCGGTTGGTGTGGACCACCGTGCCGCTCAGAGGGGCGTGGAGCGGGATCAGGTCCCCGTCGTCGGCCACCCAGCATGCGGTCCGCCCGCGCTCGAGCGACGCGCCGGTCGCGGGGAGCACGACCGACGTGATGCGGTCGAGCAGGCGGACCGCGAACGCGTCCACTCCCCACCGGAGCCGTCCGTCGCCGGCGTCCGCGACCCAGAGCCCCGCCGCGTCGTACCGGCGGTCGTCCCGGAACGCCCAGGGCGGCGGCTCGGGGGCGCCCGCCGCGGGGAGCGCGCTCCCCGCGCCGGCGCCGGGGACGTCGATCCCGCGGATCGCGGCGTCCAGCGGACAGTGCTCGCAGTCGTAGCTTCGGTCGCAGAGCCGGTACCGGAGGACCCCCGCCGTCATCCAGACGCAGGGCAGCGACTGTTCCGGGAGCACCGGGTGGTCGGCTCGATCTTCGCGCGCCTCGTCCATGTCGTTCCCCTTCGCGGCGCCACGCCGCTCATTCGTGGAAGAGGAGATCGCGCGCCAGGCGGTCCCAGTCCTCGGGAGCGAGCGCCCGCGCGATGCCGGAGACCGGAACGCCGCCGTCCTGCAGCACGGCGCCCACCTCCGGGCTCATCCGGAGCCGGAGCGCGTCCTCGGCGCGGGCCAGCCACGCCCGCGCCCGGTCTCCGCGCAGGAGCGAGCGGAGTCCGGAATTCCACGCGGGCGCGGAGACCTCGTACAGCCATCCCGCGCCGTACGGGTCCCGGCTCACGAGGTCGGGCCGCGCGAGCACGGCGTCGTTCCGCGCGACGACGCGCCCACCGATCGGAGACGGCAGGTCGAACGCCCGCTGTCCCACCTCCACCGTGAGGCCCGGCCGGCCCCGCGCGACGCGCGCCCCGAGCGCGGGCAGCGTGATCAGCTCCGGCGACCCGAGGATCTTCTGCGCGAAGTCGTCGAGGCCGATGCGCACGCGTCCGCCGCCCGCGGGCATCGCCCACGTGTGGCCGGCGTGGTAGTACGCGGCGTCGGGCAGACGGAACCAGCCCGTGAGCGGCGCGCGACGCGCCGCCCGCGCCCGCTCGGCGGCGAGGCCCGGCGTCCGGTTCAGGTACCGCCAGTAGAGCGGCAGGGTGAAGAGGAAGAGGAGCACGACCAGGTACTCGGTCCCCTTCGTCGCGAACGGATCCTGCGCGAGCGTTTCCATGGTCAGGCCTCTCCCTTGACTCGGGACGGCGCCGCGGCGCGCGCCGGCGCGCGGCGACCCTCGGTCGCCCACGCCGGGGACGGGCTCAGCACCGGCATGCGGTTGACGATCCACCGGAAGACCCAGATCTCGGAGAAGACGACGCCCAGGGTGACGACGACCTCCGCCACCGACGGGACGTAGTGCGCCGGCTCGTACCACTTGAACGCGATCGTCGACACGTTGAGGCGGTTCAGGAGGATGCCCACGAGCGCCAGCGCGGCGCCGACCTGCGCCAGCCGCACGCTCTTCCAGCGCGTCGCCTCCGTGAAGACGATCCACGGCACGAGGACGAAGCCGACCATCTCGAGCAGGTACCAGGCGCCCATCGGGGTCGCCAGGTACCCGAACTTCTGGCCGTGGACCAGGTCGAGGAGCTTCAGGAACAGGTAGACGAACATCGTCCCGCCGCAGATCTTCGAGAGCCCGAGCACGATGTCGTCGTGGCGGGCGTGGTGCTCGTCGGTCATGCGGGACCGGAAGACCTTCTGGCTGATCGTCCCCTCGAAGATGACGAGGGAGAGCCCGGCGAAGATGCTCGAGACGAAGAAGAGCACCGGGATGAATTCCGAGTACCAGAGCGGGTGGATCTTCCCCTTCGCCATGAGGTAGAGCGCGCCGAGCCCCGACTGGTGGAGCATCGAGAGCGTGACGCCGAAGATCACGGCGCCCAAGGTCAGCGTGCCGAGGATCCGGCGCGCCCGCTTGAGGCCGAGCCACTCCGCGACGGCCGGCGAAAACTCCAGGAATGCCGCCATCATGTAGAGCATGAAGTGCCAGGCGACGAGGAAGAGCACGGAGCTCACGCCGAACGAGTTGCCGATGATCGGATTGACGACGTTCCAGGGCCGTCCGAGGTCGAGGAGCAGCGCCCCCGCGTAGAAGACGTACGCGAGAAATCCGTTCAGGACCGTCACGCGGACGATCGGGTGGTAGCGCTCCTGGCGGAGGACGTAGACGAGGAACGTGATGACGTAGGCGCCTCCGGCGAACGCGACGCCGGTCACGACGTCGAAGCCGATCCAGAGGCCCCACGGGAATTCCTGCGAGAGGTTCGTGATCGCGCCGAGCCCGCGCGTGAACCGGATCACGAGCAGGACGGCCGTCGCCGCGATGATCGGCAGCGAGACCACGTTGAAGACGGTCAGGAGCTTCCCCTTCGGCTTGAGCTCGCTCCAGACGAATCGAAGGATCGCCCCGAGTCCGCGCGGCGCGTCCGGCGCGGCGGCGGCGGGCGCTTCGGGATGGGTCGTGTTCATGACGCGGCCTCCTCTCCGGACGGCTCGGGTTCGGGTTCGGGTTCGGATTCGGGATCGCCCTCCGCGGCGCCCTCGTTCGCGGCCCCCTTCGCGGCCTTGTTGAGCGCGAGCAGGAGCGGCGGCACGACGGCGAGCACGGTCGGCACGTTGTAGAGGAATCCCGTGGTCAGCGTCGGGTACGACTCGTTCCCGACGTCCCGGAATCCGATCTGCTCGAACGGCACGCCCGCGAGGTAGAGCCAGCTCGTGCCGCCCGCCTCGCGCTCGCCGTAGATGCGCGACACGTAGCGGTCCGGCTCCTTCGCGATCCGGCCCTTCGCCACCTGCAGGAGCTCCGAGCGCTTCCCGAAGCGGAGCGCGCCCTCGGGGCAGTTCTCCACGCACGCCGGCTCCTCGCCCTTCGCGATCCGGCCGGCGCACATCACGCACTTCCGGATGCGCGGCGTGGCACTGTTGTACTCGAACTTCGGCATGTCGAACGGGCAGGAGACCATGCAGAAGCGGCACCCCATGCACTTCGACTCGCGCCACACCACCGGCCCGTCGGCCGTCTTCTTCATCGCCTGCGTCAGGCACGCCGAGCCGCACGCCGGGAGCGTGCAGTGCATGCACTGGCGCTTCACGTTCACGGTCCCCTTCGCCGTCTTGTACGTGGCGATCGCCGTGAACTGCCGCTCCGTCGGGACGTGCACCGCGTCGGCATCGTCCG
Organism: Hyphomicrobiales bacterium; assembly: GCA_050257555.1. Lineage (GTDB taxonomy): Bacteria > Eisenbacteria > RBG-16-71-46 > SZUA-252 > SZUA-252 > DASQJL01. The sequence goes on along the minus strand of JBLMXB010000110.1, from coordinate 1,300 downwards.
GCTCGGAGAGCCCGTTCTGCTCGCAGCACGCGTACGTGCAGGTGTTGCACCCGACGCAGCGCGTCGTGTCGACGAGCACGCCGTACGGGTCGCCGCCGCCAGCGGGCTCGGTGGCCGCCGCCCGGGCCGATTTCGGGAGCGCGACCGTGGCGACCGAGGCGCCCGCGAGCCCGAGCGTCTTGAGGAAGCTCCTGCGATCCATCTCTACCCCCGCTTTCTGAGCATCGATCGGAACATCGTGAATCCGCCGCGCGCGGCGGCGGAATGTGTCTCTCCTAGACGTCGTTCACGACGTGCCGCGCGACCTCGCGCGACCCGTCCACACCCTTCGGGAAGATCTCGTCCCGCGCCGCCGTCCAGTCGTCGTCGGTCAGGAGATCGCCGAAGTTGGCGACCCACTGCCCGCCGTCGTTGGCGACGCGCCCGAGCGCCGGGCTCAGGATCGCGTTCAGGCGGAGCGTCGAGACCTCACGCCACGCCTCGGCCATCGCGCCGCCGAAGAGCCCGTTCAGGCTCTCGGAGAGACGCGCCGGCCGGATCTTGAGGAGCCAGTCCTCCCCGGCGTCCGCGGCGCGCATCCGCGCCGGGTCCTCGAGGAGCGCCCGGTTCACGCCGACGATCTCGCCGTCGACCGGCATCGGCTGCGTCAGCCGCCGCCGGGCGCCCGCGACGAGCGTCCAGGCGGGATCGCCCTGGCGCAGACGCGTCCCCTCCGCCGGCGCCTCCACCGAAGCGAGCGCTCCGGTGAAGTTCGCCGCGAAGGCCGACGGCCCCGCGAGCGCGTACCCGTCGGGCAGCAGGCGGACCCAGGCGTGTCCGGGATGGAGGTAGAGCGGCGAGCGGTCGCCCCCGTTCGTCGCGAACGCGGGCGCCAGGGCGGGGGCTCCGTCCGAAACGGAGTCCGCCACTCCGGCGCGCCGCCCTTGGAGAAGCAGTCCGACGCCGATCATGGCGGCGAACGTGAGAAGCACGAGGATCGGAACCATGACGTACCCCCTTCCACAGGGCGAGTGGTGGAACTCGCCGCGTCGGGGCATCGCATGGGCCGGGCCAAATCGCGCGGCGCGCGTGACGGCGCCGCGCGGCGCGGCGCCAAGTCGAGGCGGCGCGGAGGGATCGGAGCGCGCGCGATCGGGGGGAGTGCGACGATTCGCAACGGCACCGAGTCGACGCCGTTGTTGAGAATCTCAGCGGTCGCGGAGGCGCGTTCGGGACGGAACGCCGTGGAAACGACGGCGGCGGAACGCGTTCGCGAAGGTGTAGAGAAACTCAGCAGCGGTGTGGTGATTCTCTACGGTGC
>JBLMXB010000109.1:0-3625 GCA_050257555.1 Hyphomicrobiales bacterium | reverse complement strand
CACGTCCACGGTCACGGTGTCGCTCCCGCCGACCCGCTCGAACTGCCGATCCTGGAGCACGCGGAGGAGCTTCGTCTGGACGTTCCCCGGGATCTCCGAGATCTCGTCGACGAAGAGCGTCCCCTGGTCGGCCAGCTCGAAGCGCCCCTTCCGCTCCCGCTCCGCGCCGGTGAAGGCGCCGCGCTCGTGGCCGAACAGCTCGCTCTCGATCAGGTTCTCGGCCAGCTCGGCGCAGTGGAGCTTCACGAAGCGCTCGTCCTTCCGCGGCGAGAGCTGGTGGATCGCCTTCGCGATCAGCTCCTTCCCGGTCCCGGTCTCCCCCTGGATCAGCACGGTCGCGCGCGTGGGCGCCACGTTCGCGATGCGCGCGTAGAGCTCCTGCATGGCGCGGGAGCTTCCCGTGAGGCTCGGGACGCGCGCGCGCTCGTCGAGCCGCTCGGCGAGATCGCTCACGCGGCTCACGAGCTTCTGGTGGGAGATCGCGCGCTGGATCACCGCGCGCAGCTTCTGGAGGTTCAGGGGGCGCGTCTGGAAGTCGTACGCGCCCTGCCGCATCGCGTCGGTCGCGAGCTCGATCGTGCCGGCGTCCGCGATCAGGACGACGCAGACCTCGGGGTTCCGGCTCTTCGCGACCTCGAGCAGCCGCATGCCGTCCACCCGCTGCGCGCGAAGCTCCGCGATCACGATCTCGGGCCCGCCCGGACCGGCGGCGCCCGCCTCGTCGGGGCCGGGGGCGTCGAGCACGTTGAACGCCTGCTCGCCGTCCTTGACCCAGCGGACGTCGCAGTCGTCGGCCTCGAGCGCGGCGATGAGCGCGCGCGTCTCCGGCGAATCCTTGTCGACGATCAGGGCGCGGGGGCGGTGGAGCGACACGGGAGGATCCCTCGAATCCAGAGGAACGGACGCGAGCGGAGTAGTGTAGGGAGATTCGAGGTGAAAGGCAAGGCGGCGAGGTGAATCGGCAGTCAAGGCGCCGGAGCGGGACGCCGAAGCCGCGACCCCGCCTACGCCAGCGCGTCGGCGATGTTGATGCCGTACTCCTCGGGGTTCAGGGCGGAGACGATGCCGATCTTGTAGGCGCCGGTCTCCTCGTCGCGGAGGCTCAGGTCCACGGTCGCGCCCTCCTCGACGGGATTCCGGTCGGCGTCGGCCATGACCTTCACCTTCGGCCGGAAGATTTCGTGCGCGTTGTGCGCCGTGACGACGCCGATCTCGTTCGTGTCGAGGAGCACGACCGTGCCCGCCGGGTACATCCCGACCGTGTTCACGAACGCCTTCATCAGGAGCGGATCGAACTTGTCGCCGTTCTCCGCGATCATCTGGTGAAGCGCCTCGTACGGCGTGAACGGCGTGCGGCGGTACGCGCGGTGCGCGGTCATGGCGTCGAAGCAGTCGACGATCGCCACGATCCGGCTGAAGAGCGACTGCGTCACGCGGTCGCCGATCTGCGGGTAGCCCGAGTGGTCCACGTTCAGGTGGTGCTCGAACGCGACGATCATCGCGCGGAGCGCGAGCTCGTTGAGCCCCCGCATCTTCGCGATCATCTTCACGCCCTGGACCGGGTGGTCCATCATCATCTTCCACTCCTCGGCCGTCAGCTTGCCCGGCTTGTTCAGCACCCAGGGCGGGATCGTCGCCTTGCCGAGATCGTGGAGGATCGCCGCGACGCCGAGCTCGCCCAGGAGCTTCTTCGAGAGGCCGAGCCGCTGCCCGAGCGCGATCGAGAGGATCGAGACGTTCACGCAGTGCTGGAACGTGTACTCGTCGTGGTTCTTGATCGCCGTGAGGCCGAAGAGCGAGAACTCCTCCTCGAGGATCAGGTCCACGATCCCCTGCACGGCGCGCTTCGCCTTCCTCAGATCGATCGGCTTGTGGTCGCGCGCGCTCAGCATCACGGTGCGCGCCGACTCGATCGCGCGGTAGAACGTCCGCTTCGCCGCCTTCCGGCTGTCCCGCACCTCCTCCGCGCCGATGCGACCCGCCTGCGGGATCACGGTCCGGAGCGGCACCAGCCGCTGCACGGAGAGCTTCGAGAGCGCCTCGGCGAACTCGTCGAACGGATCGGCGGCCTTGACGTCCACGTCGAGGAAGAGGCGGACGAACTTCTTCACCTCGGGAGGCGTCACCTTGCCGGTGAACACGAAGCCCGAGAGGCCGCGCGCCTTGAACTCGTCGATCAGGAACTGGTAGCTCGGGTACGACGACGCGTCCACCCGGAGCCGCTGGTGGTTCACGTACAGGAAGTCGCCCAGCGCCTGGAGCTTGAAGTCCCCCTCGGCGGTCCACATCTGCTCGACGGTCTCGATGAAGTTCGTGAGCGGACCCTGGAACGCGACGTTCCCGACATCGTGGACCCGGGCCGTCTTGATCAGCACGCAGAGATGGATCGAGAGCGCGCGACCCTGGATCATGAGGCGCGCCGGCACCTCGTCCCCCTTCGACGCGGTCGCCCGCGCCGCCACCCGCACCGACTCGCTCACGCCTCCTCCTCCCCCTCACCCGATTCGGCCGGCTTCGCGTCGGCCGCCGCGCTCCGCACCGTGTGGAGCGCCTGCTCCACCGCGCGGCGCACGGGCTCCCGCTTGCTCTCCATCTCGCGGTTCAGGATCCCGATCGCGGCCGGGCTCCCGAGCCAGGCGAGGCCGAGCGCGGCGTGCGCCCGCTCCTCGTCGCTCCCCGACCGGAAGAGGCCCCCCTTCACGAGCATCGACTCGAGCTTCGGCACGATCGCGTCCGAGCCGGCGCGTCCGAGGGCCTCGAAGTACGCCTGCCGCTCGCTCAGGTCGCGGCGCGAGAACTCCGGCGCCTGGATCACGCCGAGGATGCTCTGGGCCGCGCGGTCGTCGCGCTTGGACGCGAGGGTCATCGCGGCCTGGATGCGCACCCCGGCGTCAGCGTCGCGGAACGCCGAGATGAGGTACGCGCGGCTCGTCGGGCTCTCGATGCAGCCCAACGCCCGCACCGCTTCCTTGCGGACGCGGACGTCTTCATGATGCAGTGCCCGATCGAGCGCGCGCTCCACACCTTGGTGCGCGATCCTGCCCAGCACGTACACGATGTTCCGGATGACGTACCAGCGGGAGTCGCCGAGGCGCGCGATCAGCACCTCGACGTCGTCCCGGCAGGAGATGGCGAGCGCCTCGCAGAGCGCGCGCCGGTGCTTCATGTGGTTGACCTGGCCCAGGAGATCGCAGATCGCGGGCGCCGACGAGGAGCCGAGCTGCACCAGGAAGTTGGTCAGCACGGCGGGATCGACGTCGGAGTGCGCGTTCAGGGTCGGCGCCGACTGGCCGAGGAAGCTCGGGCGGCCGATCTCGCGGATCACCTGATCGGCGAGGCCGGCGAACTCGGCGCGCTTCTCCGCTTTCTTCGCCGCGATCGTCTTGAGCCGCGCCAGGAGCGCATTCGCGCGTGCGAAGTCGGCGTCCTCGACGGCCAGCTCGATGAAGCGCTGGAACGCGACGGCGGACTCGAGGAAGCCGGTCGGCTCCTCCTCCGCCTCGAGGATCGCGGCCACGATCTCGAGCACCTCCTCGCCGAGCGGGCGGGCCGCCTCCTGCTCGATCGCGGACTGGAGCTGCGTCAGCTCCTGCTCGCCGAGCGCGAATTGGGCGCCGATCGACTC
>JBLMXB010000108.1:0-10166 GCA_050257555.1 Hyphomicrobiales bacterium | reverse complement strand
CCGATGGTCTTGCCCATTACCGTTCCCTCCAATCGTGCGGGCGGAGGGGCGTCGCTCGCCCCTCCGCCGCGGATTCCATCCCCGGCGGCGACCGCCGCCGGTCCGTTGCTGGCGGTCATGGAGGGGGGTGAGCCGGTCGTCATCGCGAATGCCGAGGGAAGCCGCACCACGCCCTCCATCGTGGCCTTCTCGAAGACGGGCGAGCGGCTCGTCGGCCAGGTCGCGAAGCGGCAGGCGGTGACGAACCCGCTCAACACCATCTACTCGATCAAGCGCTTCATGGGGCGGCGGTACAGCGAAGTCCTGAGCGAGATCAAGAACGTGCCGTACAAGGTCCAGGAGACCAAGAGCGGCGGCGTCGAAGTGGATGCGGGAGAGAAGGCGTACACGCCCCCCGAGATCTCCGCGATGATCCTGCAGAAGATGCGGCAGACCGCGGAGGACTACCTGGGCGAGAAGGTGACCGACGCCGTCATCACGGTGCCGGCGTACTTCAACGACGCGCAGCGGCAGGCGACGAAGGACGCGGGCCGCATCGCGGGCCTGGAGGTGAAGCGCATCATCAACGAGCCGACCGCGGCCGCCCTGGCCTACGGCCTGGACAAGAAGAAGGACGAGAAGATCGCCGTCTTCGACCTGGGGGGCGGCACGTTCGACATCTCGATCCTCGAGCTCGGGGAGGGCGTCTTCGAGGTGAAGTCGACGAACGGCGACACGCACCTGGGCGGCGACGACTTCGACAAGCGCGTCATCGACTGGCTGGCCGAGGAGTTCCTGAAGTCGGACGGCATCGACCTCCGCAAGGATCCGATGGCGCTCCAGCGTCTCAAGGAGGCGGCGGAGAAGGCGAAGATCGAGCTCTCGACCGTCATGCAGACCGACGTGAACCTGCCGTTCATCACCGCCGACGCGAGCGGGCCGAAGCACATGAACGTCGCGCTCACCCGCGCGAGGTACGAGCAGCTGGTCGACGACCTGGTCCGGCGGACGATCCCGCCGATGGAGCGGGCCCTGGCGGACGCGGGGCTCAAGCCGTCGGACATCGACGAGGTGATCCTGGTCGGCGGCGCCACGCGCACGCCGAAGGTCCAGGAGACCGTGAAGAAGTTCTTCGGCAAGGAGCCGCACAAGGGCGTGAATCCCGACGAGGTGGTCGCGATCGGCGCGGCGATCCAGGGCGGCGTGCTCGCGGGCGACGTGAAGGACGTGCTGCTGCTCGACGTGACGCCCCTCTCGCTCGGCATCGAGACGCTGGGCGGCGTGATGACGAAGCTGATCGAGCGGAACACCACGATCCCGACCAAGAAGGCCGAGATCTTCTCGACCGCGGCCGACAGCCAGACGACCGTGGAGATCCACGTGCTCCAGGGCGAGCGGCAGATGGCGCTCGACAACAAGACGATCGGACGCTTCCAGCTCACCGGCATCCCGCCGGCGCCGCGCGGCATCCCGCAGATCGAGGTGACGTTCGACATCGACGCGAACGGCATCCTGCACGTCTCGGCGCGCGACAAGGCCACCGGGAAGGAGCAGAAGATCCGGATCGAGGCGAGCGGCGGTCTGACCGAGCAGGAGATCAAGAAGATGGTCAGCGACGCCGAGGCGCACGCGACCGAGGACAAGCAGAAGCGCGAGGAGATCGAGGTCCGGAACCGGGCCGACGCGCTCGCGTACGAGACGGAGAAGAACATCAAGGAGCTGTCCGAGAAGATGGACGGCGCCGACAAGGCGAAGCTGGAGTCGACGCTCGCCGACCTCAGGAAGGCGATCGAAGGAGGGCAGACCGAGACGATCCGCGCCGCCAGCGAGGCGATGAGCACGGCGTGGAACGAGGTCTCGAGCAAGCTCTACGCCGACGCGTCGAAGGCGGGCCCGGGCGGGCCCGGAGGCGCGGGCGGCGCGACGGCCGAGGACGCCGGCGCCGGCACCGAAGGGAAGAAGAAGGACGGCGGGGACGGGCCGGTGGACGCGGACTACGAGGTCGTGAAGTAGTCGCCCCGCGGCGTCACCGCGACCGCACCCGGCCGCCGATCCAGACGCCGATCGCCGCGCCGGCGGCGGCGCAGAGGACGTCGGTCACGTCGGAGATCCGGCTCCGGACCAGGACCTGCGCCGTCTCGATGCCGATCGCGAGGATCACCGTGAGACACCAGCCGGCGATCGGGTTCCCGCGCCCGATCGTCCAGAGCCCCGTCACGGGGATCCAGAGCAGGATCTCCGACGCCAGGGCCCAGGCCACCCCGAGCGGGTGGCCGGAGAGCCCCGAGAACGGGACGAGCCGGATCATGCCGCGATGCCACTTGTCGAGGATGGCGGGCGGGCTCGACGTGAGATCGAGCGGCAGGAGATCGTAGAGGAGCACGAAGACGACGTACGGGGGGAGCAGCCACCGCGCGAGGCCCACCTCGCCGCGGGCCGCCTGCCAGCGATGCACGGCGGCCCGGACGCGGTCGGCGGCGATCCACCACGCGACGACGCCGACGGCCGCCCCGATCGCGCCCGCGATCACGTCCCAGAGCGAGACCGACCGCGCCGGCACGTAGATCTGCGCGAACTCGAGCCCGAGCACGAAGAGGAGCCCCGCCGTCCAGACGGCGGCGCTCCGGAGCCATCCGGCCGCGCCCCGCGCGCGCGCGTCGACGACGCCCGCCCAGAGGAACGCGAACGGCGCGAAGAGGACCACGTTCGCCGCGAAGTCGGTCCGGAAGAGATGCCCCGGGTGGAGCGTCCGGATCGGCGCGTACAGCCGCCACGCTTCCGCCCATGATACCCAGACGAATCGAAGGGGCACCAGGCAGCCGTAGACGACGAACAGCGTGTAGCCGATCGCGGGCCAGCGGAATGCCCGGAGACCGCCCGCGCGCTTGTCGGGATCCAAACGTGGCCCTCGTGGATGGGAGCGGGGACCGCCCGATGCGGCGAATCGCGGTCCCGAATCCGGTATCGGAACGTATCATCTTGTGAGCGACCTCCCCGGTCGCGCAAGTTCGATCCGCACACCAGGAGGAGACGGGAGCCCGCCATGCGCCAGGTTTCGTTCGAGTCCGCCACGTTCGCCGCCGGATGTTTCTGGGGGGTCGAGTCGTTCTTCCGTGCCGTTCCGGGCGTCGTCGACGCCGTCTGCGGCTACACCGGCGGCCGGACCGAGAACCCGACGTACGAGGAGGTCTGCACCGGGCGGACCGGCCACGCCGAGGCGGTCCAGGTCACGTTCGATCCGTCGCGGGTCGGCTACGGGCAGCTCCTCGAGGTCTTCTGGGCGAACCACGATCCGACGACCCCGAACCGGCAGGGACCGGACGTCGGCGAGCAGTACCGGTCGGCGATCTTCGTCCACGGCCCCGAGCAGGAGCGCGCGGCCCGCGCCGCGCTGGCCGCGCTCCAGGCGTCCGGCCGGTTCCGCCGCCCGGTCGTCACCGAGATCGCGCCCGCCGGCCCTTTCACCCGGGCCGAGGAGTACCACCAGCGCTACTTCGAGCGCCGCGGGATCGCCCCGACCTGCCATCTCCCCGGAGTGAAATCCCGCTAAGCATTTCCCCCCCGCCCGCCGATAGGTCTCCCGTCGCGGGCGGGGTTCCCCTCCGCTCGCCAGGGGGAGACCGAATTCCTTGAATTTCAACGTCGCCGTCATCATGCCGCGCGGTCCGGAGCGGGAGGGGTTCGTCGAGCACCTGGCGTCGAAGGCCTCGGCCGTGCAGACCGCCGACACGGTGGACGAATTCCTCGCGGCCCGCCGGGACGAGGGTTGCTCGCTCGCGTTCCTCGACTTCGGAATGCGCGACGAAGCGTATCCGGTCGACCGCCGCGACGCCGTCCGCCGGCTCAAGCAGCGCTGGCCGCGGATGCAGCTCGCGCTCTGGCTCGAGCGCGCCGACGCGGCGGACGCGGCCGAGATGAACGAGCTCGGCATCCGGAACATCTTTCTCAAGCCGGTCCGGTTCGACACGCTCGACGGCCTCCTCCAGGCGGCCGGGAAGAGCGCGGCGCAGCAGGCGCGCCAGGAGCGCGAGACGGCGCGCGTCGAGCAGGAGTTCCGGTTCGACCGCATCATCGGCGAGAGCCCCGCGCTCCGCCGCGCCGTCGAGCTGGCGCAGAGCGTCTCCTTGAGCAGCGCGACGTCGGTCCTGATCCTCGGCGAGAGCGGCGTCGGCAAGGAGCTCTTCGCCCGCGCCATCCACGGGGAGAGCCCCCGCGCGCACGGACCGTTCCTCGAGATCAACTGCGCCGCGATCCCGCGCGAGCTCCTCGAGAGCGAGCTCTTCGGACACGAGAAGGGCGCGTTCACGGACGCCTCGCAGCAGCGGATCGGCCTCTTCGAGGCCGGCGAGCACGGCTCGGTCTTCCTCGACGAGGTCGGCGAGCTGCCGCTCACGCTCCAGGCGAAGCTGCTCAAGTTCCTCGACATGAAGATCGTCCGCCGCGTCGGCGGATCGCGCGACATCGCGGTCGACGTGCGGATCCTCGCCGCGACGAACCGGAACATGGCGGAGGAGGTGCGCGCCGGGCGGTTCCGCGAGGACCTCTACTACCGTCTGAACGTCGTGCCGATCGAGGTGCCGCCGCTCCGCGACCGGAACGGCGACATCGTGGAGCTCGCCCGCTCCTTCACGGAACGCCTCGGCCGGAAGCTCGGCCGCTCCGCGCGACTGAGCGCGGCGGGCGAGAAGGCGCTGCTCCGGTATCCGTGGCCGGGGAACGTGCGGGAGCTGACGAACGTGATCGAGCGCGCGATCCTCCTCGCGCGCGGGGAGGAGATCGGCCCCGCCGAGCTCTCGCTCCCGAGCCTCGTCGAGACGGCCGGCGGGCCGGTGGACCTCGCCGATCTCGGGCTCCGCATCCCGGCCGAGGGCCTCTCGCTCCTCGCCGTCGAGAAGGCCGCGATCGAGGCGGCGCTCCAGAAGACGTCGGGGAACGTCGTGGAGGCGGCGCGCCTGCTCCACATCGGCCGGGGCAGCCTCCGTTGCAAGATGCGGCGCCACGGGCTCGATCGCCCGCGCGAGACCCGCACCGAGCCGCCCGTCCGCCAGCCCGTCTAGGCCGCTCCGAGCCCCTCCCGAACGGCCACGCCGCGCGGGGCCCTACCGGCCCAATCGCCTTGACGTTCCCGCGGTTCCTCCGTAGCCTCAACCACGAATCCGGAACCGTTCGTTTCCCATCCCGCATCCATCACGTGAGGACCCCGTGGATCGATCCCCGGCCAGAGGTGTCCAGGCGGCGTCCGCGTCGGACGAGGAGCTCGTCCAGCGCGCGCAGCGCGACGACGAGCGCGCCTTCGGCGAGCTGGTCACGCGCTACGAGACGAAGGTGTACAGCCTGGCGCTCAAGATGCTGCGCAATCCCGAGGACGCCGAGGACGTGCTCCAGGACACGTTCCTGCGCGCCTATCGGGGGATCAAGGCGTTCCAGGGGAACTCGACGTTCTCGACCTGGATCTACCGCATCACCGCGAATTCGGCGCTGATGCGGCTTCGGAAGAAGCAGCTTCCGACCGTGTCGATCGACGATGCCGACGAACGCGAGGCGCCGATCAACATCGCCGACTGGTCGCCCGGTCCGGTCGAGCGGCTGATGAGCGACGAGCTGAGGAAGGCGATGGAGGACGCCGTCGAGGCGCTTCCGCCCGAGTTCCGGCAGGTGTTCATCCTGCGGGACGTCGAGGAGCTCTCGAACGCCGAGGTCGCGGACGTGCTCGATCTGTCCGTGGCCGCCGTGAAGTCGCGGCTCCACCGCGCGCGCCTCAAGGTGCGGAACCGGCTCGCCCAGTACTTGAACGAGACCCGAACGGGACGACCGATGGGAGCGAAGACATGATGACGTGCAAGGAGGTCCTCGACGCGCTCTCCGCCTACCTGGACGCGGACCTGAAATCGGAGGTCGCGGCGGAGATGAACAAGCACATCGGGATGTGCAGCGACTGCCGGGCCGAATTCGACTCCCTCACGATGACGATCAAGCTCTACAAGCACTACGAGAAGCCCGCCCTCCCCACCGACTGCCACGACCGCCTCATCAAGATCCTCGAGCTCGAGCGCCTGAAGTCGAAGCCCGAGACGCACGACCCCACCGCCTCGGACGCGTAGGCGTCGCGCGACCCGCGGAATGGCCGACGCCACGCCGCTCCGGATCCATCTCTACCGTCCCCAGAACCAGCTCGGCGACCTCCTCCTCAACGTCCCCGCCGTCCGCCTGATCCGCGACCGCTACCCCCGGGCGCACGTCACCCTGGTCGCGGGCCGCCAGAACGCGGCCGCCGTGCTCGATCAGCCGTGGGCCGACCGGGTCCGCGTCGTCGACACGCGGAACTTCGTCGGCGTGCTCCGCGGGTCGATGGCGCGCGGGCCGCGCCCCGACATCGCCGTCTACTTCACGACCGTCTCCTATTCCCGGAGCGGCGCCTTCCTCGCGAGGCGCTCCGGCGCGCCGCTTCGGATCGGTTTCGACCCGGTGCGCTACGCCGAGCGCGACCGCGCCGGCCTGACGCGCGCGGTGGCGTATCCCCCGGGCGCGCCGCATCAGTCGGAGGTCTCCCTCGCGCTCGCGCGCGCCGCGATCGCCGCCGTGGCCGAGCGGGGGCACGCGCCGGCCGCCGGTCCCGAGGGGGCCGTGCCGCCCCCGCCCTACTACGTTCCCGATCCCGCGCTCCTGGCGCGCGGGCCCGCGGGCGCGGTCTACGTGCACCCGGGAGCGGGAAAGCTCAAGAACCGCTGGCCCGCCGACCGCTTCGCCGCCGTCGTGACCGCGCTACTCTCGACGGGGCGCGACGTGCTCCTGATCGAGGGGCCGCAGGACGCGGGCACGACGGCCGCCGTGAGCGCGGCGTCGGGGCGCGCGCTCCCGGTCGTCCGCGGCGAGACGATTCCGATGCTCGCCGCGCGCTTCGCGCGGGCCGCGCTCTACGTCGGAAACGACACGGGACCGCTCCATCTCGCCGGCGCGGTCGGCTGCCCGACGGTCGGGATCTACGGCTGGTCCGATCCAAGGGAATGGAAACCGGTCGGACGCTGCGTGCGGACCGTGCGCGCCGCCGACCATTCACTGGAATCGATCCCCGCGTCCGACGTGCTCGACGCGGCGATCCCCCTCTTGACGGAGGAATCATGCGCGACGGGATGACGGGAACGGCGCGGCGCGGCACGCCCGCGGCGCCGAGGCGGTGGGGCACACTGCTCGCGATCCTCCTCGCGGCGTCGGCCGGCGGGGCGGCGCCCGCCAGGGCGGCCGCGCCCGCGAAGGAGATCACGGTCGGTCCGTGGACCACCACCGACCCGGAGATCCTCACGATCGCCGATCGCGAGGGAGCCCGCGACACGACCGGCCTCGCCGCGATCGTGACCGGCTCCGCGAACTGGACGCTCCGCGCCGCCGCCGCGCGCGCGCTCGGCCGGATCCAGGATCGGGGCTCCGTGCCCGCGCTCGTCCACGGGCTCGGCGACCGGGTCGCCGCGGTCCGCCGCGAGGCGGCTTTCGCGCTCGGGCTGGTCGGCGACTCGACCGCGGCGCCCGCGCTCGCGGCGCATCTCGGCAAGGAGGTCGACGCCCCGGCCCGCGTCGCGATCGTCACGGCGCTCGGCTACCTCGGGGCCCGTTCGGGCGGGCGCGCGCTCGCGCGCTCGCTCGCCGCGCCGCGTGCCGCCGAGCGCGAGGCCGCCGCGCTCGCGGCGGCGCGATCCCGCGACTCCTCGCTCGTCCTCCCGCTGGTCCGGCGCGCCCGCGACACGCGCGCGGACATGCGATGGAGGGTGGCGTACGCGCTCGGCCGGATCGGCGAGCGGCGCGGGCCCCTCGCGGCGCTCCGGCTCATGCTCCGCGACCGGTCGGCGGACGTGCGCGCCGCCGCCGCGCGCGCCTTGGGCGACCTCGGCGACTCGGCGTCGTCGCCGAAGCTGGTTGCCCTCTTCCACGATCCGTCGTGGCGCGTCCGTGTGGACGCCGCCCACGCGCTCGCGGCCGTGCACGGGACGCGCGACGCGCGATCGCTCCGCCCGCTCCTGGCCGACTCCATGGCGCAGGTCCGCTGGGAAGCGACGCTCGCCATCGGCGCGCTCCGCGACGTCCCCTCCGTGCCGAAGCTCCGCTCCGCGCTCCGCGACCCCGCGACCGGCGTCGTCCAGGCGGCCGCGATGGCGCTCCTCAAGATCCAGGGGGAGGACGCGATCCCGACGATCGCGCCGTCGCTCGACCTCCTCCCGGCGTTCCTCCGCTCGGGGCTGATCGAGTCGCTCGGCGAGCTCACCGGTCCGGCCTCGCTCGAGATCCTCCTGGCGCGACTTCGGGAATCCTCCGACCCGGCCGGCGCTGCCGGAGCCGCGAGCGCGCTCGCGAAGCGGCCGGGGGATCGGGCGGCGTCGCTCCCGGCGCTCCGCGCCGCGCTCGACGCCGCCGACTTCAGCGTCGTCTGCTCCGCGGCCGAAGCGCTCGGCGACCTCGGCGACACGACCGCGGTGCCCGCGATCGCGGCGCTGCTCCATCGGAGCGGCTCCGGCGACGACGCCGACGTGCGCTCGTCGGCCGCCACGGCGCTCGCCGCGCTCGAGACGCCCGCGGCCCTCGACTCGCTCGCGCCCGCGCGGCGCGATGCCGACCGCCGCGTGCGCGCGATCGCAACCGCCGCGCTCGGGCTCCCGCCGGACTCGGTCGCGGCGACCCCGGCGCCGGTCCTTCGCGTCGATCCGATCCCCGAGCATCCCGCGCGCACGGCGACCGTCGAGACCGAGCGCGGCACGTTCCGGATCGCGTTCGACGCCGCGGCCGCGCCGCGCACCGTCGAGAACTTCGCGCGGCTCGCGCGCACCGGCTACTTCGACGGCCTCGCGGTCCACCGCGTCGTGCCCGACTTCGTGATCCAGGACGGCTGCCCGCGGGGCGACGGCTGGGGCGGACCCGGCTACGTGATCCCGTGCGAATACAATGACCTGCCGTACGACACCGGCACGGTCGGCATGGCGCTCTCGGGGAAGGACACGGGCGGGAGCCAGTGGTTCGTCACGCTCTCGCCGCAGCCGCGGCTCGAGGGACGCTACACGGTCTTCGGGAAGGTGACGTCGGGGATGGCGGTCGTCGAGCGAATCATGCCCGGCGACCGGATCGTGAAGATCACGGTGGAGTAGCCGCCGGCCCCGCTACGCGATCGCCAGCACCAGCCGCTCGAGGAGCCGCTTCAACGGCGCCGCGGTCTCCGCGACCGCCGCCGTCACCTCCGCGTGCGCGAGGCGCCTGGGGCTCTTCCCGGCCGCCCAGTTCGTGATGCAGGAGATCGCCACGCACGGCACGCCGAGCGCCGCCGCGGCCGCCGCCTCCGCCGCGGTGGACATGCAGACCGCGTCGGCCCCCATCCGCTCGAGCATCGCGATCTCGGCCGGCGTCTCGTACGACGGGCCGAGCATCACGCCGAGCACGCCGCGGTCGAGACGCACGCCCGCGACGACCGCCGCGTGCGCCGCCTTCGCGGCCAGCTCCTCCGCATAGACGGGGCGCGACGCCAAGCCGCGCGGCCCGCCCGCCTCGTCCCCTGGCCACGCGTCCCCCGGCCGTCCCGGCGCCCGCCACTGGAGGTTCACCTGGTCCTCGACCAGCATGAGGGAGCCCGGCGCCATGCGCGGCGCGATCCCGCCGGCCGCGTTCGTCAGGACGAGCGCCCTCGCTCCGAGCGCCGCCATGAGCCGGACGACGCGCGTCACCGTCTCCGCGTCGTAGCCCTCGTAGAGGTGCGAGCGTCCCTGCGCGACCGCGACCGGGCGCCCCGACCAGCGGCCGATCAGGAGCCGCCCCGAGTGGCCGGGGACCGTGGAGCGGGGGAGCCCCGGGATCTCGTCGAAGGGGAGCGCGGCATCCCACGCCACGCCGTCGGCAATCGCCCCGAATCCGCTTCCGAGCACGAGGCCGACGCGCGGGACGATCGTCGTGCGCCGCCGCGCCACCCGGAGCGCCTCGTCGGCGTCGAACGGTTCCACGTCGCCGCGGGAGCGGATCCCGCGCGTCACAGCACGTCCGGGTCGAGGCGTGATTCGCGCGTCGAGGAGAACCGGAGCGCGCGGCGGGAGAGGAGGAGCAGGTAGAGGAAGCCGAGGAGGAAGGGCGCCATCTCGCCCGCGATCGACCAGCCGCCGAGGCCCTCGGCGTACGGGCGCGCCGTCCGGAGGAGCGCCGGCCCCGCGGCGAGGAGCAGC
>JBLMXB010000107.1:0-4631 GCA_050257555.1 Hyphomicrobiales bacterium | reverse complement strand
CATCTCACGTGGCGCGACAATCGCGACGGCAACAACGAGATCTACTACAAGGAATACGTACCGGGCGTCGGGTGGGACGCGGTCGACACGCGCATCACGATCAATACGTCCAGCCAGATCGAGCCGCAGGTGGACGCCGACCCGAACGACAACGTCTACCTCGTCTGGACCGACACGCGGAACGGTTCGAGCAATCCCGACATCTACTACGCCGAGCGGAAGGGAGGCGTCTGGGCGCCCGAGATCTCGCTCGTGGGCGCGGGGACCGACACCACGAACTCGGTGCAACACTTCCCGGGGATCACGCACGACGGGACCGGGCGCGCGTACGTGACCTGGAGCGACGAGCGGCTCCCGGCGACGTTCGGAAAGAACAAGGACGTCTTCTACAAGTACGGGAGCGGGATCGTGACGTCGGTGGACGCCACGCCGGCGCCCCTGCTCACCCGGCTCCTCCGGAGCTATCCGAATCCGTTCAATCCGTCGACCACGGTGGAATTCACGCTCGATCGCGACGCCCAGGCGACCCTCCGCGTCTACGACGTGCACGGCCGCCTCGTCCGCGGCCTGCTCGACAGCTATGTCGCGGCGGGGACGCGGACCGTGCGCTGGGACGGGCGGGACGACGCGGGGCACGCGGTCGCCTCGGGGACCTACTTCCTCCGCCTGCAAGCCGGCGGACGGTTCCTGTCGCGCACCGTCAACCTGTTGAAATAGAGGCCGTTGGGGGAATCCGAGCGTGCGGACGAGGGGTGCAGGGGCGCGCCGGGGGGCGAGCGGGGGAAGTCGCTTGACCAAGCTAATTCAAGATGGTATAATCCCTTGCGTTGGGAAAACCCTCACCCAGCAGGACTCGTACATACATAACCTGGGCGGAAGCCCACCGTTGGTCCCGAAGAGGCAATGGCGAAATCTCCCCGTTTCGCATCAGGCCGTTCTGAGATCACGTTTCGAGGCGCGCATCCGGCGCGGCGCTGAGCCGCGAGCCGGATCGCGCCTCGTTTTGCGTCTCTGTCGTTCCGGTCGTTCACGTACCGTCTGAGGGCGCGCGGCAACCAGAGCCTCACGCACCAACGGGTCCACATCTGAGCGAGGTCCCCTGCGTGGTCAAGAATCGGCGCCATCTCCCATCCATCGCCCTCGTCGCCTTCCTCGCCGCCCTCTTCATCGCTCCGGCCGCGCCCGCGCGCGCCGTCGAGAAGGAGGTCGTGAAGTCGATGTCCGACGTCTTCACGGTCGAGACGCCGCTCACGTACACGCCGTACCGCGGCACCACGGCCGTCGCCGAGACCACGATCCGCCACCAGATCTTCTTCGACGATCTCGAGGGAAGCACGGCGGGCTGGGGCGCCGTCGACTACCGCCAGGGCATTCCGAACGCGTGGCACATCGTCTCGGGGACGCAGTCGTGCGTCGGGAACGCGTGGTGGTGCGGCCAGACCGGCCTGGCGCACGGGGACGGCTACGCGAACAACTGGGTCCAGACGCTGACCACGAACGTGCCGATCACGCTGAACGGCACGTCGAGCAACAAGCTCACGTTCAAGTACCGGGCCCGGACCGAGTACGGCTTCGACTGGGGTTGGGTCATGATCAAGGGCGGGAACGCCGGCGCCCGCTGGGACACGCTGGCGTCCTATTCCGGCGACTTCGGCACGAGCTGCAACAGCGCGACGATCGCGATCTCCGACAGCTTCACGACGGTGACGCAGCCGGTGACGCTGATGTTCCTCTTCGGCTCCGATCTCTCGGTCTCCGCGGAGGACTCGACCAGCGCGTACACGGGCTGGAGCCTCGACGACGTGAAGATCACGGCGCAGGGGAACAACGTCCGCTTCTTCGACGACATGGAGTCGGGCTCGTCGAAGTGGCTCGCGGCCGCGCCCGATCCCGGCTCGCTCTGGCACATCGAGTCGGCGCCGGGGACGTCGATCCCCGCCGGATGCTTCTTCCTCTCCACGAACGTCTTCGTGCCGTTCGCGGGGAGCGGGTACGGCCAGGTGCCCGACTACGTGGACGCCATGCTGACGTCGCCGCCGATGGACCTGTCCGGGATCTTCAGTCCCAACACGACGACGACCGCGCTCCGGCTCCAGTTCGACGACTGGATCAACCTGCCGTACGAGAACGCGGTCTACTGGTCGCTCTGGATCCAGGGATCGAACGACCAGGTGACCTGGACGCCGTGGCACAACGCCCTGAACCCGCTCGTCTTCTCGGGCGGGAACCCGCAGTGCATCGAAGGGTCGACCGTGAACTTCGATCCCTACAACACCACCCGGACCGGCGTGCAGCCCGGGACGCGGTACATCCGCCTCGGCTTCCGCCTCCGTGACGAGAAGCCGACGAACGCCGACGGCGGGCCGCTTCGGCTCGGCGTGAAGACCGAGGGCATCTACTACGACGACGTCGGGGTCTACTACGTCTATACGATCAGCGGGGTGGAGACGGTCGGGGGCGTGCCGCCCGGCACGCGCGCGGAGATCCGTCGCGTCTATCCCAATCCGTTCAATCCGAGCACGACCATCGAGTTCGCGGTCCCGAAGTCGGGTCCCGTCGCCGTGCGCGTCTTCGACCTCCACGGGCGGCGGGTCGCCACCCTGGTCGAGGAGGCGATGGCCGCGGGCGTCTACCGGGTCAAGTGGAACGGCAAGGCCGCCGACGGCGGCCCGCTCGCGTCGGGGATCTACTTCGCCCAGATCCAGAGCGGAGGGAGCCGGCAGGCGGTGCGGCTCACGATGTTGAAGTAGGGGGAAAGGCACACTAGAGCAGTAGCGCAAATCGTCAGTGACGGAAGGGGGGTGATGTCTCGAGGGGAGCATCACACGCAGAACTGATGTAGCGCAGCAAGGCTGCGGCGGCCCGAAAGGGCGCAGTCTCGTGCCCGCAGCCCGCGCGTCCGGAACGTCCGGGCGCGCGGAGGGGGCGGCCTCGCTCCGGAGGCCGGATACCTCGGATCCATCGGTTCCAAGCAGTCTCAACGGAGGTTTGACACCATGCTGAAACGGCTTCTCACGATTGTCTTCGCGGTCGTGGCGATTGCTGGTTTGGCGGGTAGCGCCCACGCGCAGTACATGTTCCTCGACTCGAACGGAGACGGGGTCAACACGGCGGCCGACGTGCTGAACGCGAACGGCACGCCGACGACGGTGGACGCCTACCTGTACACGAACCAGAATGCCGACGGCTCGACTGCCACGTGCGACACCGGCGACGGCGAACTCACGATCAATTCGTACGTCGTGAACACCGTCGCGTCGGGCGGCACCGTGACGTACTCCAATTTCGTGAACCAGGTGGCCTCGTTCACGATCATCGCGCGGCCGTTCACGACCGACGCCACGCAGATGACGGTGGCCCAGGCTTCGGGCACGCCGCTTGCGCCGGGCTTCTATCACCTCTGCACGTTCACGGTGACGGGAGACACGGGCACGCCGTCGCTCTCGATCGTGGACTTCACGACGATCGGCCCCGACCAGTGCTCGTTCGGCTCCGCGTGCTCGGGCTTCGACTTCCTGAACACGTACGCCCTGAACACCGACTGGTTCGACACGGGCAACCTCGGCGCCGCGGTGGCGACGAACAGCCCGCCGTCGATCACGGCTCCGGCGACGGCTTCCGGCGCCGAAGGCACCCCGATCGCGACGATCACGGCCACCGCGACCGATCCGGACGCGGCGGACATCCTCACGATCAGCCAGACCGGCATGCCGGCGGATCTGACGTTCACGACCACGCCGGCCGTGTCCCCGAACTCGGCGACCATCACCGGCACGCCGGGGCCCACGGATGCCGGCACGTACAACATCACGTGGACGGTGGACGACGGCCACGCCCACACGGCCACCGCGCCCACGACGCTGACGATCGCGAACACGGATCGTCCGCCGGTACTCGCGGCCATCTCGGACATCAGCGTGGCCGAGAACGCGACGGCTTCGACGGCGGTTTCCGCCACCGATCCGGACGGCGACACGATCAATCTGACGGCGTCGCTCCCGGCGTTCGCCACGCTCAACGCTCCGCTGTCGGGTGCGGGCAGCGTGTCGACGACGGTGTCGGCGGCTCCTGGCTTCAACGACGCGGGCAGCTACCCGTCGTCGGTGACGGCCACGTCGCTGCTGTTGAGCGCGACGCAGAACTTCACGATCAACGTGATCAACACGGATCGTCCGCCGGTTCTCGCGGCCATCTCGGACATCAACGTGGCCGAGGGTGCGACGGCTTCGACGGCGGTTTCGGCGTCGGATCCGGACGGTGATCTGATCAACCTGACGGCGAGCCTTCCTGGCTTCGCGACGCTCGATGCCCCGACCTCGGGGACGGGCAGCGTTTCGACGACGGTGACGGCTTCGCCTGGCTTCAGCGACTCGGGCAGCTACCCGTCGTCGGTGACGGCCACGTCGCTGCTCTTGAGCGCGACGCAGAACTTCACGATCAACGTGAGCAATACGGATCGTCCGCCGGTTCTCGCGGCCATTTCGGACATCAACGTGGCCGAGGGTGCGACGGCTTCGACGGCGGTTTCCGCCACCGATCCGGACGGCGACACGATCAACCTGACGGCGAGCCTTCCTGGCTTCGCGACGCTCAACGCTCCGCTGTCCGGCGCGGGCAGCGTTTCGACGACG
>JBLMXB010000106.1:0-10809 GCA_050257555.1 Hyphomicrobiales bacterium | reverse complement strand
CTTCAGGTCCTCCCGGACCTTGGCGGCGGCCGGCGAATCCGGGAATTCCTCCAGATACTGCTGAAGGAAGCCCGCGGCCCGATCCTTGAAGTTGTTAGCCTGAGCGATCTTGGCTCCCTCGAGGAGCGCCTGGCCGGTGAACGCCTGGCCGGGGTGGTTGGCGACGAGCTGGTCCACCGTCGCCATGGCTCCTTCCCAATCATGTAACGACTTCTGGCACTGGAAGATATCCCAACGGTACACGCCCGCTGCGGCCCCCGTCGAGTCCTGGGAGATCATCCCCCGATAGGTGTCGATCGCCTTCTGGAGGGCCGTCGTCACGGCCGCCTTGTCGCCGACCCGGGCGTAGCGCTGGACGATCGCGATCGGCGCCTCCGCGGATGCCTTCGTTCCGGGATACCGAACGGGAATCGATTCGAGGATCGACTTCGCGATGTCCCAGTTCCCGGCCCGGTCC
Organism: Hyphomicrobiales bacterium; assembly: GCA_050257555.1. Taxonomy (GTDB): domain Bacteria; phylum Eisenbacteria; class RBG-16-71-46; order SZUA-252; family SZUA-252; genus DASQJL01. Next base: position 10,352 of record JBLMXB010000106.1, on the reverse strand, counting down.
TCGAGGATGGCCTGGCGATAGAGCGAGATCGGAGCGACGTCGACGTTTCGCGGGTAGAGCGCGGCGGCGTCCTTGTACTGCTGGCGCGCGAGATCGAGCTTCTTCTGCTCCTCGAGCATCGTCGCCGCTTCGAAGAGCGCCATGCCGGCGACGCTCGACTTCGGATAGTTCTCCGCGACCTTCTGGAGGAGCGAGATCGCGAGCGTGTGGTCCTTGTCGGACAGCATGTGGACCTTCGCGTCCACGTATTCGACGTCCGGCTTGAGGAACGCGAGCGACGGATCCCCCTCCACCTGGTCCCGTAGCTTCTGCGATTCCGCGAGCGCCGTCTTCGAGTCGCCCGTGTCGAGCAGCACCCTCACGTACCGCGCGCGGATCCGCGCCTCCTGCTCCGGCGGCTGCGGATGCTCGAGCAGTCCGGCGTAGTACGCGATGGCCGCGGCCTGCTCCTTCTTCACGCCGTCCTCGTCGCCCAGCGTCCGGCGGATGTCGATCGCCGCGCTCGGGAGCGAGAGGACGATGTCCTCCGAGTTCTGCTTCGCCGGCTGGACCGGCGGGTACTTCGCGAGGATCTCGTGGATCTTCGCGATCGCGTCGTCGTAGCGACCGGCGCGCCGATACGCGCCGACCATGAGGAAGTCGGCCTGCCGCGCCACCGCGCTGTCGGCCCCGGCGTGCTGCGAGATCCAGTCCGCGCTCTGGAGCGCCAGATCGGCGCGCCGTGCGGCCAGGCCGAGACGCGCCGCCTGGAGCTCGGCCGTCGCGACCGTTCGGAAGAGATCGCGATAGTGCTCGGCCGAAGGGCCGGTGGTCGGCGGGTGCTCGGGGAGCTTCGCGGATGCGCGGACGTCGACGTACTTCTGACGGAGGCCGAGGATCGTCACCGAGTCGGGGCGCATGCCCGCGAGGCGCGCCTGGTCTTCCGCCCGCTGCGCCTCCCAGAGCCGCTTCTCCACCCGATAGCGCTCGGCCATGATCCCGAGGTCGCCGCAGCCGACGGCGGCGAGGGTGACGGCGAGTGCCGCCGCGAGCGCGACGCGGATGCCCGCTCCCGCTTTCATGCATCCTCCTTGACGGCCGACGCGTGGAGCCGGACCGCGGCGGCGTAGACGTAGAAGTTGGCCAGGCTCGCCAGGATCGCGTAGAAGACGAGGATCCAGCCGACGACCTCCGGGCGGAGCTTGTCGGTCAGCGACGCGCCGTTCGCCTGGAGCACGCCCTGCACGATCAGCGGCAGCAGGGAGAACGCCACCAGGAAGAGGAACGTCGTCCAGAAGAGACGCAGCCCGTCCCCGATGCCCCGCGCGATCGACGCCATTCCCGCTCCCTCGCCGATCGCCACGATCGGCACGTAGAGCGAGAGCGCCGAGATCGCGAAGCCGACCAGCGACCCCAGGAACCACGTGAGCCCGGGCGCCAGGAAGCCGAAGCGGAAGACCAGGAAGCGGACGGCCGGCGCGAGGGTGTACGGAAGGGCGAGCTGCCACAGGTAGAGGAGCCCGAAGACGAGCAGGAAGACGATCAGGGTCGGCGGAATCGCCGAGGCGACGCTGCCGGACGGCCGGTGCTTGCCCTTCATCATCCGCGAGACCGCCAGCGGGATCAGCGCCGCGCCGATCACGCTGTAGACCGCGGCGTCCACGTACGAGTAGATCACCGGGAGCGCGACGAAGAATCCGGGATAGTGCCGCGCGCCTTCGCCCGCGATGCCGGCGGCCAGGGCGCCGGCGGTTCCCATTCCCCAAGGCGCGCCGAGATTGAATCCGAGGATCAGGAACGCGACCTCGATCGCCAGCATCCAGGCGAACGGCGCGTACTCCCTCCACGTGAGGGACCCGAGCGCCTGGCCCCCGTATCGAGTAGCCTCTTTGAACGACATCGTGCCTCCCGAGCCGCCTTCCGTGTTGCAACGGGACCGCGAAGGCAGGAGACTACCGCTCATGCCGAAAGACAACCAGTATCTAATGGTGCGGCGACCGGGAGCCGAGCCGGAGCGGGTCGAGCTCGATCCCGCGGTCGGCTGCGCCCTCGGTCGCGCCCCCGGAAATCAGGTGATCCTGACCGACGCCTCGGTCTCGCGGAACCACGCGCGGGTCCGCTTCCAGGACGACGCCTGGGTGGTGGAGGACGCCGGGAGCAAGAACGGGACGAAGGTGAACGGCCGGCGGATCGAGGGGCCGTCTCCGCTCCACGCGGGCGACCTGATCCAGCTCGGCAACTTCCAGGTGGTCTTCTCGGCGCCCGCCGGACAGGGGACCGCCCGCGTGGCCGACGTCGAGGGCCCGATGACGATGCGCTCGATGTCGGTCGAGGAGTTCGAGACCGGCGTCGGGACGGCCGCCTTCCAGACCGAGTTCACGCCGCAGAAGATGGGAAATTTCATGCGGGCGGTCGACCGCGTCAGCAAGGAGCTCCTGGCCCACCGTCCGGTGGAGGAGCTCTTCCCCTTCGTGGTCGATCTGGCGGCCGACGTCCTCCGGTCGGACCGGACGGCGATCCTCCTCCGCGAGCCGGGGACCGATCAGCTGATCGCGCGCGCCGTGAAGCAGGAAGCCGGCGCGCCCGAAGGCGACATCGTGGTCAGCCGGAGCATCGCGCGCACGGCCATCGAGCAGAAGCAGGCGATCCTGACCGCCGACGCCCAGGCCGACACCCGATTCAAGGAGCAGCTGAGCGTGATCCAGCAGCGGATCCACTCGGCCATGTGCGCCCCGCTCTGGCACGACGGCGACGTGCTCGGGCTCCTCTACGTGGACAACGTGGCGGCGCCGAAGCCGTTCGAGGATTCCGACCTCCGGCTCCTGACCCTGATCGCCCACCTCGCGGCCGTGAAGATCCGCGAGACCGAGCAGCAGGAGGCGATCGAGCAGCAGAAGCGGGTCCAGGAGGAGCTCCGCCGGGCGGCGACCCTGCAGCAGACGCTCCTCCCGGTCGAGCCGCTCGTCCGTGGGACGATCTCGGTGGCCGGGCGGAACATCCCGTCGTTCGACGTCGGCGGCGACTACTTCGACTACGTGGTCGGCGAGGGCGGCCGTCTCGTGGTCGGGCTCGGCGACGTGTCGGGCAAGGGGATGGCCGCGGCGCTCCTGATGACGCACCTCCACGCGACGGTCCGGGCCCAGACGGAGACGGAGCGCCCGCTCCCCGACATCATGGGACGGCTCAACCGCTCCATCCACCAGAACGTCCATGGCCTCCGGTTCATCACGCTCTTCCTCGCGGAGATCGACTGCGATTCGCGGAGGGTGCTCTACGTGAACGGCGGCCACAATCCGCCGTACGTGCTCCGGGCCTCGGGCGGGATGGAGACGCTGTCGACCGGAGGGCTCCTGCTCGGGGTCTTCCCCGAGGCGGAGTACGAGTCCGCCTCCATCACGCTCGAGCCGGGCGACCTGCTCCTCCTCTACAGCGACGGCGTGACCGAAGCGCGGAGCCCCGCGCCGGCGGAGGAGGAGTTCGGGGAGGAGCGGCTCGTCGAGTTCCTCCACACGACGAAGGGGAAGAAGCCGCTCGAGATCGTCGAGTCGCTGATCCGGCGCGTTCGGGAGTTCAGCGGCGAGGGGCAGCTCGCCGACGACGTGACGGTGACCGCTATTCGCTGCGGCTCGTAGCCACCCGCTCCGCGTCGATCGCCAGCTCCAGGTTCCGCTCCACGAGCTTCGCGTGGAGCAGCGCGTCCCGGTAGCTCCCTCGGTTGTACGACGACCGGGCCTTCTCCATCTGCACGCGCGCGGCCTGCTCGAGGCGTCGCGCCTGCGCCGTCGGACGTCTGCCGAGATCCTCGTCGGCCTGCGTGAACGCCCGCTCGGCGCGACGGAGCGCGCGCTTCGCGGTGTCCTCCGAGACCGGCAGGTCGGCGATCTGGCGGAGGAGGTCGAGCACCCCGTCCCGGACCTTCCGCGTGAGCGAGTACGACGCCGGGAAGTCGCCGTCCTTGTAGATCTGCCGCGCCTTCTTCTGCTGGCCCTTCAGGGAGTCGAAGCGACGGTGGGCCGCCTGCCCCGCGACGTCGTCGAGCAGCTCGTCGGCCCGGTCGAGCGCGTCGTCCGTGTGATCGAGCGCGCGCGCGACGTAGTCGGGATCCTGATCGGCGGGGCCCACCTTGATCAGCGAGCTCTTGCCGAACGCGCGCGCCTCGAGGGTGAGGCGCATGGCCCGCGCGAACTGGTTCGAGGTCAGCGCGGACTTCGCGTCGTCCTGGCGCGAGCGCGCGTTCTCGAGTTCGGCCTTCGCCTTGTCGTTATGGGTGCGGCCGACCTTGGCGCCCACCTCGTCGAGGATGCGGTCGGTGCGCACCACCTCGCGCGAGACCCGCTCGGCCTCCGTGACCTGGGGCGAGTCGGGGCGCTCCGCCGCCGCGAGCCGGACCGGGAACGGGCCGTACACCTGCTCGTCGAGGACGCTCGCCCTCGCCGCCGGCGCGGCGGCGAGGATCCCGAGCGCGACGAAGCCCAGCGTTCGCATGAGGGAGTGCGTTCGCATCGCGGTCCGCCCTAGTGGATTCGGTTCGGATCAGCACCCATTTCGATTTCGCCGGCAGGCGAGGCACATGGCCCGGCGAGGAGATGCAAACTCCATTCCAGGCAAAGGGTTATGGTGGAAAATGAAGGTCCCATGACGAAGAACGCGTTTGGTGGTGGGAAATTAGAGGCCGCCCGCGTGTGCCCGGCGGACACAGGCGAAGGGCGAGCGGGAGTCCCGATCGGGACGATCGGCGGAGACGCGCGTACGATTCGGTATGCGCGGGGGCGGCCCGGCGGACGGGCGCGCGTGACCCGGCGGGGAGCGGCGCGGCGAGGCGCGCGGCAGCTAGTTCGGCGTCTCGCTCGACTCGGGCTCGGCGGCGCCGAGCGGAATCCCGTGGCTCTCCATGCGGGAGTAGAGGGCGCGGCGCGAGATCCCGAGGAACGACGCGGCCTTCGTCTTGTTCCCCTGCGCCTTCTCGAGCGCCTCCTGGATCATCCGCTTCTCCATCTGCTCGAGGCTCATCCCCATCCCGAGGAGATCCGTCGCCTGCGTCGTCTGGCGCGCGCGGTCGATCGGGAAGTGATCGCGCAGGATCGGTCCCTTCCCCGCCAGGATGCAGGCGCGTTCGATCAGGTTCTGGAGCTCGCGGATGTTCCCCGGATAGTCGTACGAGCGGAGGTACTCGAGCGATTCCGGGGCGAGCGAGTCGATCGGGCGCTCCTGAATCGAGAGGAAGTGCGCGACCAGCGCCGGGATGTCCTCGCGGCGCTCGCGGAGCGGGACCAGCCGGATCGGGAAGACGTTCAGGCGGTAGAAGAGGTCCTCGCGGAAGCGCCCGTCCCGGATCATCTCCTCGAGGTTCCGGTTCGTCGCCGCCAGGATGCGCACGTCGGCGCGCCGCATCTCCTCCCCGCCCACGCGCACGTACGTGTGGTCCTGGAGGAAACGGAGGAGCTTCACCTGCGTGCTCTGCGGCAGCTCGCCGATCTCGTCGAGGAAGATCGTCCCGCCGTCGGCCACCTCGAACCGGCCCGGCTTGGTGCGGATCGCGCCGGTGAAGGCGCCTCGCTCGTGGCCGAACAGCTCCGACTCGAGGAGCGTCTCGGGAAGCGCGCCGCAGTTCACGGGGACGAACGGCGCGTCGGCGCGGTGGCTCGCGGCGTGGATCGCCTGCGCGAAGACCTCCTTGCCGGTGCCGCTCTCGCCCAGGAGGAGCACGCTCGCGTCGGTCGGCGCGACGCGCTGCGCCAGGTTCAGGGCGTCCCGCATGGCCGGGCCCTGCCCCACGATCGTCTCGAACTTGTGGATCTGGATCTGCTCGCGGAGGCTCTCGATGCGCCCCTTGAGGACCGTCGACTCCTGGCGGAGCTTCCGGTGGTCGAGCACCTGGCGGATCCGGACCGGCAGCTCCTCCAGGATGTTGTCCTTCACGATGTAGTCGGCGGCCCCTTCCTTCATCATCTGGACCGCTTCCCGCGCGTCGGCGAACGCGGTCATGAGGATGACGTCGGGCTCGTACGACTGCGCGCGGGCCTGGCGGAAGACCTCGGCGCCGCTCGCGCCGGGCATCCGCATGTCGGTCACCACGAGCTCGAACTGGTTCCGCCCCAGCTCGTGGATGGCGGCGTCGCCCCCGAGGGCGACGGCGACGTCGTACCCCGCCTCGCTCAGGGTCGCCTCGATCAGGCGGCAGAGGTTCTCTTTGTCTTCCGCGACGAGGATGCGTTCCTTCATGGGCTTCATCCGTTCTCGACGGGGAGGAGGATTTCGAACACGGCCCCTCCGGTGGGGGCGTTCCCTACTGTAACCGATCCGCCGTGCTCGTTGACGATCCGATCCACGAACGCGAGGCCGAGGCCGGTCCCGGTCGCCCGCGTCGTGTAGAACGGCTCGAAGATCTTGTCGCGCAAGGCCCGGGGGACGCCGGGTCCCGTATCCTCGAACTGGATCCGCGCCTCTCCCCGTTTGGACCGCACCCGCACTTTGAGCCGGCCCCCGCCGGGCATCACGTCGCGCGCGTTCAGGGCGAGGTTCAGGAAGACGTGGTGCATGGCGTGGGGGTCGCCGACCAGCGCGATCGTGTCGGGCGCCTTCCACTCGAGCTCGACGCCGATCCGCGACCGGTCGAGCTCGACGCGGAGGATGTCGAGCGAGCGCTCGAGCACGGGCTTCAGCTCGAAGCGCTGCGCGTCCTCCTTCGGCCGCCGCGACAGGTCGAGGAAGTTCTGCACCACGGAGCCCATCCGGTTCAGCTCCTCGTCCACCATCGCGAGGAGCTCGTCGCGCTGCGCCGGGCTCAGGGTGTCCACCCGCTTGAGCCGCGAGGCCGCGCCCCGGAGCACCGCCAGCGGGTTCCGGATCTCGTGCGCGACGCCGGCCGCCACCTGCCCCACCGACGCCAGGAGGTCGGTGTGGCGCAGGTTCTCCTCGATCCGGTTGAGCTGGCCGACCGTGCGCACGTACCCGAGCGCGATCAGGACGATCAGCATGGACGCGAAGATGGCCGCCCCGATCAGCGAGCGGCGGATCGCCTCGAGGGGACGGAACGCGCTCGACGCGCCCTCGACCACCACGACGCCCCGGATGTTCCCGTCGGCGTCCTCGACCGGCGCGTACCCCGATCGGAGGTACTGGTTGTCCTTCTGGTAGAGGGCCGAGTGCGCGGCCTCGCCGATGAACGCGCGCGTGAGCGCCACGCGGTCGAGCGTCAGCACGTCGCGCTCGAACCCGAACGGCTCGTGGAGCCGGAGGAGCGGATGCGACGCGGGGTCGAGCAGGACGATGTTCGAGGCCTCCGAGCCCTCGGCCACGTGGGTCCACTCGGTCCGGATCTTGTCGGAGGCCTCGATCGCGTCCATCTGAATCACGAAGTCGGTGAGCACGGAGTCGGCGGCGGTGGAGTCGCTCGGCGGCGCGGCCGCCATCAGGGCGTCCACCTGCTCCGGCTTCACGACGAGCGCGGCGATCTGCGCGGTGCCCTCGAGCCGCTTCCCCAGCTCGACGTCGAGGAACGACTGCGCCTTCTTGATCGAGTAGAAGATCGTCCCGTTCATGACGAGGACGAGGGCGGCCAGGAAGGCGAGCGTCCAGAAGACGCGCGGGCGGATGTTGTGGCGTTGGGGGAACATGAGGTGCCGCGAAACCGCGGCCCCGAAGCGTACCGGTCCCCCTTCCGGAATGTCAACGCGCCGGGGCGGCGGCTGTGCTAGGGTGCCCTCCCAAGCCATGACGCGACACGCGCTTCCCCTGATGCTCGGGCTCGGGCTCGTCTCCGGCGCCCTGGGCGGCATGATGGGCGTGGGCGGGGGCATCCTCCTGGTGCCGCTCCTCACGCACCTCCTCGGCGAGCCGCAGCACGACGCCCAGGCCACCTCGCTCGCCTTCATCATCGTGGCCGCGCTGATCGGGGTCGTCCCCTACTTCGCGCACGGGCGGCTCGACCTCGGGCTCGCGGCGGTTCTCGCGGCGGGCGCCGTCGTCGGGGTCGTGGCCGGGGCGCGGGTCGCGCACGGGACGCCGGCGGCCTGGCTAAGGCGCGCGTTCGGCGTCGCGATCGTCGCGACCGCCGTGCGGCTCCTCGCCGCGCCCCCGGCGCACGCCGCGGAGGCGGCGCTCTGGCCCTGGTTCGTGAACGTCGGCGTCGGGCTCGGCGTCGGATTCCTCGCGGGCTTGCTCGGAATCGGCGGCGGGACCATCCTGGTTCCGCTCCTCGTGCTGGCCCAGGGGGTCCCGCAGCACGTGGCGCAGGGAGTGGCGCTCCTCATGATCGTGCCCGTCGGGCTGGTGGGCGCGCTCACGTACGCGCGGAGCGGCCACGTCGCGGGCCGGGACCTCCCGGGCCTCCTGGTCGGGGGCGCCGCGGGCGCGTTCTTCGGCGCGCAGCTCGCGCAGTCGCTCCGGGGCCCCACGCTGTCGCGCCTCTTCGCGGTATTCCTGATCGCGGTGGCGGCGCGGATGATCTTCGGGAAGCCGCGGGCGCGGACCGCGCCGGCGGAGTCGTGATTCGGGCCGGAATGGCCAAGGGGAGAATCGAACGATGAACGCTCAGGGACATCGATTCGCGATGCACGCGCGGCGAGCGCTCGCCGCGGCGGCCGTCGTCGTGTTCGCGCTCGCCGGCGCGGCGCTCGCCGCCGAGCCGGCGGCGAATGCGGGGAGCGACCAGGCCCGCTTCGAGGCGCTGATCCGCCGCTCGGTCGCCGAGCACTTCGCGTTCGAGCCGTCGTTCGCCACGTTCATGGGGGTCCATGACCACGACGCCGAGCTGGAGGACTACTCGAAGGCGGCCATCGACCGACACGTGGCCGCGCTCCGTGCGTCGCTCGCCGACCTGAAGAAGATCGATCCCGCGAAGCTCTCGCCGGAATCGCGGATCGACTACGCGTTCTTCCAGCGCTCGACCGAGGGACAGATCTTCCGGTGGGCGGAGCTCCGCGGCTGGGAGAAGGACCCGACGCAGTACGGGTTCGCCTGGGGGATCGACAACCTGATCGCCCGCCCGTTCGCGCCGCCGGAGGAGCGCCTGAAGTCGGTCGTCGCGCGCCTCGAGCAGGTGCCGCGCCAATTCGAGAACGCCCGGAAGAACCTCGTGAACCCGCCGCCCCTCTTCACGCAGTTCGCCGCGGGCGACCTCGAGGGGTCGATCGAATACCTGGACACCGACGTCACGCGCGCGTTCGCGGACGTCAAGGACCCGGCGCTCCTCGCGAAGTTCGATGCGGCGAAGAAGACGGCGGAGGACGCCACCCGCGCGTACGTGAAGTGGCTCCGCGACGATCTCCTCCCGCGGAGCAAGGGGACGTACGTGCTCGGCGAGGCGAACTTCCGGAAGCGGCTCCACGACGAGGAGATGATCGACGAGCCGATCGACACGCTCCTCGCGATCGGCTCGCGCGAGATGGCCCGCCTCGACGCCCGGTTCCACGCCGCGGCCGAGCGGATCGCGCCCGGCGCGCCGCTCGATTCCGTGCTCGCGATGATGCGCGCGGATCACCCGACGAAGGACGGGCTCCTCGGCGAGGTGCGGACGCTCCTCGACTCGCTCCGCGACTACGTCGTCGCGTCCCGGTTCATCGACCTCCCGTCCGGGGTGCCGCTCCGCGTGCGGCCGACGCCCGAGTTCGAGGCGAGCCGCTCGTTCGCCTCGTTCGACGGACCCGGGCCGTTCGAGACCAAGGCCCGCGACGCGTACTACAACGTGACGCTTCCGGCCGCCGACTGGGATTCGGCGCACGTGGAGCAGCACCTGCAGGGCTATAGCCGCTGGACGCTCCCCTCGGTCTCGATCCACGAGTGCTACCCGGGCCACTACGTCCACTTCCTCTTCAGCCCGAAGGCCCCGACGTACGCGCGGAAGAACCTGTACGCGTCGTCGTTCGGCGAGGGGTGGGGCCTCTACGTGGAGCAGGCGATGTTCGACCACGGCTACGCGAAGGACGACCCGAAGAAGGAGCTGGGCATGCTCCGCTGGGCGCTCGTCCGCTCCTGCCGGCTCCAGGTCGGGATCCGCGTCCACACGCGCGGCATGACGATGGACGAGGCGACGCAGTACTTCGTGGATCACGCGTACATGGAGCGGCCCAACGCCGAGCGGGAGGCGTACCGCGCCGCGTTCGACCCGACGTACGTCGTCTACACGATCGGCGCGCTCCAGATCCGGAAGCTCCGCGACGACCTCGCGAAGGAGGAGGGCGCTTCATTCGATCTCGCGACGTTCCACGACCGAATCCTCTCCGAGGGGGCGCTCCCGGTCGTGCTGCTCCGGCGGATGCTCCTGAAGCACGACGAAGGATCGTCGCTGTGAGGGGCACGCGGGCATGAGACGACTCGTCCTCGGACTGAGCGACGGATCGGAGGCGTGGTCGATCCCGGAGGCCGACGCCGAG
>JBLMXB010000105.1:0-4761 GCA_050257555.1 Hyphomicrobiales bacterium | reverse complement strand
GCCAAGGAGCCATTGCGCGTGGATCGCAACCGACCGCCGACGACGTACCTCGTCTCCGCGCCGGCCGAGAGCACCGCCGCCTCGTACAAGATCCACCTGTACTGGCGCGGCGAGGACGTCGACGGCTACATCGCGGGCTTCCTCTGGGCCTGGGACGACTCGACCATCGGCGCGTTCCGCTACACGACGAAGACGGACAGCGTCTTCCAGCTCCAGGTGAACGACTCGACCGCGCTCTTGAGCGGCACCGGGCAGCAGCAGCCGGGCATCACGAAGGCCCACACGTTCTACATCCGCGCCGTCGACAACCTGGGCAAGGCCGATCCGCGGCTCACGGTCTGGAATCGGCGGATCTACAACGCGTCGACCCGGAAGCCGTCGGTCCGGTTCCTCGGGGCGATCCCGAGCGGCATCGGCATCGACACGCTCTGCGACGGGACCCCGTTCAAGGTCTGCTGGACCGGGGAGGATCCCGACGGGTACGTCGCGTACTACCGCTGGGACATCGGGCCGTATTCGAGCCAGCTGATCACGGATACGTGCGCCGTGTTCAACGATCCGAACACGCCCGGCTCGCCGCCCATCACGAGCGGCGTGTACACGCTCACGATCACCGCGATCGACAACGCGTTCGCCGCGAGCGACGCGGGGTCGGGGGGGCGCGTCCTGCTCGTCGAGAATCACGATCCGGAGACCTGGTTCCTCGACGCCTCGGGCGGCACGGGACCGCCGATCGGGCATTACATCCAGCCGTACCGGAACGGCGCCCTCGTCGAGGAGAGGGGCACGTTCACGCAGGGCGAAACGGTGCCGTACCGTTCCACCGTTTGGTGGGACTGGACTGGCGCGGACAACTCCTGCGACTCGGTGCTCGTCAACGGCGTCAAGAAGCCGTCGTACGTCAACGGCTGGTCCATGGTGCTTCGGACGGGGACCCGGAACGAGAACGAGCCGTACGTCATCGGGTTCCTCGATACGCTCTGCGTCGTTCCCGACACGACGGTCGCCGGGGGGCTCAAACCCATCCGGTTCACGTCCAACGACCCCGCGCGCGTCGCCAACCTCTGCAACCTCCAGAGCCTCGTGCTCGACTCGCTCGACGCGGGGCGCGGCATGCTGATCAACGTGGCGTCTCGCGACGCTTCGGGACGCGCGGACGGGACCCCTGCGGCCTTCAGGTTCAACTGCGACTTCATTCCGCATCTCGACAGCCTATTCGTCGACAGCCTGACACCCACGACCGGTCAGTACGCGGGGCAGAAGTGCCAACGGGTCCGGTGGGTCTCAGCGGACCCGGAAGACGGGCTCACCAAGAACGCCACGATCACGCTAGACGGACTTCAGCGAATTCAGCTGACCAATTACGAGACTCAATTGCTCATCCCGGAGTGCCGGTTCATCCCCCTGTCCCCCCTCAATCCGCACACCGTGGAGGTCTATGTCGCCGATCGCGCAGGGTTGCGATCCGACGAGGTGCTCTCGGTGCAATTGGACGTGGATTACAACCAGACGTGCACGGGACCCTGAGAACGTACGGCCGATGGCAAGGAGCAACCAATCCATGGCGCGCGGCTCGATCCGAACCAACCTGATCCTCCTTCTCGCGCTCGCGGTGGCCGGCCTGGCCGGCTGCGCGAAGAGCGTGAAGCCTCCGCCGAAGCACGTGAACCAGCCGCCGCAGGCGGCGCTCACGTACGCGCCCCTTCCCGGCGACACGTCGTCGTTCCGGGTCCACTTCTACTGGAGCGGCTGGGACAACGACGGCGAGGTCGTCCGATTCCGCTACGCGGTCGACGCCGACACGGCGAAGACGCCCGATCAGTGGATCGCGACGACCGCGAAGGACACGACGCTCCTCTTCCTGGTCGATCCCATCAAGGAGATCCAGGGGCACGTCTTCTGGGTCCGGGCCGAGGACAACGACGGCGCGTTCTCGGCGCCGGCCAAGCGGTTCTTCTCGGCGAAGACGCTCCCGCCGACCTCGCGGATCGAGCGCGGCCCGAGCGGTCTCGGCACCCTGATCGGCCCGAACTTCACGTTCGAGTGGTCGGGCATCGATCCGGACGGCGGCGAGACGGGAGGCTCGGCCCCGGTCGACTCGTTCGAGTACCTTCTGCTCCAGGTGCGCGGGATCGCCGACACCCTGGTCCCGCCCACGCACGATCCGCTCCCCGACTATTCGGAGGCGGTCTACCTGAAGCTGATCAACGACGCGACGGGACGCTCCCTGCTCAACTACGGGCCGCCTCCGCCGCTGAGCCTCGGCAACCACGACGACTGGAAGTGGCAGGGCGTGCGCGGACTCCGGAAGCGCTTCAAGAACGTCACGCCGGCGCCCTACGTCTTCGCCGTGCGGGCCGTGGACATCGCGGGCGCGACGGAGAAGAACCTGACGATCCCGAAGAACATCCGGTACTTCAACGTCACGAATCGGAATCCCGGGCCGACGCTCGTGATCCGGAGCAGCGTGCTCAATACCGCGCTCCCGGCCGCATCGGGGCCCGAGGACATCGTCCGAAAGCAGATCCAGATCTTCGAGGGCGAGACGATCTCGTTCTCGTGGACCGCCTCTGCGGAGATCTACGGCGGCGAGGTGGTCGGGTACACGTTCGCCCTCGACGACACGACGACCGCTGACTGGGCCTCTCTGACGATCAACAAGACCGGGGCCACGTTCCAGCCGAGCCTCCTGCCTCCCGGCGCGCACTTCCTCTACGTGCGGGTCGTGGACGACGGCGGGCTCGTGACGAACGCGAAGATCCCGCTCTTCATCGTCCACCCGCGGTTCAAGGACGCCGACGCGCCTCGCCTCGCGCTCTGGGTCGACGACTTCGGTTCGCCGGGCGGGCTGCCGCTGAACGCGTCGCCGAACTATCCCGCGGACAGTCCCACGGAGGACAACTGGGTCCAGGACATCGTCACGACACCCCTGGCCCAGGAGTTCAACGTCGCCTTCGACTACTACGACACGATCCGATCGCAGGGCGAAGTCCTGAACGCGCGCGGCGTGCCGAAGCCGGACTACCTGAAGGACTTCCGGACCGTGATCTGGTACGTCGATCTCAACAACTCGATCTCGAGCCCGACCGCGCTCTGGTCTACCCTCGTCGGAGGGAACTACAGCGAGCTCTCGGGCTACCTTCGCGCCGGCGGGACGCTGATCCTCACCGGCTTCGAGCTGGGGTTCAACACGGCGAAGCCGTCGACCACGCCGTACGCTTCCTTCTCCCGCGGCATGTGCGCGACCCTGCAGGCAGGGACCGACGCGTTCGATCTCTCCTACTTCCCGCGGACGGTCATGGGGGTCGATGGCGCCATCTCGGGGCTCAATTCCGCCTTGCGGTCCCAGGGCGCGCGCGACTTCGTCGAGGCGCGACCCACGGCGGCCGGCACGGCCCTCGGGTTCCAGCTCGCCGCGGTCGACACGGGCGTGGGGCACAAGTGGGATCCGTACGTCTTCCCGGGCACGAACCTCGACCAGAAGCTCGCGCCCGGGCTCCCGGCCGTGGACGGCTGGAAGATGCAGGAGTTCTTCGGGTGCATCGCGACGCAGAAGCTCTATCGCCGCGAGGACGAGAACAGCCCGATCGCCCAGGCGATCTACGCGTACCACGGCGTGCCGCAAGGCGTCGCCTTCGACAAGGGCCCGTCCCCGAGGGAGGGGCTCTACTGCGGCATCGCGACCCAGGCGCACGACCTCGCGAACGGCGACGGGTCGCCGATCACGCCGTCGAACTCGAAGGGCGCGTTCGGCCGCATGGTCTTCCTCGGGTTCCCGATCTACTACATCAAGGATCCGCAGGCGATCCAGGTGATGCGGGCCGCGTTCGCGTACGTGAACGCGTCGCCCACGCTGCCGCAGTAGCCGATCCACCGGCGGGTGCCGGCGCGACACGGCATGAGAATCGATCGAACCGGCGCCCGGGGCCTCCGCTCCGGGCGCCGTGCTCCATGCGACGCGGAGCGGGCCGCTGACACGGAAGCTCCACCGGCGTAGACTCGCACGCCATGCCGCTCTCTCCGAATTCCCGCCTCGGTGCCTACGAGATCCTCGGGCCACTCGGGGCCGGAGGGATGGGCGAGGTCTATCGCGCCCGCTACACCCGCCTCGGGCGCGAGATTGCGATCAAGGTTCTCCCGGCGGAGGTCGCCTCCTCCCCCGACCGCCTCGTCCGATTCGAGCGGGAGGCACGCACGGTCGCCGGGCTCAACCACCCGAACATCGTGACGCTGTTTACGGTGGAGGACGCCGGCGGCGTCCGGTTCCTCACGATGGAGCTGGTCGAGGGGCAGACGCTCTCGGCGCTCGTCTCCGCCGGCGGGCTCCCGGTTCCGGAACTCCTCGAGCTCGCGATTCCCCTGACCGACGCGCTCGCCGCCGCGCACGAGAAGGGCATCATCCACCGGGATCTCAAGCCCGGGAACGTGATGGTGACGCGGGAGGGGCGCGGGTGAAGGTCCTGGACTTCGGCCTGGCGAAGATGATGGGTGCCGACTCGTCCGTAGCACAGGAGGCGTCGTTCACCATGACGGCCGATGGGCCGATCTCGGGCGAGGGTCACGTCGTGGGGACGGTCCCCTACATGGCCCCGGAGCAGCTGCGCGGCGAGGCCGTCGACGCGCGCTCCGATCTCTTCTCGCTCGGGATCATCCTCTACGAGCTCGCGACCGGGCGGAGGCCGTTCACGGGCGAGA
This sequence comes from Hyphomicrobiales bacterium, assembly GCA_050257555.1. GTDB lineage: Bacteria > Eisenbacteria > RBG-16-71-46 > SZUA-252 > SZUA-252 > DASQJL01. The sequence goes on along the minus strand of JBLMXB010000105.1, from coordinate 66 downwards.
CCTCGATCGACGTGAGCCACGCCATCCTCCGCGACACGCCGGAGCCGCTGAGCCGTATACGCACGG
>JBLMXB010000104.1:0-58984 GCA_050257555.1 Hyphomicrobiales bacterium | reverse complement strand
TCGCCGGGGACGTACTCCAGCACGAGGAATCGCACGTCCTCCGAACCGGCCGGGTCTGGTGCCTGGCCGATCTCGAACACCTTGCAGACGTACGGGTGGTCGAGGGCGGCCGCCGCCATGGCTTCGCGACGAAGCCGCTCGCGCGCCGCCGCATCCTGCGTCAGCTCGGCCGGGAGGATCTTGATCGCCACCTCGCGACCGAGCCGCGGGTCCCTGGCGCGATAGACCTCCCCCATCCCACCCGCACCGAGGGGGCCGAGGATCTCGTACGCCCCGAGGCGGCTACCCGATCGTAGTGGCATGGAGGGAATCTACATCAGGAGACCCAGACTACGTAGTGAACCGTGTCAGGGCTACCCCAGTTCGAACGTCGTGACGCCGAAGATCTCGCGGTCGGGGAGGGCCGGAACGGGGCCGAGGAACATGCGCGCGCAGCCGAAGACCTCCTTCATGCCGTGGCCCGCGGCCAAGGCGAGCGCGTCGGGGTTGTTCTCCGGCGCGTCCAGGAAAAGCGGTTCTCCGGGCACACGGGAGGCGAGGCCCGTGAAGAGGCGCTCGGCCGTCTGGGCGTCGGCGGCGAATAGCGGGCCGATCTTGAACCCGACGCGGCAGGGACGCATGACCGCGAAGCCGCGGAACTCGTCCCCCTCGACCGCGCCCAGCGCGTGTCCTCCCGGCCGGTCGATCCATGCGGCGAGAAATGACGGACGCGGCGCCGGGAAATGCCGGCGGTCGTACGCGTCGACCGTCGCGAAATCGACCGATCGCAAGTCGACCACTCCGCCCGGCGGTCGGGCACGCTCCCCGCGACCCTCGAAGCGAAGGTCGCGGCAGACGAATCGGAACCCGCCGCGCGCGTAGTAGTCCTGCATCGCGAAGACACCGTCCATGCCGATGGCGGCTCCTTCCCGGAGTCGCGCGAGGAGGCGTCGCTTGCGCTCGTTCCAGAGTCGGTCACCGAGTCCCCGGCCGCGAAATTCGGGACGCATGATGAAGAACCCCATGAATCCGTACCGCCCGTCGTAACTCACGATCGAGCCGCCGCCGACCAGATCCCCGCCCAGCTCCGCCGCGATGAACGCCTCGGGATCGGTCGCCCAGAAGACGTCGGCGTCATCGAGTCCGGGATTCCAGCCCTCGGCCGCCGCCCACTCGACGAGCGTGTCGAGCTCGGGACGGGCCATGCTGCGAATGATGAGATCGGGTTCGGGCATGTGGTGGGGCTCCCTTCGACGGGTGGCCTTCGAGCGGATCCCGACGAGTGACGGTGCCGGCTCAGCGATCTTCCTTCTCCTTGTGGAAGAGACCGACGAGACCGCGCTCGATCGCCTTCGCGGTCCCGATGCCGAGCCCGATCGCGAACGCGACGCCGACCGACCCGAAGCAGATCACGAAGCCCGCGAAGACCAGCTCGCGCGCGAAGTGGAGCTGCCAGAGCGCCAGCACGAACGAGACGGAGACGAGGGTGGCCTTCACCGCCTTGCCGATGATCCGGGCCCGCGTCACGCCCTCCTCGGCGAGCGCGTCGGCCACCTTCGATCCGGCCGCGTTGCTGACGGTGAATCCCAATGCCACGATGACGAGCACGATGGCCAGGTTCGGAAGGTAGACGATCAGGCCCGCGACGATGCGCGCGAGGCCCGTCAGGCCCCAGCGCTCCAGCGCGTCGTCGAGGAAGATCAGGAGGACCAGGAAGAGCACCACGTTGCCCACGACGTTGTAGAGGGCGCTCCGCACGTCGCCCTTGCCGAATGCCGCGCGCCATCCGACGCGACTCGCGAGCCGGTCGAGGCGCAGCCAGACGAGCATGCGCACCACGGCCCGCTTGGCCAGCCAGCCGAGGACGAAACCGATCCCGACCATCGCGAGGCCCCCCACGAAGGCCGGCAGGAAGCCCACGGTCTGCGCCCACAGCTCCGACAGGGGTTGCGCGGCCGTGGCTGGAGGATTCGATGGAACGGGTAGAGCTTGCATGACCCCCTACTTTCTGACGCGGAAGAAGCGCTCGAAGCGGCCGGTGCGGTGCGCTTCGACATCGCGCACGACGATCATGGGTCCACGCCCCTTACGGGCGACGATTCCGGGAAGCGTCTCGGCGAGGAGCGCCGCGATCGGATCCGTGCTCGGAGCGCCGATCAGGACCAGCTCGTCGCGTTCCAGCGCGTCGGCGAGGCCGGTGCCGACGTCGCGCCGTCGCAGGATCTCCAGCTCGGCCCCGGTCCCCGCGGCCTCGAGCGTCCGCCGGGCGCTCGTCTTCAGCGCGTCCTCCTCCCCGGTCGTCGCGTCGCTGGGAATGACCGTGACGGCGCGGAGCCGCGCCTGGAATTCGCGCGCGAACTCGGGCGCCAGCTCGGCGGCAAGCTGCGAATTGGCCCCGGTCGTGACGGGAACCACGACGCCTCGGATGCGCTCCGGCACGATCTCCCCGTAGACGACCCCCACCTGGTTCGGGGCGTCCTGGATGACCCTCTCGACGATGGACGCCACGAGGCGCTCGAGCATCGAATTCGTGACCGGGCGGCCGAGCAGGAGGAAGTTGCACTTCTCCTCCAGCGCGGTCCCGAGGATTCCCTGGCTCACCCGATGGGCGATCTTGAGCACGCCGCGGGCTTTCATGCCCCGCTTCGCGGCGTACTCGACGGCGCGATCCACCAGCGGCTCGAGGCGGCGCGCCTCCTGCCGGCCCGCCATCAGCGATTGCCCCGCCGGCACCTCGGCGACCGCCACGGCCACGATGTGCCCCTCGTGCTGTCGCGCGATCGCCATCGCCGCGTCCATCAGCGAGGTCATCGTCTCCGGGTTCGCGAGCGCGACCAGGACGCTGTACTCCTCGCGCTCGATGCGCTCCAGCCACCGGGCGCTCTCGGCGAACGCCCGCTCCCGGGTGCGGCTGTAGCCGTAGTAGAAGCCGAGCCCGGCGAGGATCCAGCCGCCGGCCGCCAGCCACGCGAGCGGGTACTCGACGGAGAGGAACACCGCGATGAACAGCATGCAGGCGATCGCCAGGATCGGGGTGAACGGCACGAACGGGACGCGGAAGCCCCGGTCGAGCTCGGGATGGGATCGGCGGAGCCGGATCAACGCGATGTTCACGCCCCCGAACAGGAGGAGGAACATCACGCTCGCCGCGGCCGCGACCTGCTCGATCGGGAGCGCGATCGCCATGCCGATGATGATCAGCGCGGAGAAGAGGATGGCGACGTGCGGGGTCGAGCGCTTCCTGTGGACGCGCGCGACCATGGACGGGAGGCTCGCGTCCCGCGCCATCGCGAACGCGACGCGGGACGAGGAGTAGATGGTGGCGTTGAGCGCGGAGATCGTGGAGAGGAGCCCGCCCACCAGGATCACGATTCCGCCGCCGAAGGCGAACTGATCGGCGGCCGTGACGAGCGCGATCTCCTTCGCCTGGCCGAGGTAGTCCGTGACCCGCATCCCGGCCGGGGGGACCACGGCCCCGATCGCGACGAGCGCCACGAGCAGGTAGATCGGGATGACGATGAGCAGCGAGAGGAAGACCGCGAGCGGCACGTTCCGCTTCGGGGACTCCACCTCCTCGCTCGTCTGGGCGATGATCTCGTACCCCTCGAAGGCGATGAACGTCAGGCCCATGGCCCCGAACACTCCCGCCCAGCCGTGGGACAGGAACGGCGTGAAGGAGCCATGCCAGCCGGGTCGGTGCGCCATCGCCCAGAGCCCGGCCACGATGAAGGCCCCGATGATCGCGACCTTGCTGATCGTGACCACGTTTCCGGCCTTCCCCGTCTCGGAGGCGCCCCGGAAGTTGATGAAGGCGAAGACGGAGCAGGCGACGACCGCCAGCCAGACCTCGAACGTGCCGAACGGCACGGCCGGCACCGGAACGCCGGCGACGGTGAGCACTTCCTTGAAGTAGGCCCCGAAGCCCAGCGCGTAGAGGGAGCAGGCCACGGCGTGGGCGAACCAGCTCATCCAGCCCGAGAGGAATCCGCTCGGATGCGGGAGCGCCGCCTTGATCCAGAGGTAGCCGCCCCCGGCGTCGTGGATCGCGCTCCCCAGCTCCGCGTAGGCCATCGCGGTGAGCAGGGCGACGAAGCCGTTCAGGAGGAAGACGAGGAGGAGCGCCGGGCCCGCGACCCCCGCGGCGATCCCGGTCAGCACGAAGATCCCGGCGCCGATCATGGCGCCGACCCCGATCATCGTCACGTCGACGAGCCGCATCTCGCGGCTCAGGCGGACTTCAGGGCGCAAATGACCTCCTCGTACGGGCAGGATACCCCGCATCGCAGGATGGCTCCACCCCGAACGTCGGACTGCCGCCGGCGACACTCGGGGCGGCGGTCCAAAGGAACGCGGGCCCGAGGCGTTCGCCTCGAGCCCGCGCTGGAGCCCTTCCTGTGCGGCGAGCGTCAGCCGCCCTGCTCGACCAGGAGCCTCCGCGTATAGGGAACGAGCCCGCCCGCGTCGATGATCGCCTGCCGCGCCTTGGGAAGCGGCGTGATCGGGAACGACTTCCCCGTCGTGCGGTTCACGAGGCTCCCGCCCTCCACGGAGACGTCGTCGCCTTCGCTCGCCTGGACGCCCGGAGCGATGATCATGCGGAGCCCGAGGTTGATCGCGTTCTGGAGGAAGATGCGCGCGAAGCCGTCCGCCACGACCACGAGGTCGTATCCCTTGAGGCAGGAGGCCGCCTGCTCGCGCGAGGAGCCGCAGCCGAAGTTCTTCCCCGCGACGAGGAAGCTCCCGGGGGGGATCTCCTTCGCCTTGAGCCGGCGGTTGAACTCGGCGTCGTCGGCGAACGCGTACTGAGGCGTCTCCGTGGGGAGCACGGTAGCCATGTACCGGCCCGGGTAGATGATGTCGGTCGAGATGTCGTCCCCGACCGTCCGAACGACCTTGCCCTGGGTCATCGCAGCACCTCCTTCGGGTCGGCGATCACGCCCGCGACGGCGCTCGCGGCCGCGACGGCGGGCGACGCGAGGTAGACCTCGGCCGTCGGGTTCCCCATCCGCCCCTTGAAGTTCCGGTTCGTCGTCGCGATCGCGACCTCCCCGTCCCCGAGCGCCCCCTGGTGCACGCCCAGGCAGGGCCCGCAGCCCGGATTGCAGACCACGGCGCCGGCGTTCATGAGGTCGCGCAGGTACCCGCGCTCCATCGCCTGGTCGTAGATCCGCCACGAGGCCGGGAAGACGAGCATCCTCGTCCCCGCCGCGACCTTCTTCCCGCGGAGGATCCGGGCCGCGACCTCGATGTCGTCGAGCCGCCCGTTCGTGCACGATCCCACCACCACCTGGTGGATCCTCGTCCCCTTGACCGCGTCGATCGTCTTCACGTTGTCGACCGTGTGCGGACAGGCGATCTGCGGCCGGAGCGAAGCGGCGTCGATCGTCAGGACCCGGTCGTACGTCGCGTCCTGATCGGGCTCGAACGTCTCGATCTCGCCCCGCACGCCCGCGATCTCCTCGAGGTAGCGGAGCGTTTCGCCGTCCGGCGGCACCACGCCGGCGGTCGCGCCGGCCTCCACGGCCATGTTGCAGAGCGTGAGCCGGCCCGACGTCGGCAGCGCGCGGATGGCCGATCCGTGGAACTCGAGCACCTTGAAGTTCGCGCCCTCCGCCGAGATCTTCCCGATCAGGTGGAGGATCAGGTCCTTCGCGTAGACGTCGTCGCGGAACGCGCCGTCCACGACGACCTTGATCGTCGCGGGCACCTCCACGTTCAGGATCCGACCGAGCGTCCAGACGGACGCCATCTCGGTCGCGCCGATTCCGAAGGCGAAGGCGCCGAGCGCGCCGTGCGTCGTCGTGTGGCTGTCGGTCCCGACCACGACGGCGCCCGGACGGACGTACCCGTTCTCCGGGAGGATCTGGTGGCAGATGCCGCCGACGTCCCCCCGGACGTCGTGGAACTTCGCGATACCGTGCTCGGCGACGAACTCGCGCACCTTCTTCTGGTTGCTCGCGGTCTTCGAGGACTCGGCCGGCACGCGATGGTCGAAGATGATCGCGATCCGGTCCGGATCCCAGACGCGGGGATCGCGCCCCGTCCCGCGGTAGATCTCGTGGAACTGGTTCAGCACGAGCGCGGCGTTCTCGTGGGACATCGCGAGATCGACCGGCGGCTCGAGCACGTCGCCCACGGCGACGTCGGCCTTGCCGACGGCCCGGGCGAGAAGCTTCTGTACGTACGTACGTCCCATGGGTCCTTCCCTCTCTTCCGGGTTACACCACGCCCTTCGACTCGAGCGCGCTCTGCTCCTCGCACCCGACGCCGATTCCGGTCAGCACTTCCGCCGTGTGCGCCCCGAGGCGGGGCGGCGGCGCCGTGATGGCGCCCGGCGTCTTCTCGAACCGCGCCGTCAGGTCGAAGAGCGGGATCGTCCCGATCCCCTCGACCGCGACGTCCTTCAACGTCTGCCGGTGGCGGACCTGCGGCTGCGCGAGCGCCGCCTCGAGCCCGAGGATGGCGCCGCTCGGGATGTCGCGCGCGTTCAGCCGCTCGACCCATTCGTCGGTCGGCCGCTCGGCGAGCTTGGCCTCGAGGAGCGGGGTCAGCTCCTTCCGGTTCCGCTTCCGGACGTCCCGCTTCTGGAACCGCGGGTCGGTCTTGAGCTCGGGGAGCCCCACCTCGTCGCAGAGCGCCTCCCACTGCTCCTGCTTGTTCGCCGCGATGTTGACGTGACCGTCCTTCGTGCGGAACGTCCCGGACGGCGCGGCGGTGAAGTTGTCGTTCCCCATCGGGACCGGCTCTTGGTGACCGATCAGGAGGTTCGCCGCGACCCATCCCATCAGCGGCATGATGGAGTCGAGCATCGCGACGTCGATGAACTGCCCTTCGCCCGTCCGCTCGCGGTGATAGAGGGCCGCCAGGATCGCGAACGCGGCGTTCAGCCCCCCGACCGTGTCGCAGACCGGGAAGCCGGCGCGGAGCGGGTTCAGCCGCTCGTCGCCGTTCACCGCCATGACGCCGCTCAACCCCTGGATGATCTGGTCGTACGCCGGCTTGTACGCGTCGGGGCCGGTCTTCCCGAAGCCCGAGATCGCGCAGTAGACGAGGCGCGGCTGGATGGCGCGGAGCGCGTCGTAGCCGAGGCCCAGCCGGTCCATCACGTCGGGCCGGAAGTTCTCGACCAGCACGTCCGCCGACTTGACGAGGCGGCGGAAGATCTCCTTCCCCTCCGGGGCCTTCATGTTGAGCGTCATCGACTTCTTGTTCGCGTTCTGGGCGAGGAAGCTCGTGCCCATGAGCTGCTCGTTCAGCTCGGGCACGATGCCGAGCTTCCGCGCCAGGTCGCCGTCCTTCGGGTTCTCGACCTTGATCACCTCGGCCCCGAGGAGCGCGAGATGGAGGGTCGCGAAGGGCCCGGCCAGCACGTTCGTGAGGTCGAGGACGCGAACGCCCTCGAGAACGCGCCGGGTCATGTGGCGTGCTCCATCGCGATCGGCCCGGTCTTCAGCACGTAGCCCTGCATGTCGCGTCCGAAGTGCGCGGCCACGTCGCGGGCGAGGCGGATCAGGCGGTCGAGGTCCACGTCGGGGCGGAGCCCCTCCAGGTGGAGCGCATGGACGAAGTCCTCCGTCGCCACGTTTCCCGCCGCGACCTTCGTGAACGGGCAGCCGCCGAGGCCCGCGAAGGAGGTCTCGACCGACGTGACCCCCGCGCGGAGGGCGGCGAATACGTTCGCCATGCCGAGCCCGTACGTGTTGTGGAAGTGGCAGGTCAGCTCCGCGCCGGGATCGAGCGCGCGGACCGTGGCATAGAGACGCTCCACCTGCGCCGGGTGCGCGTGGCCCGCCGTGTCGGCCAGGCTGATCTGGCGGAGCCCCGCGTCGAGGTAGACCCGCACCATGTCGAACACGCGCGCCTCGGGGATGGCCCCCTCGAACCCGCATCCGAACGCGGACTGCACCGACACCTGCACCTTCTTCCCGGCGCGCACCGCCGCCTTCGCCGCTTCGGCGATCCGCGCGGTCGCCTCCTCGCTCCCCATGCCGGTGTTCTTCCGGCTGTGCGTGTCGCTCGCCGACGCGCCCATGCAGACCATCTCGGCGCCGCACGCGAGCGCACGGTCGAGGCCCTTCTCGTTCAGCACGAGCCCGGAGAGGACCGGGCCGCCGGCCTTGCCGGCCGTCAGCCGGCGGAAGAGCTCGTCGGTGTCGGCCATCTGGGGCACCTTCTCCGGATGGACGAAGGAGCCGACCTGGACGATGTCCATGCCGGAGGCCATGAGCTCCCGGATCCAGCGTTCCTTGACGTCGGTCGGGACCACCTGGCGCTCCATCTGGAGGCCGTCGCGGGGCCCGACCTCGTGGAGCACGAGCGGCATCGAGGCGTCGCTCATCGGCCCACCGGTCCCGCGGCGTGGCAGCGCTCGGCGACGGCCCGCGCGAGGTCGAGCGTCCCGGAGGACCCGCCCATGTCGTACGTCCGGACCTTCCCCTCGCGGACCACCTCGGCGACCGCGTGGTCGATGGCGGCGGCCTTCTCCTTCTCGCCGAGCCAGTCGAGCATCATCTTCGCGGCCAGGATCGTCGCGATCGGATTCGCCTTCTGCTTCCCCGCGTGCTTCGGCGCCGAGCCGTGCGTCGGCTCGAAGACCGCGAGCCGGTCACCGATGTTCCCCGAGCAGCCGAAGCCGAGCCCGCCGACCATCTGGGCGCAGAGGTCCGACACGATGTCGCCGTACAGGTTCGGCGCCACCAGGACGTCGTAGTTGAAGGGGTTCTTGAGGAGCCACATCGTCATGGCGTCGACGTTGGCGTCGTCCATCCCGATGCCCGGATAGTCCTTCGCCACCCGGCGCGCCGCCTCGAGGAAGAGGCCGTCGGTGGCGCGCACGACGTTCGCCTTGTGCACGACCGTGACCTTCTTCCGGCCGAACTGCTTCGCGAACTCGAACGCCGCGCGGATGATCCGCTCCGAGCCCTTCTTCGTGTTGATCTTGCAGGAGACGGCGACCTCGTCGCCGGGGAGCGAGGCGAACGCCTTGAACGGCGGGGAGAGCGCGGCCAGCGTGTCGCGGAGCCGGTCGGGAACGGTTCCGAACTCGACCCCCGCGTAGAGATCCTCGGTGTTCTCTCGGAAGACGACGAGGTCGATCCCTTCCTTGTAGTTCAGCGGGTTCCCGGGGTACGCCCGGCACGGGCGGAGGCAGACGTAGAGATCGAACTGCTGCCGCATGCGGACGATCGGCGATCGGTAGACGAGCCCCTTCCCCTGGAGCGCGGGGGCCAGCTCCTTCTCCGCCTCCCGGACCGGCTTCGACGTGATGGCGCCGAACATCGCCGCGTCGACCGTCCCGAGCATCTCGACCGTGCGCGCGGGGAACGCGTCTCCCTCCGTGCGCCAGAACTCCCAGCCGATGTCGCCGTGGACGTACTCCGCGTCGAGGCCTACCGCCTCGAGCACGAGCTTCGCCGCTTCCATCACCTCGACGCCGATTCCGTCGCCGGGGAGCCAACCGATCCTGTATCGCGACATGGCGGGTTCCTTCCCCGGGCGGGTTCGGCGCGGGGCCGCGCGGGCCGGGGTCCGCGCGGGGCCGATTCGGTTCGGGAACGGACGCGAGACGCGTCAGACCTGGACGAGGGCCTCCAGCTCTTCGATCCGCTGCCACCCCTGCTTCACGAGCCAGGCTTCGAGCCCGGTCAGGGTGTCGGCGTAGTCGATCGGGCCGCCCTCGGTGATGCCGCAATCGAAGATCGCGGAATAACCGCCGGCCAGCTCGAAGGGTGTCGATTCGCCGAACGGCTCGTCGAAGAAGCAGACATAGCCGCGCCCGTGGCGCCTGCAGACGATTCCCAGATGGCAGTTCTGATCCATGGCACACCTCCTCCAGACACGCGGAAGACCGCGATCCACGCGCCGGCCGGCGACCGTTGGTGGTAGAGCCGCCGAAGGGGTGCCAGTGCCCTTCCATGTTCCCGCCCGAGAACGGGATGCGTCAACGGCGACCTTGGGAGTATCGGGCGCGGGGCCGCGGTGGACGGCCCGCTAGTGGACGGACGCGGGGGACTCCGTGGAGTCGGACTCGAGGAGGGCGCGGAGCTTGAGCAGCGCGCGCTGTTCGAGCTGCCGGATGCGCTCCCGGGACAGGCCGAACTGCTCTCCGGTCTCCGCGAGCGTGCGGGGCCGGTCGTCGTAGAAGCCGTAGCGGAAGCGGAGGATCGCCTCCTCCCGCTCGGTCAGGGTCTTCAGCATCTCGTTCAGCTGCTGGTCGCGGAGCTGCATCTCGACGATCTCGTCGAGCGAGGGGGGCTGCTCCACCGCCTCGGATTCGACGAGGCCGTGGAACGCCTCGTTCGACAGGTCGACGTCGAGCGCGCGGACCGAGTGGACCAGCGCCTGGAGCCGGCTCGCGCGCGTCATCGGGATGCCCATCGCGGCGGCCACCTCCCCCAGCTCCGGGACCCGGCGGAGCTCCGACTCGAGCCGGCGCTGCGTCGCCACGAAGCGGCGCATCATCTGGAGCACGTGGATCGGAATGCGGACGGTGCGCGACTGGTTCGCCACGCCGCGCGCCAGCGCCTGGCGGATCCACCACGTGGCGTACGTGGCGAAGTGGATCCCCCGGTCCACGTCGAACCGGTCGACCGCCGTGATGAGCCCGAGATTCCCCTCTTCCACGAGATCCAGGAACTCGACCCCGCGATTCCTGTACGCCCGGGCCTGCGACACGACGAGCCGAAGGTAGGAGAGGATGAGCCGCTTGCGCGCGTCTTCCGTCCCCTCGCGCATGGAGCGCCAGAGCGCGTGCTCCTCCTCGCGCTCGAGGATGGGATAGCGCTGGATCTCCTTCAGGTAGCGCCGCTCGAGGTCGCCGAGATCGCGGCCCGTGCCCGCCTCGGGCGCCGGCTCCGCGGCGCTCCCGATCTCCGGCAGCGTGACGCCGTTCCGGCGCGCCTCGGCGAGAAAGAGGTCGAACGCGCCGGGGTCGAAGTCGGGCGCATGGAGGAGGCGATCGACCGTCTCGTCGCGGAGGGCGCCGCGTTCGAGGCCCTCGCGCATCGCGTCGGACAGCTCGGTGATGAATCGTCTCGAGGCCGCAGTCATGCTCCCCTCAGGTCGGACGAACTCGGAAGTGCCGTTCCCCGGTCGGTGGATGCCATGCCACCGAGACGGAGTGGACGCGAGCCAGGGGGGGACCGACGTGGAGTTCGCGAACGAGCGACTCGAGCGCGGGGCGGGGACCCTCCGCGATCACCTCGACGCCGCCGCTCGGGAGGTTCCGAACGCTCCCGGCGAGGTCGAGCGAGACGGCGCGCTGCACGACGAAGGCGCGGAAGCCGACGCCCTGCACCCGGCCGTCGACCTGGGCGACGACGCGCTGGTTCTGCGACGCGCTCACCGCCCGATCACCGCGGCCGCCGCCCGGTCCGCGCGACCGGCCCGGCGGCGAAAAACAGAATCGGGGCGAGAGGATTTGAACCTCCGACCCCCTGGTCCCGAACCAGGTGCTCTACCAGGCTGAGCCACGCCCCGATCAAGCCGAGAAAAAAACAACGGGTCCACCGGCCTCTTGAACCCTCGGCCGAAAAGTCTACCAAGCGGGGCGGTGGCGGTCAACCCGCCTCCCGCCGCGCCCAGCCGTCCTTCCCGATCAAGGGCACGAACGCGCAGGCGCAGAGATCCCGGACGACCATCCCCTCCTCCGCGCGGGTCGCCTTCACGAGCCGCTGGTCGCGGTCGCCCCCGACGGGGACCACGGCGATCCCCCCGACCCGGAGCTGGTCCTCCACGAACTGGGGCACCCGGGGCGCGCCGGCGGTGATCAGGATCCGGTCGAACGGCCCGAGCTCCCGCCACCCCACGGTTCCGTCCGCGGACCGGAAGACCACGTTCGTGTACCCCATCTCGCCGAGGCGCACGCGGGCCGCCGTGGCGATCGCCGGGATCCGCTCCACGGTGAAGACGCGGTCGGCCAGCTCGGCGAGGATCGCCGTCTGGTAGCCGGACCCGGTGCCGATCTCGAGCACCTTCTCCTCCCCCGTGAGATCGAGGGCCTGGGTCATCAGCGCGACCATGTAGGGCTGGGAGATCGTCTGCGCCTCCCCGATCGGGAGCGCGCTGTCGCCGTACGCGGCCGCGTCGAGGGCCGCGTCGACGAAGAGATGGCGCGGGATCGCCTCCATGATCCGGAGCACGTGCGGGTCGTGGATCCCGCGGCTCCGGAGCTGCTCCTCCACCATGCGGCGGCGCGCGACCGCCAGCTCGTCACGATTCACGGAGCGAGAGTCCCAGCGATTCCAGCTCGACGATCCCCTTGTAGTCCGTCAGCTCGAACGTGAGCGGCGTGACCGACACGTACCCCTCGGAGACCGCGTGGAAGTCGCTCGCGTCGTCGTGGTCCCACGTCGGGGCCTCCCCGCCGATCCAGTAGTACGACTTCCCCCGCGGGTCACGCTTCTCGACCACGACGTCGCGGAAGACCCGCCTCCCCAGGCGCGCGATCCGCATTCCCCGGATCTCGTCGTACGGCAGGGGGGGGATGTTCACGTTCAGACATGCGCCGGCGGGAAGCCCCCGGTCGAGGAGCGCGCCGACGAGGTCGCGCGCGACCCGGCCCGCCGCCTCGAACGAGACGCTCTCCCAGGTGGCGAGCGAGAACGCGATGGAGGGAATTCCGAGGAACGCGCCCTCGCTGGCGGCCGCGACCGTGCCCGAGTAGAGGACGTCGTTCCCCATGTTCGGTCCGTGGTTGATCCCGGAGACAACGAGCGCGGGCTTCCGCTCGAGGAACCCGTGCACGCCGAGGAGGACGCAGTCGGTCGGGGTGCCGTCCACGCTCAGGATGTCGGGGGCGATCTTCCGGACCCGGAGCGGACGGTGGAGCGTGAGCGAATGGCTGGTCGCGCTCTGCTCGCGATCGGGCGCGATGATCGTGACGTGTCCCCGCGGGGCCAGCGCTTCGGCCAGGACGCGGAGTCCCTCGGCGTGGATGCCGTCGTCGTTGCTGACCAGGATGTCGAGCGGCGGCTGCATGGCCTCCTTCAGCGGACGAGATGCCGGAGCACGAAGCGGATGAAGCGGAACGTGTCCCGCACCGGGTGGATGTGGCTCCCGGGGGCATTGTACAGGGTCGGGATCGGCGCGGCACCGATTCGAAATCCGGCGCGGGCGGCCGCGACCAGGAACTCCGACTCGTACTCGAAGCGCCGGCTCTTCGGGCGCACCGCCCGCAGCACCGGCGCGGCGATCGCGCGGTATCCCGACTGCGAGTCCTCGATCGGGACGCCCGCGAGCCGCGATACCCACCACGACGTCACGTCGTTCGTGGCCCGCCGTAGCCACGGCATGCCCGCCCGGTCGTGCTTCCGCGAGCCGACGACGACGTCGGCGCCGTCGAGCGCGGCGAGGAGCGCGGGGGCGCGGGCCGGATCGTGCTGCCCGTCGGCGTCGAGCGCGAGCACGCGCGCCGCGCCGCGGCGGAGCGCTTCGTCGAAGCCGCTCTCGAGCGCGGCCCCCTTGCCCCGGTTCACGTCGTGGCGGACGAGCACGGCGCCCGCGCCCTCCGCGCGCGCGGCGGTGTCGTCGGACGAGCCGTCGTCCACGACGATGACGAGGAGTCCGGGGAGCGCGGCGTGGAGCCCGGAGACGACGGAGGCGACGGTCCCCGCGGCGTCGCGCGCGGGGATCACCGCGGCGTCGGGCATCAGCGGGCGGGATCGACCAGCGCGCCCGCTCCCCAGTCGAACCACTGGGTCGGGTGCGCGCGCACGTGCGCGTCGAAGAAGCGCTCCAGCTCGCCGCGCGCCTCCTCGATCTCGGCGCCGTTTCGGCCGGCGCCGAGCGTGAAGGGCGCGTGGAAGCGGACCGAGACGGCGCCGTCCGCCTCGTGCCAGGCGACCCCGGCGAGCACCTGCGCCCGGGCGCGTCGCGCCAGGAAGAGGGGCGCCGGGTCGACCGCGACCATGCCCGCGCCGGGCGGCGTCGCCCGCCCGTCCCGCGCGCGCCACGCGCGGTCGGCGAGCATCGCGATCCACGCCCCCTGGCGGAGGCGCGCGATCGCTTCGGTCGCGGGATGGCCGGTGCTGATCGTCCGGATGCCGAACGCGGCGCGATGCGCCCGGAAGAACCGCTCGACCGCCGCGGCGTGGTGGGGCGCCGCGATCGCGTCGACCGGCCCGACCTCGCGGGCCAGCCATTGGAGCGCCGTCTCCCAGGGGCCGAAGTGGCCGCTCACGACGACCGTGGATCGTCCCGCGGCGCGGGCCTCGGCGAGGTGCGCCACGGTCTCGTCGTCCACGCGGACGACCGGTGGCCGGGGAGGCTCGACGCCCATCGCGGCGAGGAAGTCCCGCACGGCCCGGGCGAAGCCGCGGTACGTCTCGCGGGCGCCCGGGGGCGGCTCGGCGAGGCCCGCCTCGCGCCAGATGCGGGCCAGGCGGCGGTCGACCGCGCGGGCGCGGCCCGGGTGCGTCGCCACGTACACGTCGGCGCACCAGTCGGCGAGCGGGTCGCTGATCCAGGCGGGGAGCCGGCGCGCGGCGACGGCGGCGGCGCGATATCCGACTTCGGTCACTCTGCCCCTCCCTGCGCGCGGAAACGAGGACGCCCCGGACGCGGCACGCCGGGGCGAGTGGGGTTCCGGCGTCGAGAATGGTCGGGGCGACAGGATTTGAACCTGCGACCACCTCCACCCCAAGGAGGTGCGCTACCGGGCTGCGCTACGCCCCGACCGGAATCGACGCCGGATCGCTTCGATCGGCACCATGCTACACGACCGGAGCGCGCCGGGACAAGCCGCCCCGCGCGGAGTCGCGCCCCGCCCCTCCGGGTCCCGTGGCCCCCTCAGCGGGAGCGCCCCTTCGAGCCGGCTTCCCGCCTTAGCAGGTCGAGGAGCGCCTCCATGTCCTTCCGGAGCGACCGGAGGGCCGCCTCGCGATCGGCCCGGTGGAACGGCATCTCGATCTGGTCCTTCGCGTCCTGGCGGTCGTCGAGGATCTTCCGGCGCGCGCCCGCGATGGTGAACCGCTGGTCGTACAGCAGCTGCTTGATGTCGAAGAGGATCTCGATGTCCCGCTTCTTGTACATCCGGGCGCCGCCGCGTCCCTTCTTCGGTCGGAGCATCTTGAACTGCGTCTCCCAGTAGCGGAGCACGTGCGGCTTGACGCCGACCAGGTCGCTCACCTCGCTGATCGAATAGTAGAGTTTTCCGGTCGGAAGCGATTTCACGGGTTCACCTCCCCCTCGCTGCGTTGGTCTCCGGCTTCAAGTCCCGGGTCAGGAGCTCGCGCATCGCGTCGCGCGGGCGTTTCCCCTCGAACAGCATGGCGCGGACCTGCTCGGCGATCGGAAGCTCGATGCCGCGCGTGGCGGCCAGGTCGACCGCGGCCTGGCACGTCGAGACGCCCTCGGCCACCATCGGCGTCGCGGCGAGCGCTTCCGCGAGCGTGGCCCCGCGCCCCACGGCCTCGCCCAGGCGGCGGTTCCGGCTGTGGCGGCTCGTCGCGGTCGCGACGAGGTCGCCCATCCCCGCGAGCCCGAAGAACGTCTCGGGGCGCGCGCCGAGCGCCTCGCCCAGGCGCGCGATCTCGACGAGCCCGCGCGTCAGGAGCGCCCCCTTCGTGGAGTCGCCGAAGCCGAGCCCGTCCGAGATCCCCGCCGCGATCGCGACGACGTTCTTGAGCGCGACGGCGATCTCGACGCCGATCAGGTCGTCGTTCGTGTAGACGCGGAACGCGTCGGTCGAGAACGCCTCCTGCGTCTCGGCCGCGTGCCCCGGGTCACGGCTCGCGGCCACCACGGCCGTCGGGATGCCGCGCGCGACCTCCTCGGCGTGGCTCGGTCCCGCGAGCACCACGGGCGCCGTTCCGACCGTACCGGGGAGCGTCTCGGCCACGACCTCGCTCATCCGGCGGAGCGTCTTCTGCTCGAGCCCCTTCGTCGCGATCACGACGCGTTGGACGCGCTCGAGCGCGCGCGGCGCCTCGGCCCGGATCCGCGTCGCGGTGCTCCGGAGCGCGTGGGACGGCGTCACGAGGAGGAGCGTCTCGGCGCCGTCGACCACGGGGGCGAGATCGTTCGCGATCGCGACGTCCGCCGGGATCGCCACGCCCGGCAGGAAGCGGTCGTTCCGCCGCTCGCCGCGCATCCGCTCCGCCAGATCGGGCTCGTAGACCCAGAGGCGAACGTCGTGCCCCTTCCCCGAGAGGAGGATCGAGAGCGCCGTGCCCCAGCCGCCGCCGCCGATGACCGCGATCGTCACGTCGTGCCCCCCTTCGGCTCCTTCCGCCCGAACGTCGGCGGCTCGGTGCCGGCGAGGAGCCTGCGGAGATTCGGCACGTGACGGACGAGGAGGAGTGCCGCGATCAGGGAGGCGGTCACCACGAGCGCGACCCGGTGCGGGTTCCCGGCGAGGAAGAAGGCGGCGAGGAAGGGATACGCGAGCGCGGCGCCGATCGAGCCGACCGAGACGCGGCGGCTGATCGCGACGAGGACGACCCAGAGCGAGAACGCGAGCACCGACGGGACCGGAAGGAGCGCCAGGAAGACGCCGAGGCTCGTGGCCACGCCGCGGCCGCCCTTGAACCGGACCCACGGAGAGAAGATGTGCCCCAGGATCGAGGCGACGCCGGCGGCGATCTGCGTCGCGAGGTCCGCGGCGAGGAGGACCGCGGCCGTGCCCTTCAGCGCGTCGAGCGCGAAGACCACCGCGCCCACTCCGGCCCCGAGGACGCGGAAGGCGTTCGTCGCCCCGATGTTCCCGCTTCCGACGGTGCGGAGATCGACCCCGCGCGCGCGTCCGATCCAGAGACCCCAGGGGATCGAGCCGAGGAGGAATCCGAGGATGACGGGGAGCGGATGGATCGGAATCGGGGGTGCCCTCCACCGCGCGCGACGCGCCCCTATTGGCTTCGCTTCCACTCCAGGAGGACCGGGGTGCCCTGGAATCCGAAACGGCGTCGCAGGCCGCTTTCCAGGTAACTTACATAATTCTTCGCGCGATATCGAGGATTGTTCACGAAGAGCGCGAACGAAGGGGGGCGGGCGCCGATCTGTGCGGCGTAGTAGAACTTGAGGTGGCGCCCCTCGGCCGTGGCCGGGGGGCGGACCCGGTTCAGGATCTGGTGGATCGCCTCGTTCAGCTCGTGCGTCGCGATCGTCCGGGTGAACTCGGCGAAGACCTCCGTGCACGTCGGCAGGACCCGCCGGACGTTCTTCCCCGTCTTGGCCGACACGTAGACGCGGGGGACGTGCTCGAGGAAGGGATAGACCCGGAGGAACTCCTCCTCGATCGCCTCGCGCGCCGCCGTGGGGTCCTCGACCAGGTCCCACTTGTTGAAGGCGACGACGAGCCCCTTCCGCTGCTCCTCGGCGAGCGCGGCGAGCTTCGCGTCCTGCCGGGCCGGCTCGCGGCCGACGTCGATCACGAGCAGCACGATGTCGGCCCGCGAGACCGCGCGGAGCGCCCGCGTGACGCTGTAGAACTCGACGGGATCGTGCACCCGCGTCTCCCGCCGGAGCCCGGCGGTGTCGACGAGGACGTACGTCCGATCGCCCGCGCGGAGCCGCGTGTCTACCGCGTCCCGCGTGGTGCCGGCCACCGCGTCCACCACCATCCGCTCGGTCCCGATGAGCCGGTTCACGAGCGAGGACTTGCCGACGTTCGGCCGGCCGATCACCGCGATCCGGATCGCGTCGGGATCCTCGGCCGCCGGCTTCCGCTCGGGCAGGAGCGCCAGGATCTGGTCGAGGAGGTCGCCGGTCCGGTATCCGTGGAGCGCCGAGGTCTGGAGCGGCTCGCCGAGACCGAGCTCGTAGAACTCGAGGAGCGCCTCGCTCGGATCGGGGCGATCCGCCTTGTTCACGACGAGGAGGACCGGGCGGTCGCGACGGCGCACGCGGTCGGCGACCTCGCGATCGAGGGCGGTGAGGCCCTCCCGCGCGTCCACGACGAAGAGCGCGACGTCCGCCTCCTCGAGGGCGTACGCGGTCTGCTGGAGGATCTGCCGCTGGATCGGGTGCGCGCTCCCGGGGTCGATGCCGCCCGTGTCGACGAGCAGGAAACGCCGCCCGCTCCACTCCCCCTCGGCGTAATGGCGGTCGCGGGTCAGCCCCGGCAGCTCGTCCACGATCGCGCGACGCTGTCCCAGGATGCGGTTGAAGAGGGTGGACTTGCCGACGTTCGGCCGTCCGACGATGGCGACGATCGGGAGCACGGGGGCGGTCCTCGCTACGACGCGGCGTCGAAGCCGATCGTGACCGGGACCCCGAGCGCCCGCTCGAGGTCGCCGCGCGTGCGATCGTCGAGGAAGATCTCGCGCTCCTTGAGGCAGTTCGGCGGGAGGAGCACACGGTCGAATGGGCGCGGTCCGGCGTGCGCGAGGAGCGCCTTCTCGATGTCGGCGCCGACCAGGAGGCCGCTCACGGTCACCGTGTCCCCGAAGTACTCGTTCGTCACGACGCAGAGCGAGGCGTCGACGCCGGCCGGAGGACGGTCGCGGAGAAGCTTCTCGAGCGTGGGCGCGGCGCTCGTGCCGGTCACCACCGCGACCCGCTCGCGCGCACCGTTCCGGGCCGCGATCCCCTCCTCGCCCGCCATCCACGCGTCGATCGTCTGGCGGAGCATCCCGATGCCGTTCTCGTGCTGCGGGAATCCCTCGTACGCGCCGGCCGGCGGGACGTCCGCCCCCGCCAGCACGTACATCTCGTCGGCGGCGTAGACGAGCCGCGTCTTCCAGCGCTTCCGGAACTCGGACTGGAATGCGTGCACCTGCTCGAGCGCGACGACCGCGTCCTCGCGCGTGAACGTGCGGAGCTGCGGGAGCCGCCCGCGGTGCTTCGTGAGTCCCACCGGCACGACCGCGATCGTCCGGACGCGCGGGTGGCGGTCCGCGAGCTCGCGGATCGAGCGCGCGAGCACCTCCCCGTCGTTCATGCCGGGCACGATCACGAGCTGCGTGTGGAGATCGATGCCTCCCGCCACGAGGCGGTCGATCTGCTCGAGGATCCGTCCCGACTTCGGGTTCTTCATCATCCGCACCCGCACGTCGGGGTCGGTGGCGTGGACCGAGACGTAGATCGGCGAGAGCCGCTCGTCGAGGATCCGCTGGAAGTCGGGCTCGGAGAGGTTCGTCAGGGTGATGAAGTTCCCGTGCACGAACGAGAAGACGTAGTCGTCGTCCTTGATCAGGAGCTCGCGCCGCACCCCCTTCGGGTGCTGGTAGACGAAGCAGAAGACGCAGTTGTTGTGGCAGCGCTTCGGTTGCCGCGCCTCGAACGTGGCGCCGAACGGGACGCCGTACTCCCGGAGGCCCGTCACCTCGCGCTCGGCGCCTTCCGGCGATCGGACGAGCAGGGTCAGCTCCTCCTCCGAGATCTGCGTTCCGAAATCGATCTCGTCCTGGAGCGGGACGCCGTTGATCGCGAGGATCCGCTCGCCACGGACGAGGCCGAGGCGCTCCGCGAGCCCGCCGGACTCGACGGTCGCGATCGTGAAGGGGTCGCTCAGGCCGATCACGTGGATCGTCCCGGGCTAGGATATGGGCGCATAATTACCCTGATCGTAACGGGTTCCGGGCCAATGGTCATGGACTGCTTCAGGTGGGCGCCGCGCGGGCGTTGAGAAAAACTGGAGCGGGCAACGGGATTTGAACCCGCGACCTTCAGCTTGGGAAGCTGACACTCTACCACTGAGTTATGCCCGCTCCCATATCCTGTGACCCCGGGAGCCTACGGGTTCCCCGCCCGCATGGTCAAGCGCCCTTTTCCCGCTCCGCCTCTCGCGCGATCGCTTCCGCCGCGGCCGGAAACTGGTCCGGCGACTCGAGGTCGAGCCAGCGGACGTCCGCGACCTTCCGGAACCACGTCTCCTGGCGCTTCGCGAGCTGGCGGGTCCGGAGCGCGATCGTCTCCACCGCTTCCGCGAGCGTCGTCTCTCCCCGGAGGTGCGCCAGGAGCTCGCGATAGCCGAGCGTTCCATGGCCGGGGGCGCCCGACGGGAGTCCCGCGTCGCGAAGCGCCTCCGCCTGCGCCAGGAAGCCGTCCCGGAGCTGCTGGTCGATCCGGTCGCGGATCCGGACGGCCAAGGACGGTCGCGCCCATCGGATGCCGTACCGGCGCGCGGCGGTCGGCTCGTGGCGGCGCCCGCGGCGGAGCGCGCTGATCGGCGTCCCGGTCAGGGCGTGCACCTCGAGCGCGCGGATGACCCGGACCGCGTCCCCGGGGAGGATCGTCGCGAGCGCCTCGGGGTCCACTCGCTCGAGCTCGGCGCGAAGCGCCGGGAGCCCTTCCGCCTCGAGCCGCGCCGTGAGGCGCGCGCGCACCGATTCGTCCCGCTCGGGCCCTTCGAAGAGGCCGTCGAGGAGGGCGCGCAGATAGAGGCCCGAGCCTCCGATCACGATCGCGGTCCGGCCGCGTTCCTCGATCGCGTCGATCGCGGCCCGGGCGTCCCTCGCGTAGCGGCCGGCGCTGTACGTCTCGGCCGGCGAGAGGAACGAGGCGAGATGGTGCGGGGCCCGCGCGCGGTCGGCGTCGCTCGGCGCGGCGGTCCCGATCTCCATCCCCCGGTAGATCTGCCGCGAGTCGGCCCCGACGATCTCCGCGCCGAGCCGTTCGGCGACGCGGAGGCCGATCTCGCTCTTTCCTCCCGCGGTGGGTCCGAGGATGACGATACGGTGGGTCACGGCGGGGCCCTAGCGGCGGCCGAAGCGCCGGTCCAGCTCCTCCATGGAGACGCGGACGTACGTCGAGCGACCGTGCGGGTCGCCGTGCGGGAGGTCGGTCGCGAAGAGGCGGTCGATCAAGGCGCGGCGCTCCTCCGGGCGGAGCGCCTGGCCGGAGCGGACGGCCGCGTGACACGCGAACGTCTTCGCCACCCGCTCCTCCGGCGGATCGCCGGTCGATCCGTGGACCTCCTCCCCCGCGATCACGCTCCGGAGCGCGTCCACCGCCGCCTCCTCCGGCACTTGGGCCGGCACGGCGCGGATCGCGACCTGGCGCTCGCCGAAGAGGGAGATCTCGTACCCGAGCCGGCGGACGTGGGCGTCGATCAGGAGGAGCTCGTCCAGCTCGGCGGGCGTGACGTCGAGAACACGCGGAAAGAGGAGGTGCTGGCTCGCGGCGTCTCCTCCGAGGAGCCGCTCCCGCGCCTCCTCGTAGAGGATCCGCTCGTGCGCGGCGTGCTGGTCCACGATCACGAGTCCGCCGCGGATCGGCGCGAGGAGATAGCGGTCGTGGAGCTGCCAGATCGGGATCTCCTCTTCCGCGAGATTCTCCTTCAATGCGGCGAGGTCTCCCTCCCTGGCCACGTCCGCGCCCGCCTCGGGCGTCGCATACAGCATGCGCGCGGCATCGATCCCGTCGAGGGTGCCCTGCGCCGTGGCAGCGGAAGGGGCGTGTCCTTCTCGCAGCGACGGGGCGGGCCCTGCGGGCCGGGCCCCCGGAGCGAGAGAAGGATCCGTCCCTTCCGCGGGGACGTGGGAGGGCGCGCCCGGGGGCGCGTACGGGGGCGCGCCCGACGCGATCGACACCGGGACGTAGCGTTGCATCGCGGCCGCCACCGCGGCGCGCGTCGCCTGGAAGAGCCGCGACTCGTCGCGGAACCGCACCTCCCGCTTCGTGGGATGCACGTTCACGTCGACCCGCGACGGCTCGAGCTCGATCAGGAGGACCGCGATCGGGTGCCGGTCGCCCGGGAGCAGGTTGCCGTACCCCTGGCGGAGCGCGGCGGAAACGGTGGGCGAGGCGACCACGCGCCCGTTCACCGCGACGATCTGATGATCGCGGCTCGCGCGCGCCTGCTCGGGGGCGCCCAAGATCCCCCGCACGGTCACCCCGCCCGATTCCTGTTCGAATGCCTCGGCCCCCTCGGCCGCGTTCCTCCCGTAGAGGATCTGCCAGCGCTCGAGGAGATCGCCCGCGGCCGGGAGGTCGGTATCCTCGCGCCCCTCGACGTGGAAGCGCCAATGGATCGCCGGGTACGTGAGCACGTACCCCCAGACGACGCGCGCGAGGACCCGGCTCTCCGACTCCCGCGACTTGAGGAAGCGGAGCCGGGCCGGGGTGTTGAAGAAGAGGTCCTCCACCGTGACCGTCGTCCCGACCGCGCGGCCGACGCCCGAGACGCCGAGCACGGCGCCCCCGAGCACCTCGATCTGGGTGCCGGTCAGCTCGTCGGCGGCGCGCGTGGAGAGCGTGAGGCGCGACACCTCGGCGATCGACGCGAGCGCCTCGCCGCGGAAGCCCAGGCTCGTGATCGCCTCGAGGTCGGACTCCCGCTCGAGCTTGCTCGTCGCGTGGCGCCGGATCGACAGGAGCGCGTCCTCGCGGGACATGCCGGCGCCGTCGTCCTGGACGCGGATCCTCCGCTCGGGGCTCGACGCGGCGTGGACCGCGATCAGGCGGCTCCCCGCGTCGATCGCGTTCTCGATCAGCTCCTTCGCGACGGCGGCGGGGCGGTCGATCACCTCGCCGGCGCGGATGCGCGCCGCGACCTCGGGGCTCAGGATGCGGATCGCGGGCATCGTCAGGCGGGGCGCGCCACGGGCAGCTCGCGCGGGAACCGCGAGAGGAAGATCGTCTCGTCCTCGGTCACGACGACGTCCTCCTCGAGCGAGACGAGTCCGTGCTCGGGCAGGTGGATGCTCGGCTCCAGCGTGTAGACGTTCCCCGAGCGGACGACGCCGAACGGCTCCCGGCCGTACCGCTCCCAGCGGGGACCGAGGACGCCGCCCCCGTCGTGCACCTCGCGGCCCAGGTGATGGCCGAGGGCGTGGCCGTACTCCGGATAGCCGCGCGACACGATGTGCTCCCGCGCCACGCGGTCGACCTCCCAGCCGGTCGCGCCGGGACGGAGGGCGCGCGCCGACCGCTCGATCGCCTCCACGATCGTCTGGTACGCGCGGGCCACCTCGGCGGGCACGCCCCGCCTCCCGCTCCCGGTCACGTACCAGAGTCGCTGGAGGTCCGAGCAGTAGCCGTCGAGGGCGATGCCGAAATCGACGTGCACGATGCAGCCGTCGGTGATCCGCTCGTCGCCGGGCGCCGCGTGTCCGATCGCCGAGTGAGGCCCGATCGTGACGGTCGGGCAGAAGCCGCGGGGCCACGCCGTGCGCACCCCGTGCTCGGCCGCTTCCCGGTGGAAGCGGGCGGCCACCTCCCGCTGCGAGAGCCCGAGCGCGAACCCGGCGCTCACCCGGTCGAACATCGCCTCCGTCCGCTCGATGGCCGCGCGGATCCGCTCCTGCTCCTCCGGGAGCTTCACGCCGCGCAGGTGCGCCTGGAAGCCGTCGGCCGGCACGAGGGCGCCCGCGTACGGCGTCCCGGCCAGCGTCTCGAGGAGCGAATCGCGGAGCCCGGCCGTGAGCCCGTCGGCGAGCGCGTCGTCGCGCGCGACGTTGATGCCGATCCGCCGAGGGTGGAACGCATCGAGCAGATCGATCAGCGCCGCCTTCGGCCCCTCGTTGTACGTCCGGATCTCGTCGAAGAGCCCGGCGCGGACCAGATCGGGGGCGTCGAACGTCGCGACGAGCGCGGCCGTGCGGTCGGCCGTCACGACGAAGAACGTGTTCCAGGTGAAGTCGCCGTGGTGGAAGAAGCGGAGCGCGGGGTCCGGGCGCGTGCTCGTCTCGCGGACGGCGATCAGCCAGGCGTCCAGCTCGTGCGGCTCGAGGAGCGATTGGGCCTGGGCGAGCTTCAGGGCTTCGAGCGAGGGGGCGCGGGGGGCCGCGTCGGCGCGGGGCATGCGGAAACGATAATGCGGGCGACGCCCCCCGGCAACCGTAGAGTCCGCGCGCGGGCGTGTCCCGCCGCGCCGCGCTCCCGCGGATCAGCGATCGTCGCGGACCAGCGCGAGGAGCTCGCCGCCGGTCGGGATCTCGTCCGGGTACGTGAACTGCCGGCCCGAGAGCCGCACCTCGTTCGGGTCGTCGAGCGCGCGGACGCACTCGAGCCGCGGCACCAGGAGGTCGAGGCGGCGAAGCAGGGCGCCCGAGTCCTTGTCGGTCTCCGGCGAGAGGACCGCGAAGCGTCCGTCGCCGATCCGCGCGACCGCGTCCACCTCGCGCACGTTCCGCGACAGCGCGACCGCGAACTCCCGCAGCAGCCGCTCGCTCCAGACCGGGCCGTGCCGCGACGCGAGCCGCGCGAAATCCGGGAACGCGCAGACCGTGAGCAGGAACCGGTCGTGGTAGCGCTCGGCCCGCTTCACCTCCTCCTCGATGCGCGCTTCGAGCCCGGCGCCGGCGAGCAGACCGGTCAGCCGGTCGTGCGTCGTCCGCTCCTCGCCCGCGAGGCCGCGCACGTGCTCCCACGCGATCGACGCGTAGAGCGCGAGCTTCCGGAGCGCCTCGAGCTCGGCCGCGCCGAGCGACTCCGCCGAACCCGGCTCCCCGAACCCGCAGACGACGCCGATCGAGCCCGCGACGCGGTCGGACGTCCGGACCGGCACGACGGCGGCGGCCCCGTCGCCGGAATCGACGGAGGGGCCGTGGAGGTCGATCTCTTCGAGCGTGACCGGAGAGAGCTCGATGCCCTCGGCGATCACCTTCGCCGCGAGCGACGACTCGCGCTCGTGCGCGTGCGCGCGCAGGTCGTCGGGGCCGTCGAACGCGGTGCGGAGGATCAGCTCCTCGGCGCGGCCCAGGAGCCGGACCGCGGCGAGCCCGTGCGGGAAGAGGGCGCGGAGCGCGCCGAGCGTCTCGATGACGAGCGCCTCCGGCTCCCGCACGACCATGAGCCGCGGCGCGATGTCGGAGAGGAGCGCGAGCAGGGCGCCGCGCCGCGCGGTCCCGCCGTCGTCCCGCGCGGACTCGAGGAGGCCCGCGAGATAGCGGCCGATGCGCGCGGTGAGCCGGGTGAAGGCCTCGAGGTCGGTCTCGATCCGCGTCACGCACTCGAGGGCGAGCACGCCGTGCCGCCTCGTCCCCTGGATCGGGGCGACGACCAGGTTCGGCGTCGGCTCCTTCGAAGAACCGTCGGGCGGCGCCACGCGGGTGGCGAGGAAGAAGGCCTCCCCCTCCCGGAACGAGCGGGCCATGATGCCGTGGCCGATCGGGACCGTTCCCTCGACGCCCGGGGCCGACCCGGCCGAGAGCACCGTGAAGCGCTTCTGGGCGGCGTCCGCGACGTAGACGTGCGCCGTGCCGGCCGACATCTCCTCCGCGAGGCGCGTGATCCCGGCGCGGATCCGCTCCGCCATCGATCCCGCGCTCTCCTGGAACGCGTTCTCCAGCGCGCGGCGGGCCCGGAACTCGATGGCGTCGAGGTCGCGCCGGGAGATCCGCACGACGCGATCGAGGATCGCCGACGTCTGGGCCGCGATCTCGGCGAGCCGCGCGAGATCCTCCGGCTCGAACCGACGGTCCGCCCGATCGCTCGAGACGTTCAGTACCCCGATGACCCGTCCGTCCACCTGGATCGGCGCGGACATGGCCGCGGCGATCCGGCTCCGCTCGCGCGACTCCTGGTAGCGCGGGTCGCCGATCCGGTCGTTGATGATCATCGGCTTCCCCGTCTCCGCGACCTTCCCCGCGACGCCCTCGCCGATTTTCTGGCGCGTCGTCCGGACGGTGTCGGGCGAGAGCCCGTCGGCGAACGCGATCCGGAGCTCCCGCTCGTCCGGGTCCACCACCATGAGCGAGCCGGCGTCCGCGCCGGTCTCGGCGACCGCGAGCGCGAGGATCTCCCGGAAGAGCCGCTGGCGGTCCTCCGAGAGCGCGAGCGCTTCCCGGATCGTGCCGAGCGTGGCGGCGGTGCCCGTCGCTTCCTCGAACTGGTGCTCCCAGTCGTCGATCGGCGCGAGGACGCCGGTCGGGGCGAGCGGAGCGCTCCCGCTCAGCACGGAAGCGATCTGCTCGAGGCGGACGAAGATGCCGGGGGAGATGCCGGCACGGAGGAGCGCGGCGGCGCCGGGCGATTCGAGGGACGGAAGCGCGACCCGATCGGGCTTCAGGGCGAGGAGGTCGAGCGGCTCGGTCGAGCGCGGGATCTGGAGCACCTCGGCGATCTTGAGGGCGAGCGCCTCGGAGTCCGCGTGCACCACGAGCACGAGCTCGACGCCATCCGACTGGCGCGCCGTCGAGATGAGATCGACCTGATCGTCCGGCAGGTCGAGAAATGCCAGTTTCATGCGATCCCTGCGATGGCCCCGATCCGTAGGCGTACGTGTCCGGAGCCGGAAACGCAAGGAGTGTACCACCGGCGCGAGATGGACGCGCTCGGCGGGCTCGCCCGAACCGAGCGGAGCGCGCCGCAGGTAAACGGCTGCGATCGCGGCGGTTGGGCAGGGCTGCTTTCTACCTGGCCGGCGGCGGTGCGATCCGCCCCGCAGGGCGGGCGGATCGTGCAGATCGCACGATCAGCGCGGGACGGCCAGAACTTTTGCCACGCCGACGTTCCGTTCCTGGTCGGACGCGCGAACCGTCACCGTGTGCTCCCCCGGCCCCAGGTTCTGGACGTCGAACCGGAACGCCTCGCGCAGCTGATCGTAGAGTCCGTCCACGGGGAAGATCTGGATCCAGTTCCCCCCGTCCACCGAATACTCGACGACGGAGATCCGCGTGTCGGCGTCGACCGCCTCGCCGCTCACGGTCAGCGTGCCCTTCGCCGCCCCGCTCGAGGTCTTGAGCCCCTCGATCACCGGCGGCACGTTGTCGATGTGGAAGAGCGGACCGACGCGTTCCGCGGAGAGCGCGAAGTCGGGCGGGTTGCTCGGGTCGTCCCTCGCGACGATCTTGATCCGGTACGCGCCGTTCGCGAACGACTCCGAGTCCCAGGAGAAGACCTTCTCGCTCCGGTTCTTGGCGAGCGGGCGCCACGCCGTCTCGTCCTCCGCCTTGATCCAGAGGTCGTACCGGAGGTCGTCCCCGTTCGGGTCGAGCGCGTCCCACGCGAGCGTCCGGACGCCGCGCGCCCAGGCGGCGCTCGGGTCGGAGACCGTGTGCGGTCCGCTCCGGGGATAGGAGTACTCGACCTTGAGCCCGTTCGGGAACGTCTGCGAGATCTGGGGCGGCCGGTAGTCCGGCCCGCCTTCGAAGAAGGGATTGTCCGGCCCGAAGATCTTGATGTCGCCGATCTCGGGCGGCAGGTTCCGCTGCCGGTACGAGACCTCCACCGCGGAGACGACGGGCGACTCGCTCCCCTTCGCCTTCAGCGTGAGGCGGAACTGGAGGAACCGAGCGGCCGGGCTCGTGATGGCGGCGCCGTTCTGGAGCGGTGCTTCGGCCGACCAGTCGCTCCACCCCTCGTCCGGGGTCTGGCTCAGGCCGCTTCGCGACGCCCACGTCACCTCGCCGCCGCGCGCCTCGATCTCGGCGCGGCCCCAGGAGGCGACCGAGCGGAGGTCGTGGGCGTCGGAGAGGTACGTGCCCGACTTCGCGGAACCCGATCCGAGCGCGTAGAGCACCGCGGGATTCCCGGTCGCCGCGAACGTCTCGTTGCCGGAGCGGAGGAGGGCCAGGACCTGCTTCTCGTCCGGCGCGCCGAGGAGCGCGTACTTCCGGTCGGTGCTCACCCGGAAGAGCGCGCCCGGATTGCCGGTCGTGACCCAGACCGAATGGTCGTCGACCGGAACCATCGCGTAGACGAACTCGGCGGGAGGCGCATAGAGGAGCCTGGCGCTGCCGTCGGGCTGCACCAGATAGACGCCGCTGCGGCCCGGCGCGTTGCCGCCGCCTACGCCTCCCCCGCCGCCCGGCGTCACGTCGATCGCGTACGGCGAATCGGAGCCGCCGCCGCTCCCGCCGCTGCTCCCCTTGCCCGCGCCCCGGGCGGAGCCGGCGGCGGCGGCGCCGGCCGATCCGGTGCCGACCGCGATCGATCCGTCGGCGAGCACCGCGATCGCGCGCAGCTCGTCGCCCCCCGAGTCGTAGATGACCCGCTCGTGGCGCGGACGGTCGATCCGAAGGAGGAGTCCCTTCGACGAGGTGCCCGCGAGCAGCGCGCCGTCCTTCGCCCATCCGAGCGCGAGGACGTTCACGTCGTTCGTCTCGGCGTAGACCTCCCCTTTCCCGGGGGCGGTCACGCGGAAGATCTTCCCGTTCGGTCCGGTGCCCGCGTAGAGCGCTCCGTCCTTCCCGAGCGTGAGCGACCAGATCGACTCCTCCCCGGTGTCGAAGTAGCGCGTCGTGTCGCCGTTCGCGGCGACGCGGAAGATCGTCCCGCCGGGCGAGGAGCCGGCGTACGCGTTGTCCTTCCCGTCGACGACGAGGCTCGTGATCTCCGCCGCGCCGGTGTCCCAGAGCCGGGTCACGCCCTGGCCGCGCGACCAGCGGTAGATCCCGCCGTCGTCGCCGGTGCCGAAGAGGATGCGTCCCTTCGCGTCGCGCGCCAGGCACCAGATGTAGGAGACCCCGTCGAGGTTCGTCGCGACCGAATCCCAGGCGGGACCGTTCGTGAGGAACCCGTCGCTGTCGATCGCGACGCCGACGACCTGCTCGCCCTGGAGGAAGTCGTCGATCGAGTCCATGCGCCAGAACGACGTGTCGACCGCGCGCGCGGCCGTCGGGGCCAGCCCGATCGCGGCGAGGAGCGCCGCGGCCAGAATGCGAGTCCCAGTGCTCAGGGTCGTGCTCCTTTCCCGGTGCGGGGCTATCGTCTGGGGTCCGACTGGACCGTGACGGTCGCCGACTCGCAACCCTGGACCACGCGGTCCATCGGAATCGAGATCTCTTCCAGCGTGGCGCCCTTCGTGGCGGACGCCTCGCCCGATTTCTGGGAGGCGCCGATCACCGTGAGGACGGAGCGCGGGAGCTGGGAGATCTCCTCTCCGTCCACGACGGCGCCGTCCGCCTCGCGATAGAGCTGCACGTACAGCCGGTCGTTCCGACGATTCGTCTCGATGAGGTCGGCCAGCTGGTCGAACGTCTTCGGCTTGTAGCGGTCGGGCACCCGCGCCGCCTCCCACTTCTCGGTGGCGTCGCCGTCGCAGACGCGGACCGTCACGTCGCCGTCCGGCGTCGACGGCGGGATGCGGAGCCCCACGTGGCGCGTGATCGGCGCGGCGGCGATCCGGCGGAGCGTGATCGCGACGTCGATCGAGTCGCCGGGCGCGGCCGTCGGCGGGGTCACCTGGATGTCGTCGATCGCGACGGCTTCGATCCCCTCGACCGCCGAGACGGTCACGCGGGCCGAGTCGAGCCGCGAGGGACGGAAGCGGTCGCCGAGGAGGAGCGTGAGCGACTGCGCGACCGCGTCGCCCACGCCGGAGACCGGGCTGGTCGTGAGGATCACGTCCCCCTGATGGATCGCGCGCCGGCCCGCGTTCATGTAGTACGTGACGTCGTAGCGGACGGTCGTGACGCCCGATTCGAACAGCGCGTCGGTGATCGAGTTCACGACCGTGGCCCCGAGGAGCCCCGGCGTGAGGTAGCGGCTCCGCGCCAGCTCGAAGCGGTAGCGGGCGGAGCGCCCGCCCGAGCCGTCGACCGCGACCGAGACCGGGATCATCGAGGGGGACGGGCCGAGGCGTCCCGCCACGCCGACGTCGCGATCGGCGAGGAGCGCGCCGCACGTCACGGTCGGCGAGCCGACCTTGTTCGAGATCTGGTTGCTCACCATGATCGTGTGGATCGTCGCGGCGGTGATCGGGAAGTCGACCCAGCCCATCGACATGAACGGATGGCCGAACGCGAGGAGGCGGTCCTTGTCGCGGTACGTGACCGTGCCGATCGCGGCCGCGGCCCAATCCCCCCGGATCAACTCGACCCCGATCGCCGAGCCCGGCAGGAGCGAGTCGCAGGAGCCGCCGTCCTCCTTCGCGCCACCCAGGCTCGCGACGAAGCCCCGCTCCGCGAGCCACGGCTCGAGGTAGCGGACGGCGGCCGGCGTGAAGCCGGCGAGGGCGATCGGCGTCGCGATCGGGCGCGCGCCGCCGGTCGGGTCGGCGCCCTGCGGGAGTGGCGCGCCGAGCGCGCCGAAGCGGTCCTCCGACGGTGGCGTCGCGCGCTCCTTCGCGGGGAGCGCGGAGAGCATCTCCCCGATCGGCGTGATCCCGGCCAGCGGCTCCTTCAGGAAGGACCACGTGAACGCGACCGCCCCGATCAGCTTCCCGTCGATGTAGACGGGGCTCCCGCTCATGCCGGCGATGATGCCGGTCTTGTCGAGGAACGCGTTCGAGGCGCGCGCGAGGATCAGGTCGGAGTTCGGCTTGTACTGGCGGAGGATCCCGACGATGGAGACGCTGAACGTGTCGCGCGCGGTGCCCGAGAAGACGCTGTAGCCGATGCCGACCATGCCGGGACGGATCGCGGAGACCGGCATCGTCGGGATCGAGGGAGCGGTCGCGGCGTCGGGCGCGGCCCCGGCGGGGAGCGCGGCGACGGACGCGGTGAGGGCGGCGGCGATGAAGAGAACGCACCGTGCGGTGCGGAGAGGGCTCATGGGTTCCCGGAGAGGATAGGGAGTCGGCGGCGGGGCGTCAACGGCTCCCCGACGCGCGGGCCCGGTCGCGGAGCGTGGCGAGACGGTTCAGCGCATCGAGCGGCGTCAGCGACTCGACATCGGTGCCGGCGAGCGTCTCGAGGAGCGCCGCGCGCTCCGCCGCCGAGACGGCGGCGCCTCGCGAGGCCTCCTCCGCCCCGTTCCCGCCCGCGGCCCCTGCCGGCCGGATCGCCGCCGGCGCGTGCGCGTGCTCCTCCTCGAGCTGCGCGAGGATCTCCCGCGCCCGGCCCAGCACCTCCGGCGGCACGCCCGCGAGCTGCGCGACGTGGATCCCATACGAACGGTCGGCCCGGCCCGGGGCGATCACGTGGAGGAAGACGATCTCGCCGCCCTTCTCGGAGACGCGGACCGTCCGGTTCTTGAGCCGCGCGAGGCGCCCCTCGAGATCGGTCAGCTCGTGGTAGTGCGTCGCGAAGAGCGTCCGCGGCCGCGCGCGCGGCCCCTCGTGGAGCGCCTCCGTGACGGCCCACGCGATCGAGAGGCCGTCGTACGTGCTGGTCCCGCGGCCGATCTCGTCGAGCAGGACGAGGCTCGCGTCGGTGGCCTGCCGAAGGATCGCCGCCGTCTCCTCCATCTCGACGAAGAACGTCGAGGCGCCGCGCGCGATCTGGTCGGAGGCGCCGACGCGCGTGAAGATGCGGTCGACGAGGCCGATCTCCGCGCGCTCGGCGGGGACGAACGAGCCGACCTGCGCCAGGTAGACGGCGATCCCGACCTGGCGGAGGAACGTCGACTTGCCGCCCATGTTCGGTCCCGTGATCAGCCAGATCTGCTCGCTCGCGGGGTCGAGCGCGCAGTCGTTCGGCACGAACTCCCCGGGGCCGAGCGCGCGCTCGACGGTCGGATGGCGGGACGACGCGAGGCGGAGGCGGCGGTCGTCGTGGAGCGCGGGGCGCGTCCAGCGCTCGCGCGCCGCGACGTCGCCGAGCGCCAGGTAGAGATCGATCTCGGCCACGACGCGCGCCGCGTCGGTCAGATCGCCCATCGCGTCGAGGCACCGCTCGCGGAGGCGCTGGAAGTGCGCCGCCTCGAGCCGCTCGCTCTCTACGCTCGCGGCCGCGATCCGCTCCTCCATCCGCTTCAGCTCGGGCGTGACGTACCGCTCGGCGCCGGCCAGCGTCTGCTTCCGGACATAGTCCTCCGGGACGCGGCCGAGCTGGGACTTCGTCACCTCGAGGTAATAGCCGAAGACGCGGTTGTATCCCACCTTGAGATTGGGGATGCCGGTCCGCCCGCGCTCCGCCGCCTCGAGGGCCAGGACCCGGGCGCGGCCGTCCCCCGCGTCGTCGCGCATGCGGTCGAGCTCGGGGTCGAATCCGGGACGCACGATCCCCCCCTGCGTCGCGCTGAGCGGCAGCTCCTCGACCAATGCCGACTCGAGGAGGGCGGCGAGCGGCGAGAGATCGGGGAGGGCCGCGAGCCAGGCGCGAAGCGGCGGGTCCGGACGGCCCTCGAGGGTCATCCGGACGCCGGGAAGCCGGCGCAGCGCCTCGCGGAGCGCCCCGATGTCGCGCGGCGCGGCGCGCCCCGAGCCGAGGAGCCCGAGCGTCCGCTCGAGGTCCGGAAAACGGTGGAGCCGGTCGCGCGTCTCGGCGCGGAGCGCGGCCGCTTCCGCGAAGGAGGCCGTGCGATCGAGGCGCGTCTCGAGGAGCGCGCGATCGCGCGCCGGCGCGCGGAGGAGCGCCCGGAGCGCGCGGGCGCCCATCGCGGTCTCCGTCCGGTCCAGGAGGGCGAGGAGCGCGTGCTCCTTCCCCGCCGGCGAGTCGAAGATCTCGAGGTTCCGGAGCGTCACCTCGTCCACGACGAGCGGAGCCCCGGCGCGGAGCGGGCGGAGGTCCCGGAACTGCGGCAGGTCCGATTTCTTGAGCGAGCGGAGGTACTCGAGGAGCGCGCCGGCCGCGCCGTAGCCCTCGCGGGCGAGCGCGAGGCCGAAGGCGTCGAGACGCTTCACCTCGAACTGCCGCGTGAGCGCGATCCGCCCCGCGGCGGGATCGAACCGCGCCGCCTGCCAGCGCGTGGGATGCGCGCTTCCGTACGCGGGACCCTCGGGCGGTTCGGCGTCGCCGCGGCGCGGGTCGCGCTCCGGAAGGAGCACCTCGCGCGCCGGGAACTCGAGCGGGAGCGCGGCCACCTCGTGCGGGCCGACCTCGCCGACCCGGAATTCGCCGGTCGAGATCTCCGCTACCGCGACCCCGACCCGCTCCTCGCCCGGAAGGAGGGCGACGATGAAGTTGCTCTCGCGCTCTTCGAGGAGTCCCAGGCGCGTCACCGTGCCCGGCGTGAGCACTTCCACGATCTGGCGCTCGACGAGCCCCTTCGCCTGGTCCGCCGTCTCCATCTGCTCGGCGATCGCGACGGAGTAGCCGTGCTGCACGAGCTTCCGGAGGTAGCCCTCGACGGAGTGGTGCGGCACGCCGGCGAGCGGGACCGGATCGCGCTTCTTGTCGCGCGAGGTGAGCGTGATCCCCAGCACGCGCGAGGCCACGAGCGCGTCCTCGCCGAACGTCTCGTAGAAGTCGCCCATGCGGAAGAGGAGGATGCAGCCGGGGTGCTCCGCCTTGAGGCGCCGGTACTGTTCGAACATCGGGGTCGCGTCCACGGCCCCTCCTAGCGCGGCACGACCTGGTAGGAGTATCCGCGCTCGCGGCGGAGCCGCTCGCCGAGCGCCTTCGCCTCGTCGCGCGACGCGAAGGAGCCGGCGCGGACGCGATAGACGGGCGGCGTCTCGCTCCCCTGTTTCACGGAGACGTCGCCGATCCCCGCCTGGCGAAGATCGCGCGCGAGGGCTTCCGCGAGCTCGCGCTTCGAGAACGCGCCGACCTGGACGGCGAAGCCGCCGCCGATCGGGAGCGTGGAGGCGGCGCCGCCTCGGGCGCGGATCCCGCGGTCGCGCACCCGCGTCGCCTCGTACGAGTTCGGGAAGCGCTGCGCCACCTGGCGGAAGACGCTGACCGCGTCCGCCTGGCGCCCGAGCGCCTCGAGGCAGACGCCCATGGCGTACAGGGCCTGCGGCGCGTAATTCCCCGATCCGTGCCGGTCGAGGATCACGCGGAGCGCGTCCACGGCCCGGTTCGTCTTTCCGGCCCGGAGCGCGGCCTGGGAAAGGGCGAAGTAGAAGGCCTCCTCCTGGTCGGTTCCCTTGATGTCGTTCTCGGCGGAGGAGAGGAACTGGAGCGCGCCCCCGGCATCGCCCCGCGCGAGCTGCGCCAGGCCCCGGAGCACGAGCGCGTCCCGGCCGATCTCGTCCTTCTCCACGCCGGGCGAGAAGAGGGTCAGCAGGTTCTCCGCCTTGCCGTAGTCCCCTTCCACGTACCGGAGCTTCGCCAGCGCGAGCGTCGCCTCCCGGCGGTGGGTTCCGCGCGGGTACTGCTCGAGGTAGCCGGAGAGGGCCTGCTCGTACGCCGGGCCGCGGGGGGCGAGCGCGGCGGTCAGGTAGTCGGCGTCGTCGAGGCGGTCCTTGGGGAGCCGCTCCCGGCTCACCGAGGCGAGGCCGGCGCGGGCCTCGTCCACCCGCCCCCGTTGATACGCCTCCGCGGCCGCGTTCAGTCGCTCCACGTCGACCGCGCGGACGGCACGCTTCTTCGGCGCGGCCTGGAGCGGAGCCGCGACGAGGAGCGAGCACGCGATCGCGAGCGCCGCGCGCCCGGCGGCGCGGAGGCGGGGCCGGCCGCGGGTCATCGGTGGGCGAGCCAGGCGAGGCACTTCGGGCAGCGGGACCAGTATTCCTCGAGCCGCGCGCCGCACTTGGCGCACGTCTCCGGCTCGACGGTCCCGAGGTCGCGCAGGACCGATTCCACCTCGTCGAGCGCCCGGTTCGCGTCGCCGCGCCGCCGGTAGATCTCGACCAGGAGGAGGCGCGACTCGAGCGAGTCCGGCTCGACCTCGAGCGCCTCGTTCACGGCGCGCGTCGCCTCGCCCAGGTCGCCCCGCTTCAGGTGCATGCGCGCGAGGGCGAGGAGGATCCGGATGTCGTGCGGGTTCCGCTGGAGGAGCTCCTCGTAGAGGTGCCCCATCTCGCTGAAGCGTCCCCGCTCGAAGTAGGAGACCTCGAGCCGCTCGAGCACGAGATGGGAGTGCTCGGGGTGGGCCCCCGCCAGCGCCTTCCAGAGGACCATGGCGCGCTCGGGACGCTTCGTCTCGTAGTAGATGTCCCCCAGCCGGAGGAGCGCCACGGGATGGTCGCGCGTGAGGCGGAGCGCCGCCTTGAGGTGGCGCTTCGCCTCGTCCAGCTTCTCCCGCCGGAGGAAGATCTCGCCCACCGCCGCGCGGTAGTCGGCGAGGCCCTCCGCGTCCCGGTCCCCCGCGAGCCGCGCCATCTCCCCCCTCACGTCGAGCGCGTGGTCCCAGTCGCCGGCCGCTTCGTACGCCTTGAGAAGGAGCTTCAAGGAGTGACCGTTACGCTTATCCATTTCACGGAGTTGGCGCGCCTCCTCCAGCGCCTCCATGTTCCGCCCGAGGGCGATCCAGTCGTGGATCAGCGCCTCCCGAACGGCGCGCTGCTGGGCGTCGGTCTGGCCGGCCCGGACCGTCAGCTCGCGATGGAGGTGAAGCGCCCGCTGCGTCTCCCCCCGCTCGCGCAGCAGGTTCCCGAGGTGGATGTAGGCATCGACGTTGTCGCTGTCCTGGCGGACCGCCTCCGCGAACGCTTCCATGGCCTCGTCGCGATCGCCGGCCAGGAGGGCGTTCAGGCCGCGCTGATAGGGCGACTCGGTCTTCGGCGGCTCCACGTTCGCGTCGCGCGAAAGGAGCCAGGCCGCGTACCCGACCCCGGCCAGGAGGCCCCCGACCAGGATCACGGTGAAGAATTCGGGCATCAGAGGCTCCCGGCGCCCGTCGGCCCCAGCCGGAGGTCCTCGAGGGGCAGGTTGCGGAGCTGGTTCAGTTCCTTCTTGAGGTTCTCGTTCTCACGCCTGAGGTCGGCCATCCCCGAGCGGATCCGGAGCATCTGGAAGAGCACGAGCAGGAACGCCGCGATCATCCCGAGCACGAACGCGGTGAAGATCACCACGTTGGCGGGCAGCGTGGTGTAGGCGTGCCCCGGCAGGTGGATGGCGGAGACGGTCTCCTTCATGTTCAGGATCGCGAACCCCACCACCAGGATCATGATCAGGAGCCAGAGCAGGTTCTTCAGGAGCCACATGGCATTGCCCTCCTTGGGCGCGAGGGAAGCGCGCGCTCCGCGGGCAGGATATCGGTCCCCCGGGAGAGGGTCAACCCGATGCGACACCCGTGAGGAGCGTGCCCTCGGCGGCGTCGACGCGCACCGGAACGATGCCTCGTGCCCGCCGGTCCGGACGCGCGCGCAACGTGACCGGGGCGTAGACGTCGGTCATCGCGGTGATCGACCCGTGCCGCGACGCCGGCTCGAGCACCGCCGGCAGCGTGCTCCCCACCAGCGAGGCGTGGAACGCGGCGCGCTTCCGCTCCCCGAGCGCGCGCAGCCGCTCCGAGCGCTCGCGCACCCGCGCCGGATCCGCGACCGCGGCCCCCTCCGCGTCCGGGGCGCGCCGGGCCGACGCCGTGCCGGGACGCTCGGAGTAGCGGAACACGTGCAGGTACGTGATCGGGAGCGTCTCGAGGAACCGCTCGGTCTCCTCGAACTCCGCCTCCCCCTCCCCGGGGAATCCGACGATGACGTCCGCGCCGATGGCCGTCGGGGCGCGGGCCGCCGCGCGCTCGACCAGCGCGGCGTACTCGCGCGGGCCGTACGGGCGGCGCATGGCGCGGAGGATCGCCGCCGAGCCGCTCTGGAGCGGCAGGTGGAGGTGCCGGCAGAGCCGCGGCTCCTCGTGGAGGAGGGCGAGGAGGTCCTCGCTTACGTGGACCGGCTCCAGCGACGAGATCCGGACGCGGTGCCCGTCTCCGAGGCCGAGGAGCCCTCGGATCAGCCGCGCGAGGAGCCCCGGGGCGCCGAGGTCCCGGCCGTATGCGCCGAGGTCCGCCCCGGTCACGACGAGCTCGGCGAACCCGGCCTCGACGAGCCTCCGCCCCTGGGCGAGCGCTTCGTCCAGCGGGAGGCTCCGGCTCCGCCCGCGCACGTACGGGACGATGCAGTACGCGCAGAAGGAGTCGCAGCCGTCCTGGATCTTGAGTAAGGCGCGCGTGCGGCCGAACGCGACCGGCGCGACGCGCTCGATCGGCCTCCGCGCCCGCGCGGGGCCGACGTCCACGCGGGAGACGGCCCCGTCCCGCACCCCGAGCGAGCGCACGGCCTCCGCGATCCGGTCCCGCGCCGCGGTGCCGAGCACGGCGCGCACGCCGGGGAGCCCGCGGAGGTCCTCCGGGGCCCGCTGCGCGTAGCAGCCCGTCACGACCAGCGACGCCCCCGGGTGGCGCGCCGCGAGGCGCCGGACGGCCTGGCGCGCCTCCTGGTCCGCGCGCCGCGTGACGGTGCACGTGTTCACGACGATCACGTCGGGCGCCTCGCCGCGCGCGGCGGCGCGGCAGCCCGCCTCCTCGAGCCGGGCGCGCATCGCGGCGGTGTCGTGCTGGTTCAGGCGGCAGCCGAGCGTGAAATACGAAACCCGAGGAGCCGGCTTCGGCTCCTCGGGCAGATGTTCGATCGAATCGTGCAACGGTGCGTCAGGCGGACGTGGCGTCGTCGGCGCCCTCCGCGGCCGGCTCGGCGACCTCTTCCGGCGCCGGGTTCGGCTTGAACCGCTCCTGGAACGCGTCCTGCGTGGCGCGGTCCTGATCGAGGATCCACGCCTTCGCGCTCAGGATGATGCGGTGGGCCTGCGTGTCGACGCGGGTCACCTTGAGGTCGAGGTCGTCGCCGGCCTTGAAGCTGTCGGCCGGCTTCTTCAGCGACTCGATGCCGAGCTGCGAGAGCGGGATGAAGCCCTCGAGCCCGTCCTCGAGATCGACGATCACGCCGCGGTCGAGCAGCCGCACGACCTTCCCCTTCACGAGGATGTCGGGCAGGTAGCGCTCGGCCAGCGTCGGCCACGGATCCTCGCTCACCTGCTTGAGTCCGAGGCTGATCCGCCGCGCCTCCTTGTCGATGGAGAGCACGATCACCTCGACCTTGTCGCCCTTCTTGAGGATCTCGCTCGGATGCGCGATCCGGCGCGTCCACGACATGTCGCTGATGTGGACGAGGCCGTCGATCCCCTCCTCGATCTCGACGAAGGCGCCGAAGTTCGTGAGGTTCCGGACCTTCCCCGCCAGCTTGGTGCCGATCGGGAAGCGGTCGTCGAGCGTGAGCCACGGATCGGGCTCGATCTGCTTGAGACCGAGGGAGATCTTCTCGTTCTCCTTGTCGATCTTCAGGATCATCGCCTCGATCTCGTCGCCGATCGCCACGATCTTGGACGGATGCCGCACGTGGCGCGTCCAGGACATCTCGGAGATGTGGATCAGCCCCTCGATGCCCTTCTCCAGCTCCACGAAGGCGCCGTAGTCGGTGATGCTGACCACCCGGCCCTTGACCCGCTGGCCGACCTCGTACCGCTTGTCGACGTCCTCCCACGGGTACGGCGTGAGCTGCTTCAGGCCGAGCGAGATGCGCTCCTTCTCCGGATCGAACGAGAGCACCTTCACGCGGAGCTTGTCGCCGATCGAGACCAGCTCGGACGGATGGCTGACCCGGCCCCACGACATGTCCGTGATGTGGAGCAGGCCGTCGATGCCGCCGAGGTCGACGAACGCGCCGAAGTCGGTGATGTTCTTGACCACGCCCTCGCGGATCTGGTCCTTCGCCAGCTCCTGGATGATCTCGCTCTTCTGCTTCGCGCGGTGCTCCTCGAGCACGGCGCGCCGCGACACGACGATGTTCCGGCGCCGCTTGTTCAGCTTGATGATCTTGAACTCCATCGACTGGCCGAGCAGCGAGTCGACGTTCTGCACCTGACGGAGCGCGATCTGGGAGCCGGGCAGGAACGCCTCGACCCCGTAGAGATCGACCACGACGCCGCCCTTGATCTTCCGCATCAGGCGCCCCTCGACGAGCTCGCCCTGGTCGGCCGCGGACTTCACGCGGTCCCAGACCTTCACGAAGTCGGCGCGCTGCTTGGAGAGGACGACCAGGCCGTCCTGGTTCTCCGTCTTCTCGAGGAAGACCTCGATCTCGTCCCCGACCTTCACGCCCTCGAGGTCCGGGAACTCCTCGACCGGGATGACGCCTTCGGACTTGAAGCCCACGTCGACGGTGACTTCCTTGTCGTCGATCTTGAGCACGCGGCCCCGGACGATCTCCCCTTCCTCGAGATCCTTGAGCGACTCCTCGTACAGCTGGAGCCACTGCCCCATCGCGGAGGCTTCCTCCTCCGCGTCGGGATCCGCGACCCCGACGGCCGTGCCCACCTCGTCGTCCTGGTGGACCAGGCGCGTCGTCGACCTCCGCTTCCGCGGCTTGGCTTCCGCCTCCGCGTCCTCGGTCATGTCTTCCTTCGTATCCAGCTCTTCCTCGTGACGTCGAACCATGCTTCTGCGTTACCCCCTGTTTCGTATGAATTCGGCCCTGGGGCCGGTGCTGCCTCCGTTCGCGCCGCGCGCCGTCAGGCGTTCGCGGCGGGTTCCTCGAGCGCGGTCAGCCGCTCCACGACCTCGGCGATCACCTCGTCGGGCGTGGACGCGCCGGCCGAGACGCCGACGCGGCGGATGCCGGCGAACCAGCCCGGATCGATCTCCGCCGCCGATTCCACCGACAGGACCCGCGGATTCACCCTGCGGCAGACCTCCGCGAGCTGCGCCGTGTTCGCGCTCTGCCGCCCCCCGATGATCACCATCGCGTCCACCTCGGGGGCCAGCTCGACGGCCGTCTTCTGCATCGACGTCGTCGCGCCGCAGAGCGTGTTGAAGACCCGGACTTCCTTCCCCCGCTTGAGGAGCGCGCCCACGATCTCCTGGACGTGCCCGATCGAGTGCGTCGTCTGGAAGACGACGCCCATCCGCGGGATGAACTTGAGCGACTCGGCCTCGGCCACCGTGTTGATCACGATCGCCTTGTCGCCCGTGTGGGCGACGACCCCCTTCACCTCGGGGTGGTTCTTGTCGCCGATCATCACGACCTTGTAGTTCTCATCGATCAGCTTCGCCGCGTACTGCTGCGCCTTCGTGACGAAGGGGCAGGTCGTGTCCACGACGCGCAGGGCCCGCTCGACCGCGCGTTGCCGGACCTCGGGTCCGACGCCGTGGGAGCGGATGACGACCGTGCCGTTCGGCGCGACCTCGTCCATGTCGGTGACGACCTGGAGTCCGCGCTTCTGGAACGACGTCACGACCTGCGGATTGTGGATCAGCTGCCCGAGCGACTTCACCGGCCCGTGCGCCTGGTCGAGCGTGTCGTTCGCCATCTTGATGGCGCGCTTCACGCCGAAGCAGAAGCCGGCGTTGTCGGCGACGATCACTTCCATCCTGGGTCCTTCCTGCCCTCGGGGTGCAGCGCCGCGATCGCGTCCATGACGCGGCACGCGTACGCGTGCTCCGCCTCGCGGCTCCCCTCCACGTGGAGGGGAGGCATGAGGAGCGGACCGCACGCGATTCGAACGACCACACGCCGCAGCATCGAGCGGCGAATTCGATTGGATCCGGTGATCCGGACGGGCAGCACCGGGGCCCGGGTGACCGCCGCCAAGCGGCCGATGCCGGCCCGCGGCGGCAGAAGAGCCCCACTCTTGTTCCGGGTGCCCTCCGGAAAGATGAGTACCGCTCCCCCGCGATTCAGCGCCTCCTCGGCACCGCGCAAACCGGACCGAGCCTGAGGCCCCCGCTGAATCGGAATCGAATTATACCCCCGGAGCATCGCCCCGAACACCTTATTTTGGAACAGTTCCGCCTTCGCGAGGAAGTGGAGCACCCGGGGAAAATTGGACCCGATCAGGGGCGGATCCCAGAACGAGATGTGGTTCGACGCCACGATCAGGGGTCCCGTTCGGGGGACGTGCTCGAACCCCTCCATTCGGAACCGGAGGGCCGTTCTGGAGAAGTATCGGACGAAGCGGCTCCCGAACCAGTAGAACGGCGTGAGCGGGCTCCCTCCCCGGAGTGCCAAACCGGCCCAATGGGAGGCCAGGTCGACCTGCTCCTCGAGGGTCAGGTCTGTCGTGTCGAGCGGGATGGCGTCCGGCGCGGGCCGCAGGGGGCTCTCGATCCGCCCCACGTCCCGCTCGTCCCGGTCCCGGACCATCGCTTCGATGGACGCGAGATCCGCCGTCTCGCCGCGGGCCACGAGCTCGTCCCGGCGCCTCCGGGCCCGGGCCTCGACCGAGGCGGAGAAGTAGATCTTGAGGTCCGCTCCCGGGAAGACCACCGTCCCGATGTCGCGCCCCTCCATCACGATGCCGGGGCTCCGCGCGAGCCGGCGCTGAAGCTGGACGAGACGGCGGCGGAGCCGCGGATGGAGCGCGACGCGGGACGCGGCTTCGCCCGCCTCCGCGGTCCGGATCTCGGTCCCGACCGGACGGCCGTCGACGAGGAGCCCATCGGGACCGACGTCGAACCGGACCGCCCGGATCGCGCGGAGCACCGCTTCCTCGCTCGAGAGGTCGGCGCCGGCCAGCGAGGCGATCCAGGCGGCCGCGCGATACATCGCGCCGGAGTCCACGTGGAGGAGCCCGAGGCGGGCGGCCACGCCGCGCGCCGTCACGCTCTTCCCCGCGCCGGCCGGCCCGTCGATCGCGAGCACGAACGGCTTCACCGGGAGAGCCTCCGCAATCGGGCGA
This sequence comes from Hyphomicrobiales bacterium, assembly GCA_050257555.1. Classification (GTDB taxonomy): domain Bacteria; phylum Eisenbacteria; class RBG-16-71-46; order SZUA-252; family SZUA-252; genus DASQJL01. The sequence goes on along the minus strand of JBLMXB010000104.1, from coordinate 17,963 downwards.
GGAACCCGGGATCGGAGACGGCCGCCGCCTCGGCCCCTTCGACCGTCACGCCGTCCTTCGTCCCGAGGCCCGCGACGAGGAACGCCATCGCGATCCGGTGATCGCCCGACGCGTCCACCGTGCCGCCGCGCACCGCGCCCGTCCCGTGCACGGTCCAGCCGTCGTCGTGCGCCTCGACCCGGACGCCGATCGCGTCGAGCCCGGCGGCGACGGCCGCGATCCGGTCCGACTCCTTGACCCGCAGCTCCCGCGCACCCCGGATCCGGCTCGTCCCGCGCGCGAACGCGGCGAGCACGGCGAGGAGCGGGAGCTCGTCGATCAAAGCGGACGCTTCCTCCGGCCCGACGTCGAACGGCCGAAGGCCGTGTCCGTGCACGATCCGGACGTCGGCGACCGGCTCGCCCGAGGCGTCGCGCGGCTCGCTCCACGCGACGCGGGCGCCGAGCGACGCGAGGCGATCGAAGAAGGAGGTGCGGGTCGGATTCGCGGCGACGTCCCGCAGGAGCACGTCGGAGCCGCGCGTCAGGGACGCCGCGGCCGCGAGGAAGGCGGCGGCCGAGGGATCGCCCGGGACGTCGATTTCGGCGCCGTGGAGCGTCGCCGGTCCCTCCACCCGCGCGCGGCAACCGTCGCGCGCGACGGGAACGCCGAAGCGCGGGAGCATCCGCTCGGTGTGATCGCGGGTCGGCGCCGGCTCCTCCACCGTCGTCGCACCCTCCGCCTGGATCGCGGCCAGGAGGACCGCGCTCTTCACCTGCGCGCTCGCGACGCCGGTCGCGACGTCGGCGCCCCGAAGGCGCGTCCCGCGCACCACGACCGGCGGGAGCCGGTCGCCGTCCCGTGCCGCCAGCACGGCGCCGAGCCGCGCGAGCGGAACGAGGACGCGGTCGACGGGCCGGCGTCGAAGCGACGCGTCGCCGGTCAGGACGGAGAGGAAGGGCTGCGCGGCCAGGAGCCCGATCGAGAGCCGGAGCGCGGTGCCGGAATTCCGGGCGTCGAGCACGCGCTCGCTCTCCCGGAGCGCGCCCCCTTCGAGGGTCCAGGCGTCGTCGGCGATGCGCACGCGGGCGCCGAGCGCGCGCACGATCCCGAGCGCCGCCCGGGCGTCCTTGCCGTCGTTCGCGCCCCGGATCCGGGTCGTGCCGCGGGCGAGCGCGCCGAGGAGGAGCGCGCGCTGCGTGATCGACTTGTCGCCCGGGAGGGTCGCCTCCCCGCGGAGCGGACGTCCCGGGCGGACCGTGGCGCGGCTCACGCGCCGCGTCCCGCGGGGGCCGCCCGCCTCGCGACGGATCGGTCGATCACAGAATCCGCTTCAGGGCCTCGAAGAGCCGCTCGTTCTCGAGCCGGGTGCCGGCGCTGATCCGCGCGAACTCCGCCGGCAACCCGAACGAGGTCATGGGACGGACGATGACCCCCTGGCGCTCCAGCGAGCGCGCGGCCTCGATCGCCGATCCCGGGAACTTCGCGAGCACGAAGTTCGTCCACGAAGGCGTCAGCTCGAGTCCCATCCGCGGCAGCTCGCGCTCGAGGCTCGCGATCCCCTCGTCGTTCATCTCGCGGCTCCGGCGCACCTGCTCCGGATCCTCGAGGCTCGCGCGGGCCGCCGCCTGCGCGACGCTCGTGACGTTGAAGGGGAGCCGCACCCGGTGCACGAGCGCGGCGAGATCCTCCGGGAAGAAGCCGTAGCCGACGCGGAGGCCGGCCAGCGCGTAGATCTTCGAGAACGTGCGAAGGACCGCGACCCGCTTGCCGCGGCGGAGGTACTCGAGCCCGTTCGGGTACTCGGGGTCGCTCACGTACTCGGTGTACGCCTCATCGAGGATCGTGAGGACGTGATCCGGCACGCGCCGGAAGTACTCGTCCATCGCCCGGCGGCGGACGATCGTGCCGGTCGGGTTGTCGGGGTTGCTGAAGTAGATCAGCCGCGTCCGGTCGGTGACCGCGGCCAGCATCGCCTCCGGATCGTGGAAGAGCGCCCGGCCCGGCACCCGCACCAGGGTCCCCCCCGCCACCTTGGCGGCGATCGCGAACATCACGAACGACGGGTGCGACATGATCGCCTCGTCGCCGGGACCGAGGTGGATGCGGCACAGGACGTCGATCAGGTCGTTCGAGCCGGAGCCGACCGCGATCGACTCCATCGGCATGTTCCAGTGCGCGGCCAGCGCCTCCCGGAGGTAGTAGGAGGAGCCGTCCGGATAGCGGTTCACCGCGTGGATCGCCGTCGTCATCGCGGCGATCGCGAGCGGCGACGGACCGAGCGGGTTCTCGTTCGAAGCGAGCTTGACGGCGTTCGCGATGCCCAGCTCCCGCTCGAGCTCCTCGATCGGCTTGCCGGGCACGTACGGATTGAGGCTTCGTATCTCGGGTCGGACCGTGTCCATCGTTCGTACCGTCATGGGACGATTCTCCGTGGCTCCCGCAGCCGTCCGCAGTCTAGCACAGCGGTCCGCGCGCCGCGCGCCGGAGCGCGGCGACCTCCGCGGGGTCGAGCGTGCGGAGCGTGCCCCGTCGCTGCGCTCCCAGATGCACCGGCCCGAAGCGGATGCGGAGGAGCCGCTCGACGTGGAGCCGCGCGGCCTTCGCGAGCTGGCGCACCTCGCGCTTCTTCCCCTCCGCGAGGTCGATCGCGAGGATGCCTCGTCCGTGCGCGGCCCCTTCGTGCACGACCCGGAGCGGCCGCACGGCGACCCCCTCGACGATCGCGCCCTCGCGGAGACGGCGGATCGCCGCCGGGTCGGGGATCGGGAGCACCCAGACGCGATAGCTCCGGACGAGGCCGGTGCGCGGATGGAGGAGGGCCTCCGCGAGCGTCCCGTCGTCGGTCAGGAGGAGGAGCCCTTCGGAGAGGTAGTCGAGGCGGCCCACCGGCATGAGCCCCTTCCCCGCGACGCCGAGCGCGTCGTAGATGGTCTTCTTCCCGCCCTGCGAGCGGCGGCTGACGAGCGTCTCGGGGGGCTTGTGGTAGGCGGCGTAGCGATGCGTGGCGGGAAGGGAGAGGAGCGTGCCGTCGAGCGTGACGCGATCCCGCGCGGGGTCGACGTCGGCGCCCATCCCTTCCGGCCCGGCTCCGTTCACCCGGACGCGGCCGGCGCGGATCCAGGCGTCGGCCTCGCGCCGCGAGCCCTTGCCGGCCCGCGCGAGGAAGAGGTTAAGGCGCACCCTCGTCGGACCCCGTCTCCGCGGCGGCCACCGCCGGCGCCTCGTCGCGCTCGGGATCGGCGGCTTCACGGCGCGAGTCGGCCCCCGGGGAATCCGGGGATTCCGGCGCCTCCGGCGCCTCGAATTCGAGCTCCATCTCCGCCCGCTCGCGGTCCTCGAGCACCGTGCCGAGCTCCTTCAGCTCCGGGAGGTCGGAGAGATCGTTCAGACCCATGTACGAGAGGAACTCGGGCGACGTCGCGTAGACGAGCGGACGGCCGACGCCCTTCGAGCGCCCCTTGATCAGCACCAGGTTCCGCTCGAGGAGCGTGTGGAGCGCGCCGCCGGAGTCGACCCCGCGGATCGAGTCGATCTCGACCTTCGTGACCGGCTGCTTGTACGCCACGATCGCGAGCGTCTCGAGCCCCGCGCGGGAGAGGCGCACCTTTCGGCGCGAGCGGAGCATCTGCTCGATCCAGGGGGCGCATTCCTTGCGCGAGAGGAGCTGCCAGCCGCCCGCGATCTCCACGAGCGCGACCCCGCGCCCGGTGGCGTCGAGCTCGGCGGCCATCCGCGCGAGCGTCGCCGCGACCTCCGCGGCATCGGGTCCGTCGAGCACGTCGACGAGGGTCGCGAGCCCCACCGGGGCGTCGCTCGCGAAGAGGAGCGCTTCGAGGATCTGTTCGGTCGTCGGCATCGCGGTCATTCCTCCTCGGTCGCGACGGGCTCCGCCTCGAGGACGCGGTTCCCGCTCCATTCGATCCAGATGGGTCCGAACAGCTCCTCCTGCGCCACCTCGAGACGACCGAGCTTCAGGAGCTCGAGCAGGCCGAGGAACGCCGTGATCTTCTCGATCCGGGTCACGAACTGCACGAGCAGGTCCTCGAAGAGGAGCCGGGGCCGCTCGCGAAGGGTCGCCTCGAGGAGCCCCATCGCCTCCTCGATCCGGATCGGCTCCGCCACGATCGTGTGGACGACGGGCGGCGCCTGCCGCGCGAGCGCGTTCTTGAGCGCGTCGAGGAGCCGGAAGAGGCTGACCGGCAGGAGCTCGCTCGCCTCGGGGTCTTCGAGCTGCGCCGGAGCACCGCGCTCGAAGCGGAGCCGCCGGTCGGCCTCGAGGCGCTCGAGGTCGCCCGCGGCCTCCTTGAACCGGCGGTACTCGAGGAGCTGGCGCACCAGGCCCTCGCGCGGGTCCTCCTCCTCGGCCTCCTCGCTCAGGACCGGCGGGAGGAGCATCCGCGCCTTGATCCGCATCAAGGTCGCCGCCATGACCAGGAACTCGCCGGCGACCTCGAGGTCCAGCTCCCGCATCAGCTCGAGGGTCTCGAGATACTGCTTCGTGATCCGCGCGATCGGGATGTCGGTGATCTCGATCTCGTCCTTCTGGATCAGGTGGAGGAGGAGATCGAGCGGTCCCTCGAACGCCGGGAGCTGGACGCGGATCGGAAGGCGTCCCTCGGGACCGCCGTCCGGACGCGGCGCGCCGTCGCCCGCCTCGGCCACGACCGGCTCCTGATCGCGCGTCTCGTTCATCCGACCTGCATCGCCTCCCGCACCTGGCGCATCGTCTCGACCGCCACGGCCCGAGCCCGATCGTCCCCGTGGCGGAGCGCCTCGCGCACGATCTCCGGTTTCGCCACGAGCTCCCGGCGGCGCTCGCGGATCGGCTCGAGCCTCTTCGCCAGGATGCCCGCCAGGTCGCGCTTGTCCGCCACGCACCCCAGCTGTCCCGCGCGGCAGGCGGCGGCGATCGCCGGCGCCTGCTCCGCGTTGAAGGCCTGATGATACGCGAAGACGACGCATCCGTCCGGATTCCCCGGATCGGTGAGCCGGATCTTCTTCGGATCGGTGTACGCGGTCTTCACCTTCGCCTCGATCTCCTTCGGATCGTCCGCGAGGAGGATCGTGTTGCCCAGCGACTTGCTCATCCGCCGTCCGTCGAGCCCCGGCACGCGCGCGAAGCGGGTCAGCTTCGGCTCGGGCACCGGGAAGACCTCCCCGTAGAGCGTGTTGAACTTGCGCGCCAGCTCCCGCGTCAGCTCGACGTGCGGCACCTGGTCCTCCCCCACCGGCACGAGATTCGCCTTGTAGAGGAGGATGTCGGCGGCCTGGAGCACCGGATAGCCGAGGTGACCGTACGAGACCCGATCCTCCATCTCGAGATCGCGGATCTGCTCCTTCAGCGTCGGGTTCCGCTCGAGGCGGCTGGTCGTGATCAGCATGGAGAGGAGGAGGTGGAGCTCGGCGTGCTCCTTCACGTGCGACTGCACGAAGACCGGACTCTTCTCCGGATCGATCCCCGCCGCGAGCCAGTCGGTCACCATCTCGATCGTGTTCGGATGGATCTCCTTGGTGTGCTCGTAGTCGGTGGTCAGCGCGTGCCAGTCGGCCACCATGTGGAAGTTCTCGCACGCGTCCTGAAGGGCGACCCAGTTCTGGAGGGCGCCGAGGTAGTTGCCGAGGTGGAGCCGGCCGGTGGGCCGCATCCCGCTGAGGATGCGGGGGCGCTTCGGGGGGGCCGGCGAGCCGCTAGGGCTTGACGTCACGCTTCGCCGGCTCGAGGGAGACGAGGCACGAGTGCGTGAACCACCGCGTCGCCGCCTCACGCACCATCTCGGGCGTCAGCTTGAGCAGCCGGGTCTCGAACTCCTTCGGGAAATCCAGCGTGAGGCCCTGGATCGTCCAGCGTGAGAGGTTCCGGGCGCGCACCATGGGGTCGCGCTGATTGAAGAGGAAGCCGTCCTGCGCGCGCTTCAGCTGCACGCCCCACTCCCCCTTGTCGAACGGATACGTCTTGATCCGATCGAAGACGTTCACGACGGTGTCGCGCGCGGCTTCGAAGTTGCTCGGCGCGGTGCCCATGTAGACGGCGATCGAGGAGCGGCGCGGGTAGGTCGGATAGATGATCCCCACCCCGACGGCGATCTGGAGCTCGGGGAGCCAGTACGCGATCGGCGACCGGTCGCCCGAGCGCAGGTAGGAGTCGATGATCATGAACGCCGGATAGTCCGGATCGGCGTAGCCCGGGGCGGCGAATCCGTAGACGAGGGAGCGCGCGAGGTACGGGCGCGTGGCCGTGATCGTCGTGTCGGCCGCCAGGGGCGCCGGGTCGGCCCCGACCGCCTTCGGCGCCGGTCCGGCGGGAGCGGCGGCGAAGCGCCGCTCGAGCTGCGCCATGACCTTCTTGCCGTCCACGTTCCCGACGACGGCCACCACGAGATTGCTCCCGACGAAGAACTTTCTGTAGAGCGCGACGATGTCGCTCCGGTGCGCCTCGTCGATCGCCTGCACGGTCCCGTGCGGCGGCCGGCCGAACGGCGACCCGGGGTACATCGCCTTCAGGAACATCGTGTACGTCGCCGGAAGCGGGCTCTCGACGTCGTTCGACGCCTCCTTCATGTACTCGATCTTCGCGTTCTCGACCGCCGTGTCCGGGAAGGAGGGCGTGAGGACCACGTCGGCGAGGAGGTCGAGCGCCGGCTCGGCCTCCTCGCGGATGGTCTTCATCTCCAGCTGGCCATAGTCGGCGCTGGCGCCGCCGTGCATCTCGACCTTGTGGGCGATGAACCGGAGCTGGAGCTCGGTCGGCTTCAGGGCCTGGGTGCCGCTCGTGAGGGCGCGCATCAGGACCTGGCTCAGGCCGGCATTCAGATCGTCCTCGTACTCGGTGCCCATGCGGAGCGCGACGGTGGCCGCGACCTCGTCGCTCGTCCGCTGCTCCTGCACCAGGAGCACGACGCCGTTCTTCAGTTCCTTGCGGTCGACGGGGAGGCCGGGGTCGTACGCGGGGACGCGGGGACGCTCCGGCAGGTTCTGCGGCATCTCGCGCTGGGCGGACGCGGGCGCAGGGAGCGTCGCGAGCGCGCCGAGCAGGAGCCCGGCGAGCGCGGAAAGTCGTTTCCTACGAAGGGGATTCGAGGTCCCAGCCATCCCCATGAGCGTACCAGACGGAACGGACCCGCGTCAACGAACGGGCAAAACACCGGCCGCGGGACATTTGCACGCCTGCCGTCCCGGACGCACTCGGCCGTTAAGTTGGCGGAACGCACGGCCGAAGCTTTTCGTGAGGCCGGGGGCCTCCCGAAAGGAACGCATGATGAACGTCGCTCCAGCGCGTCCCGGGCGATTCGCCCGCGGAGCGCGCGCCCTCCTTGCGATCGCCCTGGTCGCCACGCTCGCCGCGGCGCCCCGGCACGCCGACGCCTCCGCCGGCGCCACGGGTCGGAGCGCCCTCCTCGGCGAGTTCAACGAGATCTGCTACGAGCTGACGCTCGCGCGCGCCTCCCTGGCGCGGGGCGAGATGCAGGACGACGCCTTCGCCGACCGGATCCTCGACCTCTTCGCGCGCGCCGACAGCCTGGCGACGCTCCTCGCGCGCGACACGTCCCGCCCTCAGGGCGACATGGCCGACTTCGCCCTGAAGCGCGGCATCTCGTATCTGATCGATTCGCTTCGGGACAACTACGTGGGGATCGTGGGGAGGAACGGGGTCAGCTTCATCGACGCCGATCAGGCCCTGAAGGCGGCCGCCGCCTGGCGCGCCGATGCCATTCCGGCCGGCGCGACCCGCTGAGGAGTGGTGGAGCTGGCGGGGATCGAACCCGCTACCTCTTGACTGCCAGTCAAGCGCTCTCCCAATTGAGCTACAGCCCCATTCGTTCCGCGACCGAACCACTCTACTCTGGGCACGCCCTTCCGTCAATCGGCGGAGCCGCGCCGCGCGTACGATCGCGCGCTTGACGCCGCGTTCCCCGCGCCGGAGACTCCGCGCCATGCCGACCGCGACGCCTTCCGACCTCGCGACGAAGCCGGTTCCGTGAACGGGCGCGATCCGGACCGCCAGCCCCTGCTGGGACGCCGCTATCACTTCAGCGGCGTCGGAGGAAGCGGCATGGCGCCCCTCGCGGCACTCGCCGCGGCCCTCGGCGCCACTGTCACGGGCTCCGACCGGAACCTCGACCGCGGCGTCACGCTCCACGTCTTCGAATCGCTCCGCCGCGCGGGCGTCCGCCTGACGCCCCAGGACGGAAGCGGCGTGCACGAGGGGCTCACGGCCCTCATCCATTCCACCGCGGTCGAGCGCACGAACCCCGAGTTCCGGCGCGCCGAGGCGCTCGAGATCCCGAGGATCCGCCGTGGCTCCTTCCTCGCCTCGCTGGTCTCCGCGAAGCGGGCCGTCGCCGTGGCCGGAACGAGCGGCAAGTCGACGGTCACCGCCATGATCGCGCACATCTTCGTGGCCGCCGGTCGCGACCCCTGGTTCCTCGGCGGCGGCGCGGCCCTCGGACTCCCGGGCGCCACGACGCCGGGCGGGCTCCGCGTCGGCGGGAGCGACTGGTTCGTGGTGGAGACCGACGAGAGCGACGGGAGCGTCGCGGAGTGCTCGGCCGCCGTCGCGGTGCTCACGAACCTGAGCCGCGACCACAAGGAGATCGAGGTCACGGCCCGTCACTTCGAGGCGCTGCTCGAGAAGACGCGCGAGCGCGTGGTCGTGAACGTGGGCGACCCCGTGCTGGAGCGCGTCACGATCCCGACCGGTCTGCCGGCGCTCCGGGTCGCCGTCGAGGGCGTCCGCACGTGGGCGCCGCCGGATCTCCTCGCCGAGTCGATCCGCCTCGCCCCGGACGGCGTCTCCTTTCGGATCGGCGGCGCCCCGGCGCGCGTCCCCTTCCCCGGAAGGATGACCGTCGAGAACGCCGCGATCGCGATCGCCGCCTCGGTCACGGCCGACATCGCGATCGTCGACGCCGCGATGTCGCTCGCCACGTTCGGCGGGGTCCGGCGCCGGCTCGAGCGGATCGGCGCGGCCGGCGGCGTGGACGTCTTCGACGACTTCGCGCACAACCCCGTCAAGATCTCGGCCGCCCTGGCCGCGCTCCGCCCGGCGGGGAGGTTCTGGGTCTACTACCAGCCGCACGGGTACGGGCCGACCCGTTTCTTCGCCGATCAGCTCGTCGACACGTTCGCGAGCGGGCTCGGCCCGGAGGACCGGCTCCTCCTCGCTCCCATCTACGACGCCGGCGGGACCGCCGACCGGTCGATCCGCTCCGAGGATCTCGCCGCGCGCCTCGTCGCCCGCGGCCTGGCCGTCACGGTCGCGCCGACGCGCGAGGACGCGCTCGCGCTCGTGACCGAGGGAGCCCGCGCGGGCGATCGCGTCGTCGTCATGGGCGCCCGCGACGACACGCTCTCCGTCTTCGCGCGTACGCTATTCGCGGCGCTGGTGGCGCGCGCCGATCCGGCGCCCGCCCGCGACAAGCCCCGCTAGCGCGGACAGCATCACCCAAATCCCCGGTGGCTCCGGCACGGAGCCGGGCACGCCCGCGGCTCCGGGCCCGGCGAATTCACCCGTCCAGGCGCCGGTGGTCACCGTGACGCCGCCATACGAGAACGTCGGGAGGTCGAACCCGATCCCGATCCGCGCGTCCTCGCTCGATCTCCCGAACGCGATGATGCGGATGAAGTAGGGGATGTCGATCCAGTCCCCCGGGCGGAGCGTGGCGCCGGCGAGGTACGCCACGAGATCTTCGCCCGACGCGCCGGTCACCGAGATCCAGTTCTCCGCCACGCCCGTGGCGGCGCCGCCCCCTCCCCCGTTCGACCCCGACGCCGCGGACGGGATCGCGTCGAGATCGGTCGTCATGTCGAGGGCAGTGCGGCTCACGCCGCCGTCGGCACCCGCGGCGCCCGACTTCCCCGCCGCGCCCCCCGCGGCGACGTTCAGCTTGGTACTGACGCCCGGGACGCCGGTCACGCCGGTGAGCACCGACACGCCGGGGAGCGCGTCGGGAAACGCAATGTCCCGATCGGAGTCGTTCCGGATCCGGACCGTCAGACCCCAGAGCGCCTCCGGATCGTAGAGGAGCGGCGACGCGAGCTGCGTCAGCGTGGTGCTCGAGAGCGTTTCCTGGGCGATCGGCTCCGCGATCTCCGTGGAGCCGTCCAGGGCCCTCAGCCCTCCGACCACGGTGAGCGAGAGGAGCCCCGCGCGGGCGGGCGCGGGCAGGGCGGCGACGAGGAACAAGAGCAAGGGCACGAGCGGCGAGCGGTGCACGGCGCGACCTCCGGATGGACGTGGATGCCGGGGACCGCGCGGAGATATGCGAGGTTCGTGCCGCGCCACGGAAGCGTCGGCCGCTTCCGCGATCCGCGCGTACGGACGCGCCCTGCCGAAACGAATCGAGGGAGCGGCCGTCCGGCCGCCCCCTCACGATTCGGAACCGTCGGTTGACGCGGCGTCAACCGCGGGCGATCACCCGACCAGCTCCGCGATCGACTTGCCCTGGAGGAAGAGCCCGAGATAGTCGCGCCCGCCCGCCTTCGAGTCGGTGCCGCTCATGTTGAAGCCGCCGAACGGGTGGATGCCGACGAGCGCCCCGGTGCACTTCCGGTTGATGTAGAGATTGCCGACGTGGAGACGACGCTTCGCCTCGACGACCTTCGCCCGGTCCCGCGAGTAGTACGCGCCGGTCAGGCCGTAGATCGTCCCGTTCGCGATCGAGACCGCCTCGTCGAACGACGTCGTCGGAACGACCGCGAGCACCGGCCCGAAGATCTCCTCCTGGGCGATCCGCGCGTCGGGCTTCACGTCCGTGAAGACCGTCGGCTGGAGGAAGTAGCCGGGCCCGCCGTGCTTGCCGCCGCCCGTGAGGACCTTCCCCTCCTTCTTCCCCGCTTCCATGTACTCGAGGATCGTCTTCTCCGCCCGGGCGCTCACGACCGGCCCCAGGTAGTTCTTCCGATCCTCCGTCGGACCGATCGTCATGGCGCGGACCTTCGCCTCGAGGCCCTCGAGGAACGGCTTCATCAGCGACCGGTGCACGATCGCGCGCGAGCAGGCGGAGCACTTCTGCCCCTGGAACCCGAACGCACCGGCGTAGACGCCGGCGACGGCCGCGTCGAGGTCCGCGTCCTCGTCGACGATCGTGAAGTCCTTGCCGCCCATCTCGAGCACCATCCGCTTGAGCCAGATCTGCCCGGGGTTCACCTTGGCGGCCCGCTCGTGGATCCGGAGACCCACCTGCATGGAGCCGGTGAACGCGATGAAGCGGACGCGCGGGTGATCGACGAGCGCGTCGCCCATCGTGCCGCCCGGACCCGGGAGGAAGTTGAGGACGCCCTTCGGGACGCCCGCCTCCTCCAGGACCTCGATCAGACGCCACGCCGTGAGCGGCGCGTCGCTCGAGGGCTTCAGCACGACCGTGTTGCCGGTCACGATGCTCGCGACCGTCATGCCGGCCGTGATCGCGAACGGGAAGTTCCAGGGCGGAATGACGGCGCCGACGCCGAGCGGGATGTACCAGTAGAGGTTGCTCTCGCCGGGGTTCGGGACGAGCGGCTGCGGCGCGCCCCAGCGGATCGCCTCGCGCGCGTAGAACTCGCAGAAGTCGATCGCCTCGGCGGTGTCGCCGTCGGCCTCGGCCCAGTTCTTCCCGACCTCGTAGACCATCGTGGCCGAGATCTCGTGGCGGCGGCGGCGCATGATGCCCGCGGCGCGGAGGAGCACGTTCGCCCGCTCCTCGGCCGGCATCCAGCGCCAGTGATGGAACGCCTCGTCCGCCGCGGCCACCGCCTGGCTCACGTGGTCGGGCGTCGCCATCGAGAACGCGCCGACGCACTGCGCCGGATCCGCCGGGTTCACGCTCTGGAACGTCTCCTTCGTCTCGATCCGCTTCCCGCCGATGACGAGCGGGTATTTCGTACCGAAGCTCGAGCGCACGCGCTCGAGCGCCTCGCGCATCCCCTTCTCCTGCTCGGGGCGCGCGTAGTCGAGGAGCGCGCAGCTCTGGAATTCCTGCACCATGGACTTCTCCTTTGGGAGTCGGGTTCGGACGGGACTATACTCGCGCGCTCATGATATCCGCTCTCGCGATCGCTGTCATCCCGGCCCTCCTGCTCCCCTGGGCGCTCCTGCCGCTCGGGAGTCCGATCCTCTTCGCGACCCTCCCGGTGCTGCCGCTCTCCCTGGTCTACGGGCGGGCGGTGGCCGCGGGGCGCGCCGGACGCGCGGTCTCGCTCGCGCTCGCGTGGGCGGTCGGGCTCTCGATCGCGACGGTGGCGGCCAGCGCGCGCTGGCCCGACGCGGCCGCCACCGGGATCTGGAACGCGTCCCCCTACCGCGACGAGATGGTCCGCTGGATCGCGACCGGCGCGGGCCAGGAGGGTCACATCCGCCTCTTCCTCCCGCGGGTCCTGATCGAATTCGCGCTCGTGCTGGTGCTCTCCGCGGCGAGCGCCGGCGCGGCGGCGCTCGTCCTCGGCGCGATCCTGCTCGGGTACATGAACGCGTACGTGGGGTGGGTCGCCGCGCACGCCGACCCGCGCACCGGGCCGCTGGCCGCGGCGCTGATCGCCTGGCCGCCGTGGGCCGCGATCCGGGTCGCGGCGTTCGTCTTCGCGGGGACGGCCGGGGCGCTCTGGGGCTATCCGCGCCTCCTCCGGCGCGGCGCCGCGCGGGCGCCGGTCGCCCGGCTCCTGCTCGCGGCGGCAGTACTCCTCCTGCTCGACATCTTCCTCAAGTGGTGGCTGGCGCCGATCTGGCGGGACTGGCTGAAGGCCCTGCTCGGCGCGGCGGCGGGATTGGAAGCGGGCGGGAGCGTCTGACGCGGGCGCGTCGGGCTCCCGCCCTCGCCGCGGGGGAGCGGCGTTCCATCCCGGATCGGGCTACTTCAAGATCGTGAGCGGCGCGGCCTCGTCGGTGGCCGCCGTCTCCACGCGCACGAAGTAGCGCCCCGAGGCGAGCGACACGCCGCGGTCGTCGCGGCCGTCGAAGAGGAGATCACGCGTCCCGGCCGGCTCGCTCGACGAGTCGAGGAGCGTCCGGACCAGGCGACCGCTCAGGTCGAACACCCGCACGCGAAGCCGCCCCGCCATCGGGACATCCAGCGTGAGCACCGCCTCGGGGTTCATCGGGTTCGGTCCCATCCGCTTGAGCGCGTGGATCTTGCTCGGCATCACGTCCGCGTTCACGGTGGCCGCGACCGTGCGGCCGTCCGCGAGCGTGGCGCGGATCGTCATCGCGCCCGCCACGACCGGATCGGCCACGTTCGAGAAGAGCGCCCTCAGGTCGTCCTTCGCGAAATCCATTCGCAGCTCCGTGATCCCGTTCCCGTCGCGGTCGTGCGTCGCGTCGAGCGAGCCCGGAACCGGCGCGATCGCCGCGACCGACCCGGCGCCGTCCCACGCCGCGAGGCGGAGGGTCGCCGCGTCGATCGACGAGAGCGCGAACGACCCGCCCACCGGCTCGAGCGAGAAGGTCTCGCGCGGCTTCCCGGTGTTGAGCCGGATCGTCTTCGAGTCGGTCCAGGCGCGCGCCCTGGCGTCCGCGAGCACCGCGTTCACCGTCACCGAGACGGTCACGTCGGCGCCCAAGGAGCCGTCGGACGCGTGGAGCATCACGTGGTAACCGCCCGCGCTCCCCGACGAAGCGGCGAGTGAGAGCGCACCGGTCCCGTCCCCGGCGTCCACGAGCGAGGCGGTCAGCGCGCCGCCGCTGTCGTTGCCGGTCAGGGTCAGCGCCGGGGCCGGGAGCCCGCACGCCTGATCGGGATCCTGCGCGGCGACGGCGAGGGTCGTGCTCGTGCCCGCGTCGAGCGTCGCCGCGTACGAGGCCGCGGCCCACGCCGGCGCCCGGTTCACGTCGGTCACCGTGATCGTGAACGTCTCGGAGGCCGACGTCGTGCCGTCGTTGACGGAGACCGTGGCCGGGTAGCTCCCCGCCTGGCAGTAGCCGGGCGCGAGCGTGAGCGTCGCGGTCGCCGAGCCGGGCGCGTTCCCCGTCGGCGTCAGCGTCGCGAATCCGGGCAGCGCGACCGACCACGCGAGCGCATCGCCGTCGGTGTCGGACGCGGAGAGCGCGACCTGCGCGGTCGCCCCCTCGGCCACCGTCCGGTCGCCGATCGGGCTCAGGACCGGCGGGCCCGCCGTCAGCGAGCCGGTGACCGTCACGCTGAACGACTGGGACGTCTCCGCCTGGCCGTCCGAGAGCGCGACCGTGATCGTGGTCGCGCCGAGCGGCGTGGACAGCGTCGGCGCGAGCGTCAGCGCCGCGGTGCCGTCCCCGAAGTCGGTCAGCGTCGCGTAGCCCGGCAGGCCCGACGCCGTGTACGAGAGCGCGTCGCCGTCGGCGTCGTACCCGCTCAGCGAGACGAACTGGGTGGTCCCCTGCTCCACCGACCGGTCCGGGATGAAGCTCAGGACCGGCGGCGTGTTCGCGTTCACGACCTCGATCTGCACGGAGCCGGCGTCGGTCCCGCCGAACGTGTCGTCGGCGAGGAAGAAGACCTGGTAGAAGCCCGCCTGGTCCATCGCCGGGGTCCAGTCGAACGTGCCGGTGTTGTTCCAATGGTCGGTGAACGTCGCCCCGGTCGGGACGTTGGATGCCGTGAGGACCACGGTCTGGTTGTCGGCGTCGGTCGCCGAGACCTGGAACGTGAGCGGCTGGCCCTCGGAGACGCTCTGCGCGCCGGGGAGGCTGAGCACCGGCGAAGCCGCCTCGACCCGCGAGGCGAGCGCGCCCGCGAGCGTGAGGGAGAGAGCGACGGACAGGATGGAGCGCATCGGATGGCGAAACATGGCGTACACCCCCAGCGAGTCGGATGACACACACACCGCGTGCCCCATCCGTGGGGGCCAGCCCGGCGAATTCCGCGTACGTGCCGGAATCGAGCAAGCCGCGGGCCAACGGCGGGAGCGCGCCGATAGCGGCGCGTCGCTGCGGCGGTTACCGGGGGAGCGTCGGATCCGGGCCGCGAATCGCTTGCGTGCGATTCGCGAGGCGCGACGCGGCGCGCAGCGCCGTGCGTTTCGCCATGCGGGCACCGGCGGCGCGGCGGCGGCGGGATCGGCGATCTACGCGATCGACTTCCGGAAGCGCGTCGACGCGACCAGGAGCATCGTCGCGCCGATCAGGAAGAGCGCGAGGAAGTGCGGCCAGAGCGCCTCGAAGCCGGCGCCCTTCAGGAACACGCTCCGGACGATCACGATGTAGTGCCGCACCGGGTTCGCGAGGGTGATCCACTGGAAGAGCTCCGGCATGCTCGTCACCGGGAACATGAATCCCGAGAGGAGGACCGACGGCATGAAGACGAGGATGCTCGCCATGTACGCCTCCTGCTGCGTGGCGGAGATCGTCGAGACCAGGAGCCCGATGCCGAGCGCCGCGACGATGTAGAGGAGGCTCGCGCCCACGAGGAGGAGGAAGCTCCCCCGGAACGGGACGTGGAACCAGAGGAGCGCCAGCGCCACGACCAGGGCCATGTCGACGAGGCCGATCACGGCGAACGGGATCGTCTTCCCCGCGATCAGCTCCGCCGGCCGGAGCGGGCTCACCATCAATTGCTCCAGCGTGCCGAGCTCCCGCTCGCGGACGACCGCGAGCCCGGTGAGGATCAGGCAGACGAGCATGAGGAGCGTGCCGACGACGGCCGGGACGTTGTAGTTCCGGCTCACCAGCTCGGGATTGAACCACGCGCGCTCCCGGAGGTCGACGCCGCCGGCCGCCGGGCGGTCGAGCGCGCGCTGGCCGAAGCTCGCGATGATCCGCTCGGCGTAGCCGCGCGCCACGGTCGCCGTGTTCGACTGCGTGCCGTCGATGATGATCTGGACCGACGCTCCCTTGCCGGCGCGGAACCGCTCCGTGAAGTCGGGCGGGATCTCGAGCCCGAGGATCGCCCGTCCGTGGTCCATCGCCTTCGCCAGGTCGGCGGGCCGGTCGCTCCGGCCGACGATCCGGAAGTAGCCCGACGCGGTGAAGGCGTCGAGGAGCGCGCGGGAGTCGGCGCTCCGGTCGAGGTCCACGACGTACGTGGACGTCTCCTTCACGTCGGTCGAGACCGCGTACCCGAACACGACCACCTGGAGGAGCGGCGCGACGAAGATGATCCGGCTGAGGCGCGGATCCCGGAAGATCTGGAGGAACTCCTTCCGGAGCATGCCGAGGATCCGGCCGGCGGCGGCGGGGCGCTTCACCGGAGCTCCTTCCGGAAGATGCGCGTGGCGAGCACGAGGCCGACGGCCGCGAAGAGGATCATCAGGAGCCCCTGCGTGTAGAGGACCTCGACCCCCACGCCCTTCAGGAAGATCCCCCGGGTCACCACGAGGAAGTAGCGTGCCGGGACCAGGTACGTGATCGCCTGGAGCGACGGCGGCATGATGCTGATCGAGAACATGAACCCCGAGAGGAGGAAGGACGGCAGGAACGTCACGACCATCGCGATCTGCGTGGCGAGGACCTGCGACCGCGCGACGGCCGAGATGAAGATGCCGAGCCCGAGCGAACCCGTCAGGAAGGCGAGCGACAGCGCCATGAAGAGCACGGGGTCGCCACGGAACGGGACGCCGAAGACGAGGACGCCGAGCACGGAGACGATCACGATGTCGATGACGCCGATCGCGAGGTACGGGAGGAGCTTCCCGAAGACGATCTCGAAGCGGCCGACCGGCGTGCTCGCGAGCTGCTCCATCGTCCCCCGCTCCCACTCGCGGGCGAGCGTCAGGGACGAGAGCATGGCCGCCACCACCATCAGGATCACGCCGACCAGGCCGGGGACGATCGCGTTCCGGCTCCGGAGGTCCTCGTTGTACCAGATGCGCGAGCGGGGATCGATCGGCGCCACGATCGAGGCCGTCGCGCCGCGCCGCTGGTCGAACGCGCGGACGATGGCCTGGGCGTAGCCGATCGCGATCGTCGCCGTGTTCGCGTCGCTCCCGTCCACGATCGCCTGGACCGGGGCCGGCTTCCCCGCGCGGAGCTTCGCGGCGAAGTCCGGCGGGACCACGAGCGCGACCGTGACCCGGGACCGGTCGAGGAGTGATCCGATCGCCTCGGGCGACGCCGGCGTCGCGACGACCGTGAAGTAGCCGGAGGAGCGGAACGCGTCGACGAGGGCCCGGCTCTCCTGCGAGACGTCCTGGTCCACCACGGCGGCGGCGATGTTCCGGACGTCCGACGTGATCGCGTACCCGAAGAGCACGAGGAGGAGCGTCGGCAGGAAGAACGCGAGGAGGAGGCTCCGCGGGTCTCGGCTCAGCTGGATCACTTCCTTCCGCGCGACGGCGAGGAGCCGGGTCCGGTTCAGCATCGCGCCCCCCTCACGCCGCGACCGTCCCGCCCGCCTCGCGGACCTTCGCGATGAAGACGTCCTCGAGCGAGGGGGCGATCTCCGTGATCCCGTGGATCGCGATCCCGCGACCGGCGAGCCGGCGCTCGATCGCGCCCCGAGCCGCGGCGGCGTCCCGGGCGGCCACGTGGAGGTCGCGGCCGAAGAGCCCCGACTCGAGGATCTCGGGAACGTCGCGGAGCGCGTCCGCGGCGGCGGCGCCGTCGGAGACGCGCACCTCGAGGAGCGGCTCCCGCATCGAGGCCCGGAGCGCCCCGGGCGTGTCGAGCGCGATCAGGCGGCCCCGGTTCATGAGCGCGAGGCGGTGGCAGTACTCGGCCTCCTCCATGTAGTGCGTGCTGACGAAGACCGTGGTCCCCTGCTCCGTCATCGCGTAGATCAGGTCCCAGAACCGCCGGCGCGCGAGCGGGTCGACGCCCGACGTCGGCTCGTCGAGGAAGAGGATCGGCGGCTCGTGGAGGACGGCGCACCCGAGCGCGAGCCGCTGCTTCCAGCCGAGCGGGAGGTCGCGCGTGAGCCGCCCCCGCTCGCCCGCGAGGCCCGCCATCTCCACCACCCAGCGCTTCCGCGCGGCCAGCCGCTCCCCCTCGACCCCATAGAGCCCGGCGAAGAACTCGATGTTCTCCTCGACCGTGAGGTCGGCGTAGAGCGAGAAGAGCTGCGACATGTATCCGATCGACTGCTTGACCTCCTCCGTCTGGG
>JBLMXB010000103.1:0-37417 GCA_050257555.1 Hyphomicrobiales bacterium | reverse complement strand
GGCGGCCAGGTTGGCCCGCCCTGCCCCTCCGATGGTGGTCCCGAATTCCCCCCCGGCGTAGACCGTGGACCCGACCACTTCGAGCGCGTAGATCGCGAGGGTGCCGACGGGATTAGGATTCCACGCGGTCGCGGATCCGGTATTCGCGTCCAGGGCCGCAAGGCCTGATCGCATCTGACCGCCGATGCTGGTGAACGTCCCGCCGGCGTAGACGGTCGTCCCGCTCACCTCGAGCGCGCCGACCCACCAGTCCGCGTTTGGACTCCACGAGGTGGCGAGCCCGGTCGTGGCGTCCAATGCGGCGATGTTGCTCCGTGGTTGTCCGCCGATCGTCGAGAATTGTCCACCCACATAGATCGTGCTGCCACTGACCGCGAGCGCAAGAACCAACGAATCGCAGCCTGGATTCCACGGCGACACGGACAGGTCCGACGCGATGTGCGCGAGATTGGACCGCGCGACGCCCCCGACGGACTCGAACAGACCACCGATGTACCAGCCGCCGGCGCCGTCGGGCACGACGGCTAGAATCTCTCCGCCGGTCACCATGGGGAACGAGGTGAGAGGCGCCCCGCTCGAGGCGTCCAAGGGAACGCCGCATCCCGAGGCGGGACTGACCCGCGTGAACTTTCCTCCGATGTAGATCGTCCGTCCGTCGCGCACCACGGTGTTCACCGGGCCGTTCGTGACCCAGAAACCGTCATCGATCGTTTGGGCGCATGCGGGTCGCGGGAGGAAGAGCAGGAACAGCACGAGAAGAAGGAATCGGGTTGCGACGTTGCGGACCCGAGCATGAACAGGAATGACTCGCTGAGTCTGGGCCACGCTGGGGGGGGCGACTCTCGAGCACGTCACGGAGGCCTCCTGCGGGCGGGGTGCCCGCATTCGAGCGGCAAAGGCGCGCCGGATCCGACGTCGGCGCGCGAGAACCGAACTCCGCGGCTCGAGGCTACGGCACGGGAAGCTGCTCCGAGGGAATCGTGACTACGCCTCGACGAGAACTGGAGCCGAGGAGGTCGACAAATCCTGTTTGGAACAGCATCGCACGTGCCAGCGAGGAAGGCGGTGCTTGGGGCGGCGTAAGCCTTGGAGAAGCAAGGAACCCGGCCCCACAGGGCGGCCCTCGTGTGGCCCGCAGACCTCGGAGACCTGCCATGCCGTCACACGCGGCTGCCAGTCTGACGGCGCACCGGTCGGGGGTCGACCGTAGCCCGCCGAGCGTGCCCATCGAAGCTGGTTGCCTCACCCCAACCGGCGGGCCACCCGTCCATAGCCACCTTGCCTCGGTGGACCGCGCGCCGCAATCCGACGACGAGAGGCGGCGCCCACCGCCGGCCACGCCGCGATTCTGACGGCACACACCGCGACGCCGTGCCGCTCTCTCTCCAGGGAGGAGGACGAGCGGGGGCGAGGGTTGGATGTGAGGGATGGCGCCTTCGGAGACGGCGGGGATCGCCGCGCCGCATCTTCAGCGCCAGCGGAAATCTGGTGTCCCCAAGGGGATTCGAACCCCTGTTGCCGCCGTGAAAGGGCGGTGTCCTAGGCCGGGCTAGACGATGGGGACACACCGGGTTCCGCGATCGGCGGAGCCGCCGTCGACGCGTGAGACGCGACACTATACCGCACGGCCGCCTTCCCGCAAAGCGCCCCGCCTCCGGGCAGCGGCCCGGTCCGATCGAGCCATTCCTGGGCCGGATGGCGCGGATCCCGCCTCGACGTCGGACGAAGCGATACACGTAATATGCAGCGATAACATCATTTATGAATACCGAGTTTCCGGCACACCCCATGCCTTACATCCAGACCGACGATAGGCTCGGAAGCCGGAGGTGGGCGCGGAGCGCCCGGCGACGCGGTACTGGAGAGGAGGGGCGAGGAGATGCTCTTGGCGGTCTACGTCACCCTGGTGGTCGCGGCAGGCGGGCTCGCGCTGTGGGCGGCGGGCGCGCCCGACCCGACCTTGGGACTCCTCCCCCTCCTCTTCTGGTTCCTGGCGAACCTGCTCGGCGAGGTGCTCTGGCTCCCCGCCCCGAAGGGTCGCGGCTACCTGAGCATGGCGAACGCGGCGAACATCGCCACGCTGATCCTGCTGCCGGCCTCGACGGCGGTGGTGCTCTGCGCGGCGGCGGGCCTGATGGCGGACTTCGTGTTCCGGCGCCGCGCATGGTACCAGGGGCTCTTCAACTTCGGCATGTGCGCGACGACCGTCTACGTGGCGTCGCTCCTCTTCCACGCGCTGGGCGGGCGTGCGGACAACGTGCACGACCTGATCTCTCCCTTCAACGCGCTGCCGATCTTCGCGACCGGCGTCACGTACTTCCTGATCAACACGGGGCTGGTGGCCGGGGTCGTGGGACTGAAGACCGGCGGCTCCGTGCGGGAGGTCTGGAGGACGAGCTTCGCGTTCCCGTACGAGCTGGCCGGGGCCATGGTCCTGAACCTGCTCGGGTACCTCTTCGCGATCCTGTTCCTGACGTGGGGCTACATGAGCGCGTTCGTCGCGGTGATCGCGACGTACTTCATTCGCGACGCGTACGTGCGCTACCTCCGCGACGCGGGCATCGTGGACGGCGCGAACCTGGACGAGGCGGCGTGAGCGCGCTCCGCTCGATGCCGGGACGTTGCGCGGGCGGCGCGGCCGTGCTAGCGGCGGCCGCGCTCGCGGCGCTCCTCCTGAGTGGGTGCTCGGCCAATCCGGTCGCCCCGGCTCCCGGCGGCGGGACCAACGGAGGCGCCGCGACGGGCCCCATGGTCCTCGTCGTCGCGGCCGACGGCTCGGTCTCGTACGTCCCCGCGTCCGTGGCGACGGCGCTCCCGTCCGGCACGCTCGCCGCCGCCGACCGGTCGGTCCTCGTCTCGAAGGACGTGGACGGCTCGGTCGGCGGCAGCCTCCGCTGCGGGCGGTTCCTCCTCGACATCCCGGCCGGCGCCTTCGACGGCGTCGGCACGGTGACGATGCGGATGCGGGACTCGACCGTGATGGTCGTCGACCTCGACATCGCGCCCGCGTCGCTGAACGGCTTCAAGGCGCCGGTGGCGCTGGCCGTGACGACGATCGGAACCGATGTCGAAGCCGACACGCTCGGCATGTACTGGTACGACCCCGCGAAGGGCGGCTGGACCGGGCTCGCGTGCTCGAAGGATCTCGTGGCCGAGCCGACGCTCGTCCAGGAGGTCGAGGACGCGGGCACGGCGCTCGTCACGACGTCCGGCGAGGACGCGACGCGCGGCATGTGGGCCCCGCTCGAGCACTTCTCCACGTATTCGGCCGGGAAGGCAGGCTGGTAGCGCCGCGCCCACTTTCGCCCCCCTTCCGAAAGATCGGTCGGCGCACCGGCCGGCGGGCCGCCTCGGGAAACCGCGGCGGCCTCGCCGTTTCCGCCCGACACTGCGGCGTTGCGCGGGGCCGCGACCGCCCTTATCCTCAGGGACTTGCCGCGTTCGACGAACCCGCATCGCCAACACCTCGGAGGGGTCATGCAGAAGTTCGACGGCGTCGACTTCCTGGAGTTCGACGGCCTGCTGAGCGAAGAGGAGATCGCCGTCCGTGACACCATCCGCGAATTCGTCTCGGAACGGGTCATGCCGGTCATCGAGAAGCACAACCGGGAGGGCACCTTCCCCGCCCACCTGATCCCCGAGATGGGCGAGCTGGGCGTCTACGGCGCGAACATCCACGGCTACGGCTGCCCCGGCCTCAACAACGTCGCGTACGGGCTGATCATGCAGGAGCTGGAGCGCGGCGACAGCGGCCTCCGGTCGTTCGTCTCGGTGCAGGGCGGCCTCTGCATGTACCCGATCCTCACGTACGGCTCCGACGCGCAGAAGGACAAGTACCTCCCCGGCATGGCGAAGGGCGAGATCATCGGCTGCTTCGGACTCACGGAGGCCGACTACGGCTCGAACCCGAGCGGGATGATCACGACGGCGCGGAAGGACGGGAACCAGTTCATCCTGAACGGCAGCAAGATGTGGATCACGAACGGCGGCGTGGCGCACATCGCGATCGTCTGGGCGAAGCTCGACGGGCGGATCCGCGGCTTCATCGTCGAGCGCGGGACGCCCGGATACTCGACCCGGGACATCCACGGCAAGTTCTCGCTCCGCGCGTCGGTGACGTCGGAGCTCTCGTTCCAGGACTGCCGGATCCCCGCCGACAACCTCCTGCCGAACGTCGACGGGCTCAAGGGCCCGCTCGGTTGCCTGAACCAGGCCCGGTACGGCATCGCGTGGGGCGGCGTCGGCGCGGCCATGGCGTGCTACCACGAGGCGCTCCACTACGCGAAGACGCGGATCCAGTTCGACAAGCCGATCGCCGGGTTCCAGCTCGTCCAGAACAAGCTCGCCTGGATGATCCGGGAGATCACGAAGGCGCAGCTCCTCGTGCTCCAGATCGGGAGGCTCAAGGATGCGGGGAAGGTGAAGCCCCACCACATCTCGCTCGGCAAGATGAACAACATCGACGTCGCGCTCCACTGCGCGCGGATGGCACGCGACATCCTGGGCGCGAGCGGGATCACCGACGAGTACCAGTGCGGGCGGCACCTCTGCAACCTGGAGTCGGTCTACACGTACGAGGGGACGCACGACATCCACAACCTGATCATCGGCGAGTCGGTGACGGGGATCCCGGCGTACAAGTAGCGGCGCGGCGAGGTCGGAGCGGCCGGGCGCGGGACGGCGAACGGCCCCGCCGGACGCTACGGCGCGGCGCGGCGTCCCGCGCGGGAGTACCGCGGCTCGGGCAGGCGAAAGATCACGAGCCAGAGCGCCATGGCGGCGGCGGCGAGCCCGACCGTCGCGACCGGGGTGAAGCCGAAGCGGTCGATCAGCGCGCCGGACGATCCCGCGACCACCGCCATGAACGGACCCACCAGCGCCGGCACGATCCCCAGGTACGCCGTGTTGTCCTCGTGCGGGCAGAACGCCATCGAGAGATTGTAGAGCGCCAGGCGGTCGGCCACGATGAAGACGCCGAGCGCGAACGCGGTGACGTAGTAGAACACGGGGTGCGCGCCCCAGACCGCGCAGACGAGCCCCGCCGTGAGGGCCGAGAGCGAAATCACCGCGACCTTGGCGTACCCGAACCGGTCGCCGATCATCCCGGTCAGGACGCTTCCCAGCATCGATCCCCCCATGCAGACCGCCGTGTAGATCGCCGAGTCGCGCGGCCGGAGTCCGAAGCGGCTCTCCGCGTAGACCGGGTAGTACGTGATCAGGAGGTAGCTCCCGGTGGAGAGGAGGAGCGCGCCGAGATACGTCCGAAGCCCGCCCCCATCCGCGAGGATCTCGCGCGCGTGGCGCCGGATCGTCGCGAACGCGGGGCTCGGCTCGGCCACGGCGCCCGCCTCCTCGACGACGGGGACGAAGAAGATCGCGCCGGCGGCCATGCAGACCGCGGCGATCAGGAACCCGATCGCGTAGTTCCCCGGGAACGGCACCCCGCTCCCGATCACCCGGCTCCCCACCCATCCGCCGATCACCCCCATCAGCGTCTGGAAGAAGAAGATCGTGCCGAAGGAGCGCGCGCGCAGCTCGGGGCGCGTCACCTTCCCGATGAAGTTGATCCAGATCGGGATCGTGAGCCCCATCAGGACCCACGCGCCGCCCCACACGCCGAGGAAGACCGGAATGGAGGCGCCACGCGCATGGCGCCCGAGGAGGCCGAAGTACGCGGCGAGGAAGAGCCACGGCAGCGCGGCGGCCACGTGGAGCAGGATCACGATCCGCTTCCGGTGCGCGAGGTGCCCCGTCAGGTGCGCGGCGAAGATGCCGGGAATCGACGTCGTCAGGATCCAGACGATCGGGAGGACGCCGAGCGCGGCGTTGCTCGCCCCGAGCTGCTTCAGGAAGACCGGGAGCACCGCGACCATCGAGATCAGCGCGAGCGAGATGCCCCAGAAGACCTCGACGGAGAGGATCCAGCCGACGTTCTTCCAGTGCCGGTCGAGCGGGAGGGTCACGTGCCTTCGGCGCCCTTCCCGCGGCGCTTCGCCTTCTCCGCGCGGATCCGCTCGAGGCGCTCCCCCAGCTCCTTCTCCGCGCCGCGCGCGACCGCGCGCCAGTAGCGCGCGTCCCCCAGCTCCTCGGGCAGGTACCGCTGCGTGTCGATCGCGTCCTCGAGCTGGTGCGCGTACTGGTAGCCCTCGCCGTAGCCCAGGTCCTTCATCAGGCGGGTCGGCGCGTTCCGGATGTGGAGCGGCACCGGGTACGGCGCCTTCTCGCGCGCGTCGCGCGCCGCGGCGCCGTACGCGAGATAGACCGAGTTGCTCTTCGGCGCGAGCGCGAGCGCGACGACGAGCTGCGCGAGCGCGGTGTTGCACTCGGGCATGCCGAGGAAGTGGACGGTGTCCTTCACGGCGATCGCGAGCCGGAGGATGCCGGGGTCGGCGAGCCCGACGTCCTCGGACGCGAAGCGGACGAGCCGCCGCGCCACGTACATCGGGTCCTCCCCCGCCTCGAGCATCCGCGCGAGCCAGTAGAGCCCGGCGTCGGGATCGCTCCCCCGGAGCGACTTGTGGAGCGCGGAGATGATGTTGTAGTGCTCCTCCCCCGCCCGGTCGTACGGGAGCGCGCGACGCTGCGCCGCCTCGCGCACGTCCTCCGCGACGATCGCGGGCGGCTTCCGGCGGCGCGCGAGCCCGGCCGCGATCTCGAGCGTCTGGAGCGCGATCCGCGCGTCGCCCCCCGAGATCGACGCGATGAGCCCCACCACGTGGTCGTCGGCGGTCACGCCGGTCCCGCCGAGGCCCCGCTCCGGGTCGGCGAGCGCGCGGCGCACGATCCGCCCGAGCGCCGTTTCCTCCAGCATGTCGAGCACGATCACCTTCATCCGGGAGAGGAGCGCCGTGTTCACCTCGAACGACGGGTTCTCCGTCGTGGCTCCGATCAGGACGATCGTCCCGTCCTCGACGTGCGGCAGGAACGCGTCCTGCTGCGCCTTGTTGAAGCGGTGGATCTCGTCGACGAAGAGGATCGTCGCGCTCCCCGAGGCCCGGCGCGCGGCGCGGGCGCGCTCGATCGTCTCGCGCACCTCCTTCACGCCCGACGTGACCGCGCTGAACTGCTCGAAGGCGGCGCCGCTCGCCTCGGCGAGGAGCCGCGCGAGCGTCGTCTTGCCGCAGCCGGGCGGGCCCCAGAAGATCACCGACGGCACGTCGCGCGTGCGCACGGCGTTTCCGAGGAGCGAGCCGGGGCCGAGGAGCGCCTCGCGTCCTTCGAACTCCTCGAACGAGCGGGGGCGCATCCGGTCGGCGAGCGGCTGGCGCGCGGCGGGACGGCGGCCCCGCTCTTCCGGGAAGAGATCGAGGGAGTCAGTCACGGCGCGGCGCCCCGCCCCCGCTCATCCGGGGAGGAACGTGAGGACGACCGTGCGCTCGCGCGGGCCGTCGAACTCGCAGAGGAAGATCTCCTGCCAGCGGCCGAGCGCCAGGTCGCCGGAGCGGACCCGAATCGAGACCGAGGAGCCGACGAGCATCGTCTTCACGTGCGCGGCGGCATTCCCCTCGGCGTGGCGGTAGTCGCCCTTCCAGGGAACGAGCCGCTCGAGCGCGCGCCCCACGTCCTCCATCACGTCGGGATCGTATCCTTCGTTCACGCAGATCCCGGCGGTGGTGTGCGGGACGCTCGCGACGAGGAGGCCGTCCTGCCCGAGGAGGGCGCCGGCCTCCGAGCGGATCCGCCCGGCGAGCGGCACGAAGTGGGTGCGCGACGCGGTCGCGACGCGGAGCCGCTGCTCCACGCGGTGCCTCAGGAGCCCCGCTCGGCGCCGCGCGGCGCGGCGGCCGGTCCCGGCTCGCCCGCGCCGACCTCGACGAACGGGACGTCCACGGCGCCGTCGCGATCGATCCGCGCGCGTGCGCGGCGGGTCTCGCGCGGCTTCCCCTGCACGGGGCCCTGCGCGCCGGCCCGGCCGCCGGGGCGATCCTCATGTCGCGCGCCGGGCCGCGACGCCGCGGGTCTCCGTCCCGTGAGGCCGCGCCAGAGATCGACGCCGATCCGGAGGACGAAGAGGACGAAGAGGAATCGGAAGAGGGTGAACAGGATTCGGAACATCGGCGCCTCGTCCCCGGAGCGCCGCCCCGGGGGGATCGCGCGGTCGCCCTAGCGCGCCGCGGGCATCTTCAGCACATCGAGCGCGCGCGCGGTCAGCTCGGCGAGCGGGAGCCGGTTCAGCTCGGCGACCCCCTTCAGCACCGCGATCCGGCGCGCCACCTGCTGATCCTCGCGCTTCGCGGCGAAGAACGTTCCCTTGTTCGTGAGCACGTCGCGCTCGAAGAAGGCGGGGAGCGGGTAGTCGTCCCGCTCGTGGGGCGGAATGTGCGCCTCGAGCAGGTAGCGGCGCTCGCCGGACTCCTCGCCCGGCATCGGCTCGTCCGCCGGCATCGGCTTGATCACCTGGTAGGCCCGGAGACCGAGCAGCTCGCGCCAGACGTCCACGCTCGCGATCCCGCCGTCCGGCGTCGCGTGGAACGCGAAGAACGGGGAGATCTCCCGGGCGAAGCCGGTCTCGTCGCCCACGATGGCGGCGAGACGGGTCAGCCGGGAGAGCCCCCGGATGCCGACGACCTCCGGCACGGCGTACGTGTCGGCGAACCAGAAGAGAAGCATCAGGAAGTCGCCCCGGCTCAGGGGCCCCTGGGCGGCGATGTTGGCGTGCGGGATTCCGCTGCTCACGAACGGTCCTCCTGGTCTAACGGTTCCTTCCGCCCGACCCGGGCGAGAGATCGATGCTGCCGTTGGTGGTCTGGAGCGTGACGTGCGCCCCGCCTCCCCCGATAGTACCGCGAATCGTCTTCGAAGTGAGACGCCCCTGCGCCTTGAC
The DNA here is from genome assembly GCA_050257555.1 of Hyphomicrobiales bacterium. Lineage (GTDB taxonomy): Bacteria > Eisenbacteria > RBG-16-71-46 > SZUA-252 > SZUA-252 > DASQJL01. The sequence continues at coordinate 28,593 of JBLMXB010000103.1, read as the reverse complement.
CGGGAAACCCAGGTCCACCCGCCCGTTCGTGGTCACGGCCTCCACGTCGGCGTGGATGTCCTTCGGGAGCCGGGCCTCGATGTTGCCGTTCGTGGTCCCGAGATCGACGATGCCGTCGCCGGGCAGCGAGAGGATCTCCACCGTCACGTCGCCGTTCGTGGTCCGGGCGGTCGCCGAGCCGGCGATGCCGGTGAGCTTGATCTCCCCGTTCGTGGTCCGCGCGTCCACCGGGCCGCCGGTGCCCGCCACCTCGACGTCGCCGTTCACGGTCACGACGTCCGCCGAGCGCCCGGCGCCGCGCACGCGGATCGCGCCGTTCGCGGTTCTCAAGTCGAGCGAAGCGTCGCGCGGAACTTGAAGGTAATAATGAATGTTCAGGGACTCGATCTTCTTCACGAGGATGGCCCAGATGCCGACCTCCTCGTGCCGCTTGGGGTAGCGGCTCGTCAGCTTGATGGAGTTCGGCGCGGTCTCGACGTCGACCATGAGCCCTCGCAGGAGCTCCTGCGCGCGCTTCTCGTCGTCGGCTCGGACGGTGCGGGTGATCTGGACCCGAACCTCGGATCGGTCCCAGCCCTCGATCGAGATCCGGCCGTTCTGACTCGCGATCGTGACGTCGCCGTTCGGCTCGAGCGGGAAGACCCGCTCGCTCACGTTCCGGACCTCGGCGGCGCCGGCCCCCTGCGTGCATCCGGTGACGGCGACGAGGGCCGTCAGGCAAACGGCCGTGGCACCTCGAATCCTAGCGAACATGGAACTCCTCCTGGGTGGCGGTCGGTTCGGGCGATTCTCTTGCCCTGATTACGATTCCGGGCCACGGGGAGGTTTCGGTCAGACGCTGAAGCGGATGTTCAGGATGTCGCCGTCCCGCACTCTATAGTCTCGCCCCTCGGTCCGCAAGAGGCCCATTTCCCGTGCCTTAGCCATCGTGCCCGCCCGGACGAGGTCGTCGTACGCGATGACCTCCGCCCGGATGAATCCGCGCTCGAGGTCGCTGTGGATCTCCCCGGCGGCCTCCGGGGCGAGGGCCCCGTCCCGGACGGTCCAGGCCCGCACCTCGTCCGGTCCGACCGTGAAGAAGGAGATCACCCCGAGCGTGGTGTAGGAGAGCCGGATCATGCGCGTGAGTCCCGGCTCCTCGATGCCGAGGACCGCCATGAACTCCTTCGCGTCCTCGTCGGAGAGGGCGACCAGCTCGGCCTCCGTCTTCGCGGAGAGGGCGATGACCGGCGGCGCGGCCTCGGTGAAGCGCGCGGCGACCGGCGCGGTGAGCGCCGCCTCCCCCTGCCGGAGCCCCTCGTCGTCGGCGTTCACGACGACGATCCACGGGCGCATCGTCAGGAGCTGGAAGCCTCGGAGCGACCGGGCCCGCGCCGGGTTCAGCGTCGCGGAACGCGCCGGCCGCTCCGATTCGAGCGCCTCGCGCACCGCCCGGAGCGCCTCGTACTCGTTCGGGTCCTCGGGCTTCTTCCCCACCTTGAGCGCCTTGTCGATCCGCTCGAGGCGGCGCTCGACGACCGCGAGGTCCTCGAGGATCAGCTCGCTCGCGAGCCAGCCGGCGTCGCGCGCGGGATCGACCCGCTCGAGGAAGTGCGGCACCGACGGATCCTGGAACGCCCGGATCACGAGCACGAACGCGTCCACGTCCCGGAGCGCCGTCAGCGCGGCCAGCGCCCCGCGCTCCGCGCGCCCCGTCGTCTCGAGCGGCGGCGCGTCCACGTAGTCCACCTTCGCGGGCGTGAACTTCTTCGGCTCGTAGAGGTCGCGGAGGTGCTCGAGCCGGGTGTCGGGCACCTTCACCGAGCCGAGGTGGATCTTCTCGCCGCGGGCGGAGCCGGACTCGGCCTGGCCGCGGGTCAGCGCCGTGAAGAGCGAGGACTTCCCGCTCTGGGGCGGTCCGAGGATTCCGAGCTTCATCGGGGGCGGACGTTCGTGGCGGGCGGCGGGCTCAGGAGGCGACGGGACGGCGCATCTTCGCCGCCAGCGTGTCGGCCTGCTCCTTCGCCCACGACGCGTTCTCGTCCTTCGGGTAGCGCTTCACGAACTCCAGGTAGCCGGCGCGGGCCTTCGGGAGATCGCCCGCACGCTTCCACGCGCCGGCGATCTCGAGCACGGCGTACGGCGCCATGTCGCTCTTCGGGTAGCGGTCGAGGATCTGCTGCGCGTACTTCCGGTCCTGCGCGTAGTCCTTCGTCTTCCGGCACATGCGCGCGAGCGTGTAGAGGGCGTCGTCGACTTCCTCCGTGCGGTTCTGCGGATCGAGCTCGACGAACCGGAGATACCGCGTGCGCGCTTCGTCCGTGAGCCCGTGCCCGAAGTACTTCTCGGCGAGGTCGTAGACGAAGGCCGGATCGTTCCCCCGCGTCGCCTCCTCGGCCTGCATGGCGGCGAGCGTCCCCTTCCCCGCGAGATAGTCTTCCGCCTGCTGGATGAAGCCGGGCGCGCGAAGGTAGCCGACGATCCGATCGATCTCGTCGCCGTTCTTCTTCAGGACGAGGACCGTGGGATAGGCGTGGACCCGGTAGCGGTTGGCCGTGACCGTGTCGACCTCGGCATTCACGCGGACGAGCGTGAACTTCCGCGACCAGTCGATGAATTGGGGATCAGTGAACGTAGACTCTGCCAGAGCCTTACACCACTGTCACCAGTCGGTGTAGAAGTCGAGGAGGATGGGCCGGCCGGTCTTTCGTGCGTCCGCCAGCGCGGCGTCGTACGACGTGTTCCAGGTGTCCGCCTTCGGCGCCGGTGCGTGCGACTGCGCGCATCCGGCGACGAGCGCCACCGAGAACGCGCCGATCATCCATCCCCAACCCGAGCGCATCGACCTCATGGGCCTCCCGGGGTGGCGGCATGGGTCCGGGCGGTTCCGGACCCTTCCCCGCCATCATCGGGGGCGCGGGCCGCCCTGTCAAGGCCGCGGGCCTCCGGATCGGGCGCTCCGTAGTACCGCGCCAGCACGGCCTCCGCCGGCTTTCCGCGGGGCGTGAAGTCGATCTCCTCCGGCTCCTCGTAGCCCGGGGTCGTGTAGTACTTCCACCAGAAGAAGCCGGCCATCCACGGCCGGCCCCAGAGCGCCCGGAACGTCCCCTCGTACGCCGCGGCCTGCGCCGCCGCGTTCGGCTTCGGATCCTCGTCGAACTCGGGCCAGTCGCTCGGGGTCGCGGCCGCGCGGTCCACGCTCCGGAATCCGACCTCGGTGAAGAGGATCGGACGGTCGTACCGGCGGGCGACCGCCTCCAGCCGCGGGGCGATCCGGTCCCACGAGCGCGCGATCTCCTCGGGGGTCGGGGTCGCGGCGCGGGAGAGGGGGAAGTACGCGTTCACCCCGATCCAGTCGAGGTCGTCCCAGAACGGGATCCGGTCGTACTCGCCGTACCAGTTGGCGGCGTACGTCACCTTGCCGTGGTAGACGGCGCGCACGTCGCGGATCAGCGCGCGCCACCGCTCGGGGTGCGCGCGCGTCGTCTGGACGAGCTCGCAGCCGACGCAGTACGCGTCGGCGCGGGCGGCCTCCGCGACCCGCGCGAAGTGGAGGATGAACGCGGCGTAGTCGTGGAACCAGGCGTCCCAGTCGGCTTCGTCGCTCATCGCGATGTCGCCGGCCCAGTGGCCGCGCCAGAAGTCGCCGCCCCAGAGGTGCGGCTTGATCATCGTGCGGATCCCGAGCGCGCGTGCCGCCCGGGTCTCCCGGACGAGCGAGGAGTCGCCGAGCGAGCGGTCCCCCCGGAAGACGATGCGCGGGGCGTGGACGTTCGGCTGGTAGCCGAACGGCGTGAGCGAGATCCAATCGACCCCGAGTCCGTGCAGCCGCTCGAGGGTCGCGCGCGAGCGGTCGGAGCCGTATCCCAGGTCCCGCCGGTGGATGTGGGCGAGGCAGACGCCCCGCACGAGCGCGCCGGACCGAGGCGGCTCCGGCCGCCCGCCGCCCGCCAGGCCGCCCGCGAGGAGCACCAGAGCGAGAGAAAGGCCTAGCCGCCCGTCCCGCCGCCTTTCTATCATCGGAGATCGTCGTTCATGGAGGGACTCCCATGAGTGCCTGCGCGTTCTGCGGCGCCGCGCTCGATCCCGCGATGCGGATTCCGCGCGATGCCGAATGCCCGAAGTGCGGACGGGATCTTCACGCCTGCGTGCAGTGCCGCCATTACGACCCCGGCGCCCACAACAAGTGCCGCGAGCCCCAGGCGGCGTGGGTGACCGACCGCGAGCGGCGCAACTTCTGCGACTATTTTACCCTGAATCCCGCCGGACGCTCCGGAGTCGGATCCGGGGACCGCGCGAAGGAAGCCCGCTCGAAGCTCGACCAACTCTTCAAGACCAAGGAGCCCGAATCCGAATGAAGCTCGACGTGCTCGTCTTCGGTCCTCATCCCGACGACGCCGAGATCGGCGCCGGCGGTGTGCTGCTCAAGCTGAAGGACCTCGGCCACGCCACCGGCATCATCGACATGACGCGCGGCGACATGGGATGGGGCACGCCGGAGGAGCGCGACCGCGAGTGCGCCGACGCGGCCGCGATCCTGAAGCTCGACGTCCGCGAGAACCTCGACATGGGCGATCACCGGATCGAGGACACGTTCGAGAACCGCTGCCGCGTCGCCGCGGCGATCCGCCGGCACCGGCCGGAGATCATCTTCGCGCCGTACTACGACATCCCCCCGGGCCGCGGGCTCGGCCACAACGATCACGGGAAGACCGGCATCCTCGTCTCCCACGCCTACAACCTCGCGCACCTGCGTAAGGCGCCGATCGAGGGAGAGGCGTACCAGGCGAAGGCGCTCTTCTACTACTTCCTGCCCCCCGGGACGCGCCCGACGTTCCTGGTGGACGTCTCGAAGTACTACGACGACTGGATGCGCGCGCTCGAGTGCCACCGCTCGCAGTTCTCGAATCCCGAGAAGCCGCGGCCGGGGGAGGGGGCGCGGACCGTGTCGGAGTACCTGGACGCCGTCTCGCGCGTGAACGGCTGGTCGGTCGGCGCCGCGCGCGCGCAGCCGTTCCTGGCGGCGGGGCCGCTCCGGATCGGCGACCCCCTCGACCTCGTCCGCGAGATCGTCCCCCGCCCCTAGCGCTTCGCGGGCTCCGACTCCTCGATCGTCACGAGCCGGAGCCCCAATTCCGCGCGCGCGGGATCGAGCACCAGCACGTCCCCCGAGCGGAGCCAGGCGAGCGCGCGGTCGGCCGAGCGCCGATCCTCGTCGCGCCCGCTCAGCTGGTAGAGCCGGGCGAAGAACGTCGCGGCCGCGACGTTCGCCCCTTCCGGCTTGTCCCCCGCGCGCAGCCGGCCCACGGCCGTGGTGTCCCGCACGCCGTACCGGAATCCGCCGCCCACCGGGTCCTCGAGGTGGTCGCGGATCCAGCGCGCCACCGTTTCCGCGCGCGTCCGGTACTTCCGGTCCTTCGTGGTCTCGTACGCGTCGAGGAGCGCGAGGCCCGCGTACGCCTGGTCGGAGAGGAGCCCGGGAAGCGTGGCCCGGCCGCGCTCCCACGCGTGGTAGAACGCCCCGTCCGGCGCGCGCTGCACGGCCCAGAGGCGGTCGAGCGCCCGGAGCGCGCGTGCCGTCGCCGCCCCCTTCCAGAGGCCCGACCGCTCGCCGCGGAGGATCGCCGACGCCATACGCGCGTTGCCGTCCGCCAGGAAGAGCGAGTCGACGGAGGGAATCCCCTGCTCCCGCCGGAGCTTGTCCCCCAGCCCGTAGTAGACCTCGCCGGTGAGCGGCGGCTCGCCCCCGCTCCGGTGGAGGAGATCGGCGTCCTGGCTCTCCCACCAACCGCCCCGGGCGGGATCCCAGAGAAACGTGGTCGCGAAGCCCTCGGTGCGGAGCGCCGCGTCGCGGAACGCGGGGCCTCCCCCGACGTCCACGGCCGCGATCAGCGCCTGGAGCGCGTCGGCGTTCCCCGTGAGGAGCTTCTCCGTGTGCGGGCGCTTCCAGTCGGCGTCGCCCGCGAATCGGAAGAAGCCGCCCCAGAGCCGGTCCTCGAGGTGGAGCGCGGCGCGGAGCGTGCGCAGGCCGAGATCGCGCGCGTCCCGGTCGTTCCGCGTCGCGGCCGCGGCGAGGAGGAACCGGATCGACTCGAACTGCGGGAGCTTCGGTGCGGCGCCGAACCCGCCGTTCGTCGCGTCCTCCGCCTGGCGCACGGCGTCGAGGTTCTTCCGGTACCACTCCTCGAACGGCATGTCGGGGGCGACGAGCGAGTCGCTCCGCCACGTCCGCTCCACGAGGCGCGCCGACTGGGCGGCGCGGCGCTCGATGTCGATCCGGTTCTCGGCGTAGAGCGCGTGCATCTCCCGGAGCATGGAGCGCACGGCGCGGGGATCGATCACGTCCTGGGAGATCAGCACCTGCCCGTCGGACGTCAGGATCGCCGTGGTCGGCCATCCGCCGGCGAGGTACCGGTCGGCGATGTCGGGGCGGCGATCGCCGTCCGCGCGGATCGCGACGTAGTAGGAGTCGACGGCGGCGGTCACCGTGGAGTCGCCCCAGACCGTCTTCTCGACGACGTGGCAGGCGTGCGACCAGGTGGAGCCGATCTCGAGCAGCACGAGGCGGCGCTCTCGGTGCGCCTGCTCGAACGCGGCCCGGCTCCAGGGGCGCCACGGCACGGTCGCGGCCCCGGCGGGATGGACGGGAACGAGGGCGAGGAGCGACGCGGCGAGGAGCGGGGCCGCGACGAGCGCCCGCGGCGACGGGCGCCTCATCCGGTCGCGCGCTTGCGCCGCCCTCCGGTCCCGGCCACGGCGGCGCGCCGTCGCCGCCGGGCCGCGGCGCGGGCCTTCCGCTCCTCGAGGTAGCGCTCGAGGTCCTTCTCGGTTCGAAGGATGAACTTCTCCGCGGCCGTCGTGCCGTACCGCTCGCAGTCGGCGGGATCGTAGTCGCGGCAGATCTCCGGCCGAAGCGCGTAGTGCGTGCACCGGCCGTCCCTCAGCCACGAGCAGGGCGTGTCGAACTGCACCATCCACGACCCCTCCCAGTCCACGTAGACCGAGACGCTCCGGTGGAGGATGTACCACCGGATGTTGTCGAAGTCGGTCTTCGTGCGCGGCTTCGGAATCTCGATCGTCATGTAGCGGCAGCAGTGGTCGCACCCCTCGCAGGGATTGCCGGGCGGGAGCTCGTACCGCCCGTCGGGCATCAGGCGAAGCCCGATCGCCGGGCGCGGAGGGCGGAGCGGTCGATCGTCGTTCTCGTCGGGGTGTCCGGGTGCGTGAGGCTTGGCGGTGTGTTCCTCGTCGGAAGCGGCCACGGCTCGGGGTCCTCGGGGTCCTCGGGGTCTGGAGACGGAAGTCCATCCTGGCGACTCCCCGCAGCATACCGCACGGGATGGGACAGGCAAACGGCGGAGGCCGCCGGTTAGCGGCGGGAGCCGCCGATACCGCGGCGTAGCCCTCGCGATACGGTCAGCGAGCCGCCCCCGCCGGGCGGCGTCGCCCCGTCGCGCCCTCGCGCCTCGCGCAACCCGTTGGGCCCCGACCCGATCGGCGGGGGGCGCGGGCCGCCGCGCCGGGCCCGGCACGGATCGTGGAATGGCATGGGGTCATGGACCGCCACGACTCCATCGCCGCCACCCTCGGCCTCGACCGCCCGATCACGCGCCGGGATCTCCTCCGCCGCGCCGGCCTCCTCCTCGGAGGCGCCGCGGCGGCGGCCGCGACCGGCTGCACGCCGGTCCGCGTCCTGCTCCGCGACTACCCGGACGCGTTCGACGACGACGACGTCGCCGACCGGACGCTCGCGGCGTTCGTCCAGACGATCGTCCCCGGGGTCGAAGGCGAGCCCGCCGCGCTCACCCGCTGCTTCCGGGACGAGGCGTATCCGTTCGCGCCCTACCGCGGCTTCTTCGCCGCCGACCTCTGCAAGCGCGCGGGCGCGCGGTTCGGCGGCGCGCGGTTCGAAGCGCTCGATCCGAAGCGGCGCGCGCGCGTCGTCGAGGACGGGCTCCGCGCCGACGCGCTGACCCGGAAGCTCTACGAAGGGGCGATCTTCCTGACGCAGGTCGCGACGCTCGCCGGGATCTACGACGACGGCGGCGCCCCGGTGATCGACTTCCCCGGCGCGAACGACGGCTTCGATCGCGCCGAGATCAGCTACCCCGACCCCGCGCGATTCCTCGCGACGCCGGCGACGGCGTCCGGGAATCCCGCGTGAAGAGCCGCCCCATGCGCCCCGTGGAGACCGACGTCCTCGTGATCGGCAGCGGCTTCGGCGCCGCGGCCCCGGCGCTCCGCCTCGCGGAGGCCGGACACCGGGTCGTCGTGATCGAGAAGGGACCGCGGCTCGATCCCTTCCGCGATTTCCGGCAGACCCAGGACCCGGGCTACATCCGGCGCTACCTGAAGGGCCTCGCCGGCGACCGGCTCAACCTGACGTATGCGGAAGCGCTGGGGGGCGGCTCCGGCTTCTACGAGATGGTCTCGCTCCGGGCGCCGTCGCTCGCGTTCGCGCAGCGCGACCGCGACGGGGCGCCGCTCTGGCCCCGGGCGCTCGACCGCGCCGCGCTCGATCCCTGGTACGACCTCGCGGAGGAGATGCTCCACGTCCGCCAGATCGCGCCGGAGGACGTGCCGCGGACCGGGCTCGTCTTCGCGCAGCTCATGCGGGAGCTGGGCTATTCGTGCGACCGGGCGCGGTACGCGGTCCGCGGCTGCGTCGGGAGCGGCTACTGCGTCACCGGCTGCATCTACGCGGCGAAGCAGTCGCTGCTCCTCAACTACCTCCCCCAGGCGGAGCGCGCCGGCGCGGAGATCCGCACCGGCCTCGACGCGGAGTCGATCCGCACGATCGTGGAGGTGCGCTCCGTCCCCACGGGTGGACCGATCCCCTCGATCCCCCTCCGGTACGAGGTCCGCTGCCGTCCGACGGACGGGGGCGATCCGGTGACGTTCCGCGCGCGCCTCGTCGTGCTCGGGGGCGGCACCGTCGGCACCGCCGCGCTCCTGCTCCGCTCGAAGCCGCACCTCGGCCTCCTCTCCCGGCACGTCGGGCGCCACGTCGCGTTCAACGGGAGCGTGAAGGCCGCGGGCATCCTTCCGGACCGCTTCCCCGACGGGGATCTCTACGTCGGCCGTTCGCATCCTGGAATGATCAGCTACGAGTTCCTCGAGTCGCACGGGATCTCGATCGCCGCGGTGAAGCCGCTCCCGCTCCAATTGATGGCGGGGGCGCGCCTTGCTCCTGCCGGCGGCGATCTTCGCCGCGACTATTGGGGGGAGCGGCACGTCTCCCTCTTGCGCGCGGCGCGCCGGAGGATGATGATCCTGTACGCGATCGGGCTGACGCACCCCTCCGCCCGGATCACCCTGGACGCAAGCGACGGACCGCGCGTCCATCTCCCCGTCGACGAATCGTTGTCTCGCTACGCGCAGAGAACGCATGGACTCTTGGAATCCATTCTCCGCCGAAGCGGATGCCGTCCGGTCCAGGTGCAGTACCTGGACGGGAGCGGCACGCCGTACCCGGATCTCCACTTCTTCACGGCGCACCAGGTCGGCTCGTGCCGCATGGCCGACTCGCCGTCCCGCGGCGTCGTGGATGCGTCGGGGGAGGTCTTCCACTACCCGGGGCTCTACGTCTCCGACGGCGCCGCCATCCCCTCGTCGCTCGCCGTCAACTCGAGTCTCACCATCCTGGCCAACGCCGAACGGATCGCGGCCGGGATCGTCCAGCGTCACGGGGAGGCCCGGCTCGCCGGGGCCCTCTCCGCGGCGCATCGTCCCTAAGGAGGTCATGCCATGAATCGCACCCCAGCGCATTCCATGGTCGTCGCCGTCGTCGCGGCGGCGCTCGTCGTGGCGTCCGCGGCCGGCTGCTCCAAGTCGTCGCGTACGTCCCACTCCACGCTCACCGGGCCCGACGGCGCCGCGAGCGTCCGCTCCGGGACCGAAGCGGTCCTCGTCGCCGACCAGAAGAGTCCGGGCGCCCCGTCCGGGCTCGGCACGATCACGGCCGAGGGCCATTCGCTCACGCTCTGGCCGTACACCGGCAGCTCCTATGAAACCGCGAAGGACCCGATCCAGTTCGCGATCGTCGGGGACTGCGATCCGGTCCGCCTCCGCGGGGCCCTGATGGCGCTCGACGGGAACCGTGACCTCGGGCCGATCTCCGGCATGCCGCCGTTCAACGAGCGGTGGATGGACGCGAACGGCGGCGCCCAGGTCGCATACACCGAGCCGGGCGGCTGGCACGGGAGCGTGGTCCAGCTCACGCTCGGCGAGTACGCGCCGCTTCGCGTGCACCTTCGTCTCTGGAAGACCGAGGCGCCGTTCGGCGGTGGGACCTGGACGCTCGGCGCCGCGCATTTCGAGGTGCTGATCCCCGGGACCGCGGACCACGAGGTCCTCTCCTGGGCCCTCGCCCGCGACATCGTCGCGAGCGACCTCGCGCGGCTCCCGCTCCTCGCCGCGCCCGCGGTCAGCGATCCGATCGGCGCGAACCCGACGTACCGCGCGATCAACAAGGACGTCTACGCCGGGCTCCCCGACGAGCTGAAGATGCTGATCGGCGGCCCGCTCGGCCCCGTGACCGCGGACGTGCCGCTACCGTCCGACGGCCGCGTCATGATCTTCCACCTGGCCGATCTGCCGCAGGCTCCGGCGGGGAGCTGGACGCAGAGCTTCTCGCTGCCGTACGGGCAGCTGATCCCGAAGCCGTTCTGCTCCGACGGCCCGTACGACCAGGTGTACGTGGAGGGGAGCGTCACGCTCGCCCGCACGACGTACGTCGACGATACCGGCCGGTACGAGTACCAGTCGGGCATCCACGGGACGCTGACCATCACGCCGATGGACGTGACGCAGTGGCCGCCCGTGCCTTCGGGCGCGCCGTACACCGCGAACATCAGCGAGGACCAGAACGGGTTCTCGGGGATCGGCGGCGAGGCCGTCTTCATGAAGTCGAAGCGGATCGCCCCGCAGCAGGGAGGCTCGGAGCTCTGGATGGAGGACTTCAAGTGCTCGTCGAACGGAGTCCAGTCCTACCGGCTCATGACCCAGTGTCTGGCCCCGTAGCGTCCCGATAACGGCTCGGGTCGACCCCGAGCTCCTTGATCATGCGGCTCAGGTTGGGCCGCAGGATCCCGAGCAGCTCCGCCGCGCGCGTCTGGTTCCCACCGGCGCGCGCGAGCGCTTTCTGGACGTGCGCGCGCTTGTACTCGAGCATCGCGTCCTTGAGCGGGAGCGTGTCGAGACGGTCGGGCGCCTCGGCGGCCGGCGCGTAGAACTCGGGCGGCAGGAGGTCGGGGGTAAGCGTGTCGGTGCGCGCGAGGACCACCATGCGCTCGATCACGTTCCGGAGCTGGCGGACGTTGCCCTGCCACGGGTGGGCGGCGAGGATCTCGGACGTGCGCGTCGCGAGGCGGGGGGTCGGGAGCCCGATGTCCGCGGCGATGCGGCGGAGGAAGTACTCGATCAGCACGGGTATCTCCTCGCGCCGCTCGCGAAGCGGCGGGACGCGGAGCGTGATCGCGTTGATGCGGTAGAGCAGGTCCTCGCGGAACGTGCCCTCCCGCACGGCGGCTCCGAGATCGCGGTTCGTGGCCGCGATGAGGCGCGCATCCACGCGGAACGTGCGCGCGCCGCCGACCCGCTCGAATTCCTTCGACTCGAGGAAGTGGAGGAGCTTGGTCTGGAGGCGCGGCGTGATGTCGCCGATCTCGTCGAGGAAGGCGGTCCCGCCGGCCGCCATCTCGATCTTGCCGACGTGGCGCGCGGTAGCGCCCGTGAACGCCCCTTTCTCGTGGCCGAAGAGCGCGGAGTCGGCGAGGTCGTCGCTCAGGGCGACGAGGTTCACGTAGACGAGCGGGCCGTCCCGCCGCTTGCTCCGCGCGTGGATCCGCTCGGCGAGGAAGCCCTTGCCCGAACCGCTCTCGCCGGTGAGCAGAACGGTGGAATCGGTCGGCGCGACGCGCTCCAGCGCCTCGAGGACCGTCCGCATGGCTGGAGAGGCGCCGGCCATGACCTCGTCCGTCGCCCCGATCCGCTCCTCGAGTGCGCGTTTCGCGAGCGCGAGCGAGCGCCGCTCCAGGAGGCGTTCGAGGACCGTCTGGAGCAGGTCGAAGTCGGCCGGCTTGAGGAGGAAATCCGCGGCCCCGCCGCGGATCGCCTCCACTGCGGCCTCGACGGTGCCGTACGCGGTGAGCACGACGACGTCGGCGCCGCACTCGCCCGCCTTGAGCGCGCGCAGCACCTCCATGCCGGAGCGCCCGGGCATCGACAGATCGAGCAGGATCACGTCGTACGCGCGGTGGGCCGCCCGTTCGAGGCCGGCATCGCCGTCCGGGGCCGCGTCGACCGTGTGCCCCCAGAACTCGAGCCGGTCCTGGAGCGCGCGGCGAAGCCCCGCGTCGTCGTCGATGACGAGAATCGTGGCGTTCACGGTGGGTCCCCCCTTCGTCCCGTGAGCGAGATTCGGTGCGCGGTGAGACGTCTACGGTAGCGGAGCGGCGCGGCGGCGCCAAGCGGTGATGGCACCGGCGCGTGCGCGGAAACGATGTGGGCGGCGGAGCCGGAGGAGCGGAATAGCGCCACCAAGGAGAGCGCCATGGCGGCCCCTCGAACGTCCGCCGCCCGAATCAGGAAACGACCGCGGTCAGGATCGCGTTACTTCGATTCGCCCTCGGTCTTCGTCTCGGCGGCCTTGGTGTCGGCGGCCTTGGCGTCTCCGCCCTCGGTCTTCTCCTGCTCCATCATGGCCTTGCTGGCCGTCTCGTCCTTCAGCGACTCGAGCCAGGCGGCGAGCGTCGCGAGCTCCTCGTCGGTGCCGCGGAACTTCTTCATGTGCTTCTTGCCGTTGATCGCCTCGGTCTTCTGGAGGTACTTCGTGATCCAGTCGGCCTTCCGCTCCACGCCCACGCCGCCGAGATCCGGGACCTTCTTCTTCGAGGAAGTGGCCTCTTCCTTCGCCTCGCCTTCCTTCGCGTCCTTCGCTTCTTTCGCGTCCTTTGCTTCCTCGGCTTCCGCGGACGACTTCTTCTCGACGCCCTGCGACGCGATCGTGTGGCAGGAGTTGCACTTGTTGTCGAGGAAGAGCTTCTTGCCGGCCGGCTCCTCGTCGGCCGCCTTCGCCACGCCGGTCATCGCCAGGGCCACCGCCACCGCACTCAGGATCACGAACGCGCGCTTCATGTGCTTCCTCCGTTGACCAGGTCCCGGCGCCGCCGCGGTCGGGGCGCCACCGTGTTGCCGTGCGCCATCAAGAATCGGCCCGCCGTCGCGCGCAGTCTACGCGGCGGCGGGCGTACCCATGACGGGACGAAAGTATACGTGAGGCGGTGGCTGGGGCCGCGTCAGCGGCGCTTCGACTCCAAGGGCTGGAGCACCAGCGGGTTGCGGGCGACGTAGAGACCGACCTGGAGCCGGTCCTGGAGCCCGAGCTTCTCGAGGATGTGACCGACGTGCTTCTTGACCGTCGGCTCGCTGATGTCGAGCGCCGTGGCGATCTCCTTGTTGGAGCGGCCCGCCGAGATCAGCTCGGCCACCTGGAGCTCGCGCGAGGAGAGCGGCGCGACCGTGCCGGTCGAGCCGTTTCCGGCGAGGGCGTGGCGCATGATCGCGGTGGCCGTCCCCGACTCGTACCAGGCGCTGCCGGACGCGACGATGCGGATCGCCCGGAAGAGCTCCTCGGGGGTCGCGCTCCGGCGGATCGTGCCGGTCGCGCCCTCGGCGACCGCGAGCTGGAGGCAGTCGGTGCCGGTGGAGCAGACGAGCTGCGGGGTTCCCGCCTCCCCGCGCTTCGATCCCGGCGGGTTGAGGACGAGGCAGTTCCCCTCGCTCCGCTCCGCGACGGCGAGGATCGGCGTCTCAGGCGACGCGGCGTGGATCGTCGCCAGTGGCGTCCGGCCGTCGATCGGCTCGAGCCGTAGCGCGAGGATTACGACCGAAGGCTTCACCTCGCGGGAGAGCTTCGCCGCCTCCGAGGTCGATGAGGTCTCCCCCACGACCTGGAAGTCGGGTTGGGTGCCGAGGATCGCGGCCATGCCGCTCCGATCCATCGGCAGATCGTCCGCGATGAGGATTCGAATGGTGCGGGCGCCCTGTCGCGCGGCCGTCGCGGGCTTCCGCTTCGGGGCGCGGGACGCGCCGTTCGCCTTGGTGGTGGCGCCGCGGCTCTTCGTGCGGCGCCCTCGAACGGGTCTCATGCCTCAACCTCTCTGGGACATCGGGTCTGTGCGCTTCGATTCGTTCCGGCCGGGCCCGGCGTGGCCCCTGCGACCACCACCACCGTGTCCGACCGGTACGATGGTATACCCGCCATTATGTCAGGGCAACCTCCAATCGTCTTTTCGCCGTCCCGCATGTCCCCATGGGACACCGGGTTCGGTTTCCGGCCCGCGCCCGCCTGGGCCGGCCCGCCTCCCCCCGGCGCGATCTCCGCCGCTACCAAAGTACCAACCTCCCCCCTCCCCCTGTCGCCTGGAATCGGGCGCGCCCGACCGGCAAAGTTGCCGATGGGGATTCTGAAAGGAGGCCCCGCCTATGAAACGTTGGGTGGTCGCCCTGACGGGCATGGTAGTGGTGGTGGCCCTCGGCGCCCTGGCAGCGAACGGGGCGGAGGAGAAGGTGCCGGCCGGCAAGACGCTGTTCCTCGACGCCAAGTGCAACTCCTGCCATTCGGTGGAAGCGGCGGGCATCGAGCGCAAGGCGAGCGCGGACGCCGACGAGGCGGACGCGAAGGACGCGAAGGAGCCGAAGAAGAAGACCGTCGATCTCTCGAGCACCGGACTCACGACGAAGGCCGAGTGGCTGCCGAAATACCTGAAGAAGCTCGACACGACCAAGGAGGGCAAGAAGCACATCAAGTCGTGGAAGGGCACGGACGAGGATCTCGCCACGCTCTGTGCCTGGCTCATGGAGCAGAAGGCCCCGGTGAAGGACGCCAAGGACGAAGGCGCCAAGAAGTAACCCCCGGGTGCCGCACGGCTTCAGCGGAGCACGATATCGAACCGGGGTCGGATCGCGATCCGGCCCCACGGGATGGATCCGGGCGAACCGCATCGCCTGGGATCCGGCCCGAACCCGAGCCCATAACCAAGGACCGTTGAGATGACCCTCCCGCGCCCCCTCGCGCCGGAAGGAAGCGACCCCGACCCGACGCACCGCGGTCGCCGCTCATCCCCTCGGCTCCATGCCGCCGGCGCCGCGCTCGCGGCGCTCCTCCTCGTCCTCCCCGCGATCCCCCGCGCACTCGCCGCCCCGACGTCCGAGGACTGCCTCGAGTGCCACGCCGAGGACGACATCACCATGGAGCGGAACGGCAAGACCGTCTCGCTCACGGTGAACCCCGCGGTGCTCCACGGATCGGCCCACGCGAAGCTGGCGTGCATCGAGTGTCATGCAGGCTTCGATCCCGACGAGATCCCGCACAAGACCCCGATGACCCGCGTGCAGTGCGGCACGTGCCACGCCGCGATCGCGGAGCAGCAGGCGAAGTCGCTCCACGGCCAGGCGCTCGCCCACGGCGACAAGCTCGCGCCGAGCTGCGAGGACTGCCACGGCCGCCACGACGTCCTCCCGGTGAAGGACTTCAAGTCGCCGGTCGCGCCCTTGAACGTGCCGTTCCTCTGCGGCAAGTGCCACCAGGAGGGGGCGCCGGTCCAGCGGCAGCGTCCGATCCATCAGGATCACATCCTCGAGAACTTCTCCGAGAGCATCCACGGCGACGCGCTCCTGCGAAAAGGGCTCGTGGTGGCGCCGAACTGCGCCTCCTGCCACACGGCGCACTCGATCCTCCCCCACACCGACCCGGCGTCCTCGATCGCGCGGCGGAACATCGCCGCGACGTGCACGAAGTGCCACGCGGAGATCGAGGTCGTGCACCGGAAGGTGATCAAGGGCGAGCTCTGGGAGAAGGAGGCGCACGTGCTGCCGGCGTGCGTCGACTGCCATCAGCCGCACAAGATCCGGAAGGTCTTCTACGACCAGGGCATGGCCGACAAGGACTGCATGCGCTGCCACGCCGATCCGGGGCTCAAGGCGGGCAAGGACGGCCGCTCCCTGTACGTCGACGCCGCCAAGGTCGCCGCGTCGATCCACGCGAAGACGGCGTGCAGCCAGTGCCACTCCGACGTGACGGCGTCGCGCCTCCGCCCCTGCGAGACGATCAAGCAGAAGGTCGACTGCTCGTCCTGCCACGCCGAGATCGGGCAGGAGTACGCAACCAGCACGCACGGCCAGCTCTTCGCGAAGAAGGACCCGAACGCCCCGACGTGCAAGGAGTGCCACGGGACGCACGAGATCCGCGCCAAGGTGGACCCTGCGTCGGCCACGTTCCCGACGAACGTCCCGCGTCTCTGCGCGCAGTGCCATCGCGAGGGCCAGAAGGCCGCGCGGCGTTACAAGGGCACCGAGCACGAGATCATCGAGCACTACACGGAGAGCATCCACGGCAAGGGGCTGAACCAGAGCGGGCTCACCGTCACGGCCATGTGCACGAGCTGCCACACGGCGCACGGCGAGCTGCCGCAGAGCGATCCGAACTCGAGCGTGAACCGGAACCGGATCCCCGCGACGTGCGGCCGCTGCCACCACGGCATCGAGGAGCAGTTCGAGAAGAGCATCCACTACACGATGAAGGGGAAGACCGACAAGGAGCTCCCCGTCTGCAGCGACTGTCACACGGCGCACACGATCAGCCGCACCGACCAGACCGGCTTCAAGCTCGAGATCATGCAGAAGTGCGGGCGCTGCCACGAGCAGATCGCGAAGACGTACTTCGACACGTACCACGGCAAGGTGTCGCAGCTCGGGTACACGAAGACCGCCAAGTGCTACGACTGCCACGGCGCGCACGACATCCTCCCGCCGAGCGACCCGCGATCGCACCTGAGCCACGCGAACGTGGTGAAGACGTGCCAGAAGTGCCACGCCGGCGCTTCGCGGCGGTTCGCGGGGTACCTGACGCACGCGACGCACCACGATCCGAAGAAGTATCCGTTCCTCTTCTGGACGTTCTGGGGGATGACGTCGCTCCTGATCGCGACGTTCACGGTCGGCGGGATCCACACCGCGCTCTGGCTGCCGCGGGCGATCGCGATGCGCCGCGAGCGTAACACGCGCGCGGAGGGCGGCGGTCCGGAGGCGCCCGAGCGGGAGCCGGAGCCCGGGCCCGCGAAGCCCGGCGGCGCGGACGGGGACGCCGGCCTCGAGGCGCCGAGGCCGAAGGAGGCGGACGATGGCGACTGAGCGGCCGGTCGGAACGGGCGGCGCCGCGGCGGCGCAGGGCGGGCGGCCCTCGATGCTGGCGGAAGTCGCGCGTCCCGCGGCGGGGACGGGCGAGGCCCAGTTCGAGCGCTTCACGCGGCTCAACCGGGTGCTCCACATCGTGATGATCGTGAGCTTCATGAGCCTCGCGCTCACCGGCCTCACGCTCAAGTTCTCCTACACCGGCTGGGCCCGGTTCATGGCGCGCGCGTTCGGCGGCTTCGAGACGGCGGGCTACGTCCACCGGTTCGCCGCGGTGCTGATGATCCTGACCTTCGCGACGCACATCAACGATCTCTTCCGGCGGAGGAAGCGGGAGTACGGCTCGTGGCGGAAGCTCCTCTTCGGGCCCGACACGATGATCTTCACGCGCCGCGATCTCGCGGAGTTCTTCGCGAGCCTCCGGTGGTTCCTCGGCCGCGGCCCGCGCCCGAAGTACGGCCGCTGGACGTACTGGGAGAAGTTCGATTATTTCGCCGTCTTTTGGGGCATGATGGTCATCGGCACGACGGGACTCATGCTCTGGTTCCCGGAGATCTTCACGCTTGTCCTTCCCGGCTGGCTCATCAACGTCGCCACGATCGTCCACAGCGACGAGGCGCTGCTCGCGGTCGGGTTCATCTTCACCGTCCACTTCTTCAACACGCACCTCCGGCCGGAGAAGTTCCCGATGGACCTGGTGATCTTCACGGGACGGATGCCGCTCGAGGAGTTCCGCGAGGACAAGCCGGGCGAGTACGAGACCCTCGTGGCGCGCGGCGAGCTGGAGCGCCACCTCGTCGAGCCGTATCCCCCGATCGTGCTCCGCGCCGTCCGCGCGTTCGGGTGGACCGCCCTGACGGTGGGATTCATCATCGTCCTCTGGATCCTCTACGCGATGCTCTTCGCCTACCGGTGATGCGCGCGCTCGCGACCGCCGCCCTCGCGGCCCTGCTCCTCGCCGCCGGACCCCGGCCGGTCGCCGCCGCTCCTTCGGACGACGACTGCCTCGAGTGCCACGCCGAGGTCGACGTCACGATGGAGCGCGGCGGCAAGACGATCAGCCTCCACGTGGACGCGGCCGCGCTCCGCCGCTCCGCGCACGGCTCGCTCCGGTGCGTGCAGTGCCACGTCGGCTTCGACCCCGACGAGACGCCGCACAAGGCGCACATCACGCCCGTCGCCTGCCTCTCCTGCCACACGAACGCCCCGGCCAAGCACTCGTTCCACGCGCCGATGGTCGAGGCGGTCGCGAAGCGCGGGGACAACGCCGCCTGCAAGCAGTGCCACGGCACTCACGACGTCCAGCGGGTCGGCGGTGAAGCGGGCGCCGCGCTCGACACGACGAACCTGGCCGCGTCCTGCGGGCGCTGCCACGGCGAGGAGGTCACCCACTTCGAGGCGTCGGCGCACGGGCAGGCCCTGGCGGCGAAGCAGCCGGGCGCTCCGACCTGCATCACCTGTCACCAGAAGCCGATCACGATCCCGAAGACCGGGGCCTCGCACGCGGACTCGGTCTCCATCAAGATCGAGCAGGAGAAGCTCTGTCTCTCCTGCCATCTCGACGATCCCGCGGTCCGCGCGCGCATGGCGCCGACCGTCGGGTTCATCGCCGCGTACGAGCACAGCGTGCACGGCGCGGCGCTCCAGGCCGGAAACGCCCAGGCCGCGAACTGCGTCGACTGCCACGGCAGCCACGTGATGGCGAAGGGGCTCGATCCCCGATCGCGCGCGAACAAGGCGCACATCCCGCAGACGTGCGGCACCTGCCACAAGGAGATCGAGGCGCGGTACGAAGCGAGCGTCCATGCGACGGCGCTCGCCAAGGGGGCGACCGACGCGCCCGTCTGCACCGACTGTCACGGCGAGCACACGATCCAGAAGGCGAACGCGCCGACGTCGCCCGTCGCGCCGGGGAACGTCTCGCAGCAGGTCTGCTCGCCATGCCATTCCTCGGTCCGGCTCGCGGCCAAGTACGGCATCCGGAGCGACCGGTTCAAGACGTTCTCCGACTCGTTCCACGGGCTCGCCATCCGCGGCGGCTCGATCTCGGCCGCGAACTGCGCGTCGTGCCACGGAGCACACGACATCCTCCCGTCGAGCGATCCGCGGAGCAGCATCTACCCCACGAACCTCAAGTACACGTGCGGCAAGTGCCACCCGGGCGCGACGTCCGCGTTCGCGAACGGCAAGGTCCACGTGGAGATGACCGAAGCCGACGAGCCGCTCCTCTACTGGATCGCCCTCGTCTACACGATCCTGATCGTCGGCACGATCGGGGGCATGTTCTTCCACAACGTCCTCGACTTCGTCCGGAAGGCGCGGCACCGCCTGGCCGTCCGGCGCGGCGAGGAGGCGGCGCCGCCGGCGCCCCACGGGCGCGGGCTCTTCGTCCGGATGACGACGAGCGAGCGGCTGCAGCACCTGGCGCTCCTGACCAGCTTCATCGTGCTGGTCCTGACGGGCTTCGCCCTCCGCTATCCGCAGGGGTGGCTGTACGAGCCGATGCGCCGCTACGCGAACGCGATGTTCGAGGCGCGGGGCGTCGCCCACCGCGTCGCCGGCGTCGTCCTGGTGCTGGCCTCCCTCTATCACATCTATTACGTCGCCTGGACCCGGCGCGGCCGGGAGTTCATGCGCGACATCATGCTCCGCCCGAGCGATTTGAAGGACGCGACGGCCGCCATGCGCTACTATCTCGGCCGCACGAAGGAGCGCCCGCGCTTCGGCCGCTTCTCGTACGTCGAGAAGAGCGAGTACTGGGCGCTGGTCTGGGGCACGATCGTCATGGCGGTGACCGGAACCATCATGTGGTTCCAGGATCCGTTCATCGATCTGCTCACGAAGCTCGGCTGGGACGTCGCGCGGACGGTGCACGTGTACGAGGCGGTCCTCGCCACGCTCGCGATCATCGTCTGGCACTTCTACTTCGTGATCTTCAACCCGGACGTCTACCCGATGAACTCCGCGTGGATCACGGGAACGCTGTCCGAGGAGGAGATGGAGGAGGAGCACCCGCTCGAGCTCGAGGCGATCCGCCGGAAGCGGGCCGAGGAGGAGGCGCGGGAGCGCGCCGAGGCGGCGAAGGGAAAACGCGGCGGCGCGGACGGGTCGCCCCCAGGAGGAACGACGTGAGCGAAACGGAACCGACCGATCCCGAACGGCGGAAGATCCTCGTCTGGCTGAGCCGGGCCTTCCTGGCCCTCTGGGTGCCGACGGCGGGCGCGGTCGCCGCGTCCTTCATGAAGGCGCCCTCGAACGAGATGCGCCCCGGCGAGCGGCTCCTGAGCGCGGGGACGCTCTCGTCCCTCGCCATCGGCGAGGCGCGGATGGTGCGCCACGGCGAGCTGCCCGTGTTCGTCGTCCGCATCGGCGAGACGCAGGTCGTGGCGGTCTCGGCCATCTGCACGCACCTCCGCTGCGTGCTCCAGTGGCGGCGGGACTCCTCGACGTTCCGCTGCCCCTGCCACGACGGCTCGTTCGACAAGACCGGAAACGTCCTCTCCGGTCCCCCGAAGAAGCCGCTCCCGCAGTATCCGACCGAGATCCGCGGCGACGAGATCGTCGTTCACACCTGATCGGAGGCGTTTCGTGGACGTGAAACCCGAAGGGAGACGTTCGTTCCTGGGCTGGATCGAGGACCGGGTGAACCTGACGGAGATCGTCTCGTTCCTCAGCGTCTTCGGCCTGCTCCCGACCGAGCTCGATTCGCGGAAGCCGATCCGCGAAGCGATGCGGGAGGCGCTGCAGCAGCCGCTCCCCTCCTACGCCCGCTGGCCGCGCGTGCTGGGGATCCTCGCGTTCATCCTCTTCCTCTTCCTCGCGGTGAGCGGAATCATGCTGGCGTTCTACTACCAGCCGACGGCGGGCGAGGCGTACGCCTCGGTCACGTCCATCGCCCGCGACGTCTCGTTCGGGAACCTCGTCGGCCAGGTGCACCACTGGGCGGCGGTGGCGTTCCTCCTGATCCTCGCGTGGCGCGTCCTCCGCTTCTACTTCGGCGGGCTCTACGGACGGAGCCGCGAGGTGATCTGGATGATCGCCGTCGTGACGTTCGTCGTGGCCACGTTCGCCGATCTGAGCGGCCGGCTCCTCCCGTGGGACTCCACGGGCTACTGGACCACGATCCGCGCTCGCGAGGTCACCGACGCGCTCCCGATCATCGGCCCGATCTTCACGTTCCTCGTGGGCGGCAAGGGGCTCGATTCCCTCGTCCTGACGCGCTTCTACGTGCTCCACATCGTGGTCTTCCCGCTCCTCATCCTGACCCTCTTCTACATCCACTTCTCGAGCGTCCGGCGCGTCGGCATGTCGCGCGTGAACGCCGCCCCGGCGAGCCGCTCGTTCCGCGTGGCGATCTTCGACGTCTCGCTGCTCCTGATCTTCCTGGTCGGCGCCCTGATCTCCTTCGCCATCCTCTGGCCCCGCCCGTTCGGCGTCGTCGCCGATCCGCTCACGACGCCTCCCGACGCGCGGCCGCCGTGGTACCTGCTCGCGCCGCACGCGCTCCAGCAGCTCCTGCCCTCGTTCGTCCCGTCGTTCCTGCGCGGGCTCTTCCTCGAGGCGCTCTTCGCCGCCGTGCTCTTCCTCCCCTTCATCGACCGGACGGGCGGCACGGGGCCGAAGCGGCGGATGTACCTCGGCATCGGAATCGCGGCCTGCGTCCTCTGGGCGGCGCTCACCTGGCTCGGCTGGCACATGGAGGTGCACGGATGAGGGCGGACCGAGCGATGACCCCGATGATGGCGACCCTGGCGGCGGCGCTTTGGGTCCTGGCGGCGGCGCCGGCCGGCGCCGCGCCCGCGGCCGATTCGACGGCGGCACCCGGAGCCGCGGCAGCGGCGGCGCCGGCCAAGGCAGGCACGACGGCGGTGACGGCGCCCGCCCCGGCGGCGAAGGCCGCGCCCGCCAAGCCCGAGCCCGCGAACGAGACCCCGGAGCCCGCTCCGGCGACCCACCACGCCGCCGCGAACGCGCGGCGCGTGCTCACGGCCGAGGACGTCCGCTCCGCCAAGCCGGGCGCCATGTGCGGCGTCTGCCACTCGGACATCCGCGTCGAGTTCGACAAGGGCGTCCATCACTCCGAGCGGATCGGCTGCGCGTCGTGCCACGGCGGCGATCCGAACGCGACCACCGTGGCGGCAGCCCACCGCGGGGGCTTCCGCGGAATCCCGCGCCGCCGGGACATCCCCGCGCTCTGCGCGTCCTGCCATTCGGACGTCGCGCGGATGCGCCCGTACAACCTCCCGTCCGACCAGTACGCGCTCTACCAGACCTCGAAGCACGGGCAGCTCCTGGCCAAGGGGGACGAGCACGTCGCGGTCTGCATCGACTGTCACGGCGTCCACGAGATCCGGCCGCCATCGGATCCGAAGAGCAGCGTGTTCCCGCGAAACATTCCGAGCACGTGCGGGAAGTGCCACGGCGACCTCGCGCTGATGCGCCGCTACGGGATCAAGCAGGACGTGGTCGCCGACTACGAGGCGGGGGTCCACGGCAAAGCGTTCCTCGACGCGGGCAACAGCGCGGCTCCCGAGTGCACGCGATGCCACGGGAGCCACGGCGCGACGCCGCCGGGCATCGGCGACGTCGACAAGGTCTGCGGCCAGTGCCACGAGACCGTCCGCTCGTACTTCATCGCGGGGCCGCACAAGGCGGGCATGGACAAGGCGGACCTTCCCGAGTGCGCCGCGTGCCACGACCACCACAAGACGCAGCCCGCCACCGTCGCGATGCTCGACACCGTCTGCCTCGAGTGCCATGACAAGGGCGGCACCGAGGCGAAGCTGGCGGCGGAGTTCAAGTCGATGGCGCTCGGCGCCTCGAAGCAGATCGACGACGCGGAGAAGCTGGTGGACGAGGCCGCCCGGATCCCGCTCTACACGGAGGATTACAAGGCGCGGCTCACCGACGCCCGGACGGCGCTCATGGAGGCGTACCCGGTGATGCACGCGCTCGACGCGAGCGAGGTCGAGCCCCACACGCGGCGCGCCCGCTCGATCGCCGAGCAGGTCTCGCGCGAGGTCAAGGACAAGTTCGCCGAGCGCCGGTGGCGGATCGTCGGGCTCGCGCTCTTCTGGTTCTACCTCCTCGTGACGGCGGGCATCATCCTCCGCGCGCGCCGGCGCGCCGCGGCCGCGGCCGAGGGCCGGCATTGAGCGACGAGACCCCGCGTCCGACGCGCCCCCCGAACCCGCTCGAACGGCTGAGGCGCCGTCTGGCGCCCGGCCCGATGCGCGCGGCCGGGTTCTTCCTCGCGCTGGTCATCGGCTTCGGGCTCGTGTTCCTCGTCACGGCGGTCGAGGTGACGAGCACGCCCCGGTTCTGCGGCTCGTGCCACATCATGAAGCCGTACTACGAGTCCTGGAAGCACTCGAAGCACAACAACGTCGCGTGCGTCGAGTGCCACATCCCGCCCGGCGTGACCGCGGAGATCCGGAAGAAGTACGAGGCGCTCTCGATGGTGGCGCGGTACTTCACCGGCACGTACGGCACGAACCCCTGGACCGAGATCTCCGACGCCGCGTGCCTCCGCTGTCACGAGCGGCGGCTCCTGATGGGCAAGGTCCAGCTGGGCGACATCCAGTTCGACCACACGTCGCACCTCTCCGAGATGAAGCGCGGGAAGACGCTCCGCTGCACGTCGTGCCACTCGCAGATCGTCCAGGGGAGCCACATGGCGGTCACGACGTCCACGTGCATCCTCTGCCACTTCAAGGGCCGGAAGCCCGGCGAGGGGACGGCGCGCTGCACGCTCTGCCACCAGGTGCCGACCAAGACCGTGAAGGTCGGATCGTTCGAGTTCAACCACAGCGACGTGATCCGGTTCGGAATGAACTGCCAGTCGTGTCACGGGATGCCCGCCGGGAGCGACGGACGCGTCCCGAAGGAGCGGTGCATCACGTGCCACAACCAGACGGCGCGCCTCGCCGAGTACAGCAACACCGACCTCCTCCACCGGAAGCACGTGTCGGAGCACAAGGTGGACTGCATGTACTGCCACCTCGAGATCCAGCACGTGGAGCCGGTGCAGGAGTCGGCCGCGCGGATGCGGATCCAGACGGCCGCCTCGCAGTGCACGTCGTGCCACGAGTCGGGCCACTCGCCCCAGCTCGACCTCTACACCGGCAGCGGCGGCCGCGGCGTCCCGGCGATGCCGAGCGTCATGTTCCAGGCCGGCGTCCGCTGCGAGGGATGCCACTTCAGCCTCCCGGGCCACGAGGGCCCGGTGGACCGCGCCTCCGACATCTCGTGCATGTCGTGCCACGGGGCCGGCTACCGGAAGATCTATCTGAGCTGGACGGACGGGGCCGCGCGACGCTCGGACGCGCTCCGGCGCCAGATGGACGAGACGATGCGCTCGATCGGCGCGTCGGGCGCCTCGAAGCTCGACGACGCCCGGTTCAATCTCTCGCTCGTCGAGCGGGGCCGCGGCGTCCACAACATCGCGTACGCGTACGCGCTCCTGACGAAGTCGCACGACGACATGAACGACGCGCGACGCGCGAAGGGACTCGCGCCGCTCCCGACGCCGTGGAAGGCGCCGGCGTACGAGTCGCCCTGCCTCCAGTGCCACGAGGGGATCGAGGGGCAGTCGGGCACGATCTTCGGCAAGACGTACGTGCACGAGCCGCACGTGGTGGGCGCGAAGCTCCGCTGCCAGCAGTGCCACCGGACCCACGAGGAGAAGCCGCCCGGCGAGATCGTCCGCTTCGGCGAGGACGGCTGCGTCTCCTGCCATCACGCCAGGGCGAACGTCGCGACGGCCGCGAAGTGCGAGACCTGCCACGCCGACATCCGGAAGCACAAGGTGAAGAGCTTCCGCGGCGAGTTCGACCACGACATGCACATCGACGAGGCCGAGAAGACCTGTGTCGACTGCCACGACTTCACGAAGGGATCCACGCCGGTGCTGCGGAAATCCGTCTGCGCCGAGTGCCACGACGACTAGGGGATCCCCCGGCCCCCTCCCCGGCCGCCCGCTTCCCCTCGCTGCTTCCCGGACGTAGGATGCAGGAACCATGAACGCCTCACTCGCGACCACCGTTCTCATTGCGGCCGTCGCCGTCACCATCTCGATGCTCCTGGGCCGGCTCTGGCGCGAGCTCCGGGCTGCGCGGCTCGGCCCCGCGGCGCCGGCGCCGCCGGCGTTGCCCCGTCAGGAGATGCAGCGGCTCGTCGTCCAATTGAACGAGCTCTTCGTCAACACCGTAGCGACGCCCGACGACCTCGAGACGGAACCGCGATTCCAGCGGCTCATCGCGCTCCTGGAGCCCCGCTCCTCCGAGGATCTGATCCGCTACGTCCAGGGGACGCTGAGCGTCCCCACCTGCGCCGCGCTCCTCATCCTGGCGCGCCGGGACGACGAGCTCGACGTCGCCGGTCCGATCCTCGACTGCATCTCCGAGATCAACCACTACCCGCGGATCTTCGCGCTCCGGACGCTCGAGGCGCGCGCGAAGGAGCCGATCCTGCCGCGGATGATCGACCGGCTGAATCCGTCGTGGCAGGACGCGGCCCAGGTCGAGCAGCTCCGCTCGCTCTTCCGGGCGAGGCTCGCGGCCGGCGAGTCGCCGGACGTCTTCGGGCGCCTCGACCCGGCGTCGGACCAGGCCGAGTTCCTCGGCCACTTCCTGAGGCGGGTCGGCGAGGCCGCGGCGCCGCTCTACGAGAGCTGGAGGGCGTGGCGGGCCGGAGGCGCCTCGGGCGACTTGAGCGTCGGCACGGACGGGGACGGAACTGGGTCCAAGCACCCCCCGGCGGTCCCGACGGCGGTGGCCGAAGAGCGCCCGATCGACCACGAGGCGCTCCGCGCCACCGTGGACCGGCTCGAGTCGAACCTCACGTCCTCCCCGCCGCGCTCCACGCTCCTCGTCGGCGACCCGCTCGTCGGAAAGACGACCGCGCTTCGCGCGCTGGCGGCCCGGCTCCGCGAGAAGGGCTGGACCATCCTCGAGACGAGCGCCGCCGACCTGATCGCCGACCAGTCACACGTCGGCCAGATCGAGGGCCGCGTGCGCGAGCTCACGGCGAAGCTCGTGAAGGACCAGACGCTCTGGATCGTCCCCGAGTTCATCGAGCTCCTCTGGGCGGGACGCCACAGCCAGAGCCCGACGGGGCTCCTCGACATGTTCCTCCCGCACGTCGAGTCGGGACGGATCCGCCTCGCGGGCGAAGTGCGGACCTCGTCGTTCGACCGCCTGATGCAGATGGCGCCGCGGCTCCAGACGACGGCGGAGGTGCTTCGCCTCGAGCCGCTCGGCGACGCGGAAACGCTCGCCGTCTCGCGGAGTTGGGCCGAGCGGGCGCGCCAGGCGGTGGACGAGGGCGTCCTCCAGGAATCGCTCCAGCTCGCGAAGCAGTTCACGCGGGCCGGCGCCTTCCCCGGATCGGTCCTTCGGCTCCTCGGCCGGACGCGGCAGCGCATGCTCGCGGAGCAGCGCGGCCGCGACCCGATCCGTCTCGACGACGTGCACCGCACGCTCTCCGAGCAGACGGGGATCCCGGTCGCGATCCTCGACGAGCGCCACGAGCTCGACCTGCGCGGCCTCCGAGCCTTTTTCGACGAGCGGATCCTCGCGCAGGACGAGGCGGTGGAGTGTCTCATCGAGCGGATCGCGATGGTAAAGGCGGGCCTCACCGATCCCTGGCGCCCCACCGGGGTCTTCCTCTTCGTCGGCCCCACGGGCACCGGGAAGACGGCGGTGGCCAAGGCGCTCGCCGAGTACCTGTTCGGCTCGCCGGATCGGATGATCCGCCTCGACATGAGCGAGTTCCAGACCGAGGAATCGCTGACGCGGCTCCTCGGCTCGGGAGGCTCCCGCGCGCACGAGTTCGGCACGTCGCTCGTCCAGTCGATCCGGAGCCAGCCGTTCGCCGTGATCCTCCTCGACGAGTTCGAGAAGGCGCACGCCCGGATCTGGGACCTCTTCCTCCAGGTTTTCGACGACGGCCGCCTGACCGACCGCTGGGGCGAGACGGCCGACTTCCGCCACGCGATCATCATCCTGACGTCGAACCTCGGCGCCGCCGCCGGCAAGGGCCCGGGCATCGGCTTCTCCGGGAAGGACCTCACGTACAGCGAGACGGTGGTGCGCCGCGCCGTCGACGACACGTTCCGCCCCGAGTTCCTGAACCGGTTCGACCGGGTCGTCGTCTTCCGCCCGCTCCACAGGGCCGCCATGCGTCAGGTGCTGGAGAAGGAGCTCAGGCTCGCGCTCAAGCTCCGAGGGCTCAGGACGCGCGACTGGGCGGTCGAGTGGGACGAGACCGCGGTCGACTTCCTCCTCGCGCGCGGCTTCACCCACGAGCTGGGCGCGCGCCCCCTGAAGCGCGCGATCGAGCGCTACTTCCTGGCGCCACTATCGGAGACGATCGTCGCGCGGCGCTACCCCGAGGGTGACCAGTTCGTCTTCGTGCACGCGAGGGGTGACCGGCTGATCGCGGATTTCGTCGATCCCGACGCGGCCGACGACACGATGCTGGCGGGTCCCGAAGCGGTGGCGCGGGTGGACGCGTTGCGGCGCGGGGCGGCGGAGGGTGCGTTTGCCGAGCAGATGGAGGGCGCCCCGGCGCGGTTGTCGCTCCGGAGCCTCGCGCGGGGTGTGGACGGCGTCGCCTCCGAGCTCGAGTTCCTCGAAGGCGAGTATCGGCACCTCGCCGCCGAGGTGGAGGGGGACGCGTGGCAGGCGCGGAAGCGCGAAGCGCTCGCCGCCATGGGGTCGGACGGATTCTGGGGCTCGCCCGATCGGTTCCGCGTGCTCGCGCTCGCCGAGTACATGGACCGGATCGAGGCGGGCGTGAAGCGCGCGGGCGGCCTCCTCGGGCGCCTCGCGCGTCCGGACGCGCCGCGCGACGCGCGGCTGCCGCGCGACCTCGTGCAGCGGCTCGCGCACCAGCTCTACCTGTTGGACGGCGCCTGCGCCGGCCTCGCCGCCGGCAAGGGGCGGGACGCTTACCTGCTGGTCGAGGCGAGCCGCGATTCGCAGACCCCGCCCGAGGAGCACGACGCGTTCGCGCGCGAGATCGGCGCGATGTACGAGCGGTGGGCGAAGGCGCGCGGCATGAAGCTCATCGTGGCCGACGAGCAGGACGGCGACGCGCACCGGCCCTATCGCCTCCTGCTCGACGTCTCGGGCTACGCGGCGTTCCCGATCCTAGAGGGCGAGACGGGGATGCACGTCCTCGAGACGCCCGACGCGCGGCACGGGTACGACCGGGCGCGCGCGTACGTGCGCGTGGTGCCGCAGCCCGACGGCTCCGCCTCGCCCGACCGCGCGGAGATGGAGGCGGCGCTCCGGGATGGAGCGGACGACGCCGCGCGGCGGACCATCGTGCGACGGTACCGGCGCGAGCCGTCGCCCCTGGTGCGCGACTCCGTCCGCGGCTGGCGGACCGGACGCCTCGACCTCGTGCTCGAGGGGC
>JBLMXB010000102.1:0-8702 GCA_050257555.1 Hyphomicrobiales bacterium | reverse complement strand
CCGATCGACGATCGGTCCGGCCCGAGAGAGCCGTGAGGTCGGGTACCGCTTACTTCTGGCGCCGTCCGTTCAGCACCAGGCCCGCGAGGCCCGCGCCGAAGAGGGCGAACGTACCGGGCGTCGGCACGCTGCCGCCGCTGCCGCCGCTGCCACCACTGCCGCCCGTCCCGCCGCTGCCGCCGGTGCCGGCGTCATGCGAGAAGGGGGCGAACACGTAGTTCACCTGCTGGTGCGCGCTCGAGCCCGTGTAGTAGTGGTCGAACGCGTCGAAGTGAACGGCGTCGTATCCGGAGACGTGGACCGCGAACTTCTTGATCTCGCCGAATCCGGTGCCCGTGGCGCCAGGCTGGTAGTCGATGATCGGATCCGCCGTGCTGGTGAAGTCGCCGATGGTCCAGTACGTGTGGCCGTCGGCGTTCGCGAACTCGGCGTGATTGAGGAGACCGGCGTACCCGGGCCGATTCAGATCGGGATTCGGATCCACCGCGAGCGGCCCGCCGCCCATGAGGGGCGTGACGGTGATCGAGCCCGACGTGCCGTAGTACGACGCGGCGAGGTCGACGTTGTCGATGACGCCGTACGTCCCGACGTTGCCGATCACCCACAGCGTGAAGTCGCTGTCGGTGGTGACCCACGACTGGAGGTTCGAGTCGTAGACGGCACCGTCGATGTAGATCTGCAGGGCGGGAATCGCGTGCGCGCGCGGCGCCGCGAAGGCGATGCAGCCGACTGCTAGAACGAGTGCGAGTAGCGTTCGACTACGGAGCACGGTGGTTTTCCTCGTCCCTTCCCTGCACTGGGTTGAGTGCCTGATCCCGCCGGATAGAATCCGGGCGCGATCGAACGAAAGTAATTCTACGTTGCATGGCGGTTTCGCGTCAACCGTTTTTTCTTCATCCGCCCTGCAGTTCATTCACTTGCCACGGGAAAAGAATACCGCCCGCGCCTTACGAGTGTCAATGCATTTTTCACTGTCCAATGCAAAATTTCTATTATTGGCGTAAATGACAAGCAGGTAACGTTTTGTAGAACATAGCGCCAGTAGTTATTTATTTACGCCCCGGTCCTTGCCCCCCGCGAGGCGCTCGAGGATGGCGGCATACCGCCTCGAGGCCGCGTGCAGGAGCGCCAGGGAGTCCTTGCCGAGCGTCCCGGTCCCCCGCTCGGGGCCGCAGAGGAGGAACCCGATCAGGTCCTCTTCACCCGGGAGCGGAATCGCGCACGCCGCGCGGCAAGCGCGGATCTGCTCCGCGTTCTCCACGTAGATGGAGACGTACTCTAGATCGTCCGTGCGCCCTCGGAGACGCACCGGACGCCTCGCGCGTCGTAGCTCGACGGCGAGCGGATCCTCCGCGAGCACCGAGACGTCGGGGCGCGGCTCGATCGTGCTCGCCACCGGTCGGTACGCATCGGAATCGCGGGAAGTGAGGAAGAGCGTGATCGGCTCGAGGCCCGCGAGGTCGCGGGCGTTCCCGGGGATCATCGAGCAGGCCTCGTCGAGCGCGCGGCTACGTTCGACCGGCGCCACGGCGCGCGCGGCGATCGCGCCGCGCGACGCGCCCGGGTCGTACCAGATCGGGTCGAGCAGCCGCTGGAGCCGGCGGCGGAGCCGGTTCGAGACCGCGACGGCGCCGATGCCGATCGCCAGACCGCCGGTCGCGAGGACGAAGAGCCCCTTCCCGAAGCTGAGCCCCAGCGCGCGCGTCAGCCAGAGGATCCCCGCGGTTCCGATCAGGAACGCGACGGCGACGAGGAGCGAGTTGGTCGACGTGATCGGGATGCGCCCCCGCACGAGATGTGCCTCCCCCACCCGGCCGCGGATCATCGACAGCGGGAGGAGGAGCGAGAGGAGCGTGATCGGCACGGAGCCGAGCGCGAGGTCGCCCGAATCGACGTGCCCCGAGATCAGGCTGCTCGCGAAGAGGTACGTGAACGCTCCCGACGTCACGAGCACCGCGCCCAGGGCCGGGCGGAACGCGCGACGGTACCGGCGCGGGAGCGAGAGGTGCGTCGCCTCGAAGTTCGCCGACACGAGGACGAGGTTGAGCAGGATGCCGCAGAGGATCGCCCGGTCGAGCCCGCTCAACGGGAAGTTCTTCGCGCCCTCGGCGAGACCTGGCGTGACGCGCGCCTCGCCGAGGGTGACGGCGAGGAGCGCCGCGAGCGACAGTGCCGCCTGCAGGGCCAGGTAGAGACGCCACGCGCCGCGCGCCACGACCCGATCGCCTCGCCCGAGCGCGATCGAGAGGAGGATCCAGAGCGCGGAGACAGGCAGCGCGAGCGCCAGCGACCGGTCGAACCACGCCATGACGCCCCATGCGTTCCGCTCGAAGACCGCACGCGCGAATCCGAACTGGAGGAGCCCGAACGCGGCCATGCAGACGCCGGCGACCGCGGCCACGTACCGGCCGGGGCCGAGGAAGGCGATGACCGCCGCCGCGAAGAGCGCGGCGAGGCCGCCGGAGGCGAGCAGGAAGAGATCGGGGCTCATCCGGCTCCCGCTTCGGCGCCGGGCTCCGCGTCGAGCAGTCCCAGCTCGCGAAGCCGCGTCGCGGCGTCGAGGAACCGCGCGCGCTCGAGGAGGGACCGGAGGATCCCCTCCGTCTTCCCCAGGCGCGCGTAGTGCGTCCACGTCGCGCGCCGTGAAGGGCCGACGGTCGGCTGCGCCGGATCGATCTCCCAGGGGTGGACGTTCACGACGAGCGGGACGCCGCGGCGCTCGTGCCACGCCAGGGCGCGGCGCGAGAGCCAGGCGGGCCAGAGCCGGAGGTAGGCGCCGGCGAGAACCGGCAGCCGGAGCGGGCCGAGCGGGAGCGTCGGCAGCGGAAACTCCGGGAGCGACCGCGAGGCCGCTCCCGTCATGCGCGCCGGAGCGGTCGGCCCCTCGGGGTACCCGTACCGCCGCCGACGGATCGGGTAGACGCTCGAGTCGTACGCGTACCCCGTCTCCGCGAGCACGTCGATCGCCCAGAGCGTCCCGCGCCCGATGCTGTACGAGGGGGCGCGGAACCCGAGCACCCCGCGCTGGGCGACGTCCTCGAGGAGCGCCTTCGAGTCGCGGGCGTCCGCGCGGAACGTCCCGGCGGTCTGCTCGGTCAGCATCCGGTGGTCCATGCCGTGCGAGGCGATCTCGTGGCCGCGGGCGGCGATCCGCCGCACGAGCGCCGGATGCCGGCGGGCGATCCATCCGAGGGTGAAGAACGTGGCGCGCGCGCCGTGATCGTCGAAGAGGTCGAGGAGGCGGTCGGTGTTCGCTTCCACCCGCGAGGGGC
Source organism: Hyphomicrobiales bacterium (assembly GCA_050257555.1). Lineage (GTDB taxonomy): Bacteria > Eisenbacteria > RBG-16-71-46 > SZUA-252 > SZUA-252 > DASQJL01. Next base: position 5,430 of record JBLMXB010000102.1, on the reverse strand, counting down.
GGCTCGTCCATTCCGAGCGCGGGACGTATCGCGCGAACGCCTGCACCTGGAAGTAGTCCTCCACGTCCACGCTGAGCGCGAACGCGGGCTCGGCCGGGGCGGACGTGCCTCCGTCCCCGCCCCGTGGGGATGCGTCCAGGAAAACCCCCTCTTCCCATGGGTGAATCGGTCGTTCCGTTCCCTGACCGGGGAAGGATACGGCCCGATGCGAGGGAGGGGAAGGCGGGAATCCGCCTACGGCAGGACGGCGAGCCTCGTCACGCTTCGTCCGCGCGGTCCGTCGAGGATCACGTTGTAGAGGCCCGGCGCGACCGGCGTCCCGTCGTCCGAGCGACAGGCCCACTGGATCGTGTGGTCGCCGGCCGCGATGACGTCGTCGAGCAGGCGGCAGATCCGATGCCCGGTCAGATCGTAGACGACCAGGCGGACGCGGGTGGGCGACCCGTCGTCGGAGCCGCCGTTGTAGCGGAACGTCACGGAGGAGCGGGTCGGGTTCGGGAATCCGTGCACGGTCGTCCGTGCGGACGCGAGGGCGGGATCGGGAACGGTCACGCCGGCGACCGCGGCGGTCCCCTCCTCGGCGCCCAGGTACGTGGAGATCCGGTACTCGTACGCCGTCCCTACCAGAACGGTCGAGTCGACGAACGACGTCGCGCCCGGCGGCAGCGTCGCGAGCAGCGTGTCCGCCCCGGCGGATCCGGCACGGCGCCGCAGGCGGTACCCGCTCCCGACGCCCGACGCCGGCTCGAGCCAAGCGAGCGAGACGTCGCCGCCGGAGGCGCGGGCGGCGAACGACGCCGGCGTGGCGAGCGCGGTGCTCCCGTCGCCGGCCGTCCGCATGGAGACGTCCGAGTAGCCCGACCAGTTCGGCACCTCGTCGGCGGCGCGGATCATGAAGTAGAGGACCGTCCCGGTGGCGAGGCCCGACATCGTATACGACTCGCGGGTCCCCGCCGCCGAGGGCGGCGGCAGCGTTCCCACCGATTGCGCGGCGTTCCACCAGGTCGTGGTGTCGGTGCCCGCGACCGGGTGGTCCGCGTAGCGCAGGTCGTACGTCGACGCGGTGCCGACCGCGCCGTCGTCCCCCGTCGCCGTCCACGTGAGGGTGATCGAGTCCGCGGCGGCGGCCGCCGGAACGAGGAGGGCGGCGAGCGCCGCCCCCGCGATCGTGCGGTGGATCGCCGCGCGGCGTCCGCGATCAGGCGTCATGACGCTCCGCCACCACCGGCGTCCCGGCGGGCCCGAGGTCCGCGCCCGGCGCCACGAAGTACGAGAGGTCCCGAATCGGCGCCGGAGCCACCGTGTCACCGGTCGTGCCGTTCACGACGTTCGAGAGCGTGGAGACGTTGCCGCGATCGTCGATCGTCCGGATGGCGATGTAGTACGTCTGGCTGCCGTTGAGCCCCGTGAGCGTGAACGTCTGCTGCGTTCCCGCGGCGAGCGGCGCCGGTTCCCCCGTCGCCTGCGTCGCGGAGCTCCAGTTCCCGTTCGTGATCGAGCTCGTGGAGTAGCGGATGTCGTACGTGGTCGCGGTGCCGACGTTCCCGTCGTCGCCCGGAGCCGTCCAGCGGACGGAGATCGAGTTCCCCGAGGTTCCGGTGACGGCGAGGTCGTTGACCGCGGAAGGAGGCGTGGTGTCGCCGCCGGTCGTCTTCGACGCGAGGTTCGAGAAGCCCGACCAGTTCGGGACCTCGTCCGCGGCGCGGATCATGAAGTAGTACGTCGTGAGCGGCGTGAGGCCGGCGACGCGCATGGAGTCGGTCGTGCCGGCGACGCCGGGCGACGGCTCGCCGGTCACCTGCGTCGCGCCGTTCCACCACGTCAGCGTGTCGGTCCCCGTGATGTTGACCGTCCGATAACGGATGTCATACGATGACGCGCGGCCGACGTTGCCGTCGTCGCCCGGCGCGGTCCAGAGGAGCACGACCGTCGAGTCGCTCGAGGTTTGCGCGCTCGCGGCGCGGGGCGCCGTGAGCCCACCGAGACCCGTGCCCGCGAGAACGAGGGCGGCGAGTATCCAGCCGAGCGGTGCGCGGGTGCGAAGGGTGGTTCCGGGATCGATGGGCGACGGTTGCGTCAACATGGATGCGTTCCTCCCCTTTGTCGTCCGACCCGGCGCCCCAACCGGCCGGCCCCGACCCAATGCCTCCCATGGCGTTTCGATTCACGCGGTGGATGCCCCCTCCGTGGCGCGCGTGGCGCGTTCCCCCGCCGTCGCGGCGCGGGCTCGCGGTCCATCCGATGCGATGCATGGAAGAGCGACGTATCCCCCGCGGCCGTCGGAAAGCAGGATCGGTGCCACGGCGCCACGCGGCATGCTCGCGAAACGCACGCCCGCGGCCGATAGGAATGCCATGGTGATGCGCGGGGGTCGCAGGAGCGGATGCAGGATGCGACGGCGAGGCTGCACCGTGGGGGACGCCTCGGTGCACGAGCCGGGACGCCGGCGCTCGCCCGGCGGGCGGTCATGACGCCCGGGGAGACCCGACCGCGCGACGCGACGCGCGACGACGAGATCCGGGATCGGTCGGACGCATGGCGCCCGACGCTCCTCGCGCTCGGTGCCGGCCTCGCCGCGATCCTCCTCCTCTTCCGCGATACGGTCGGCTCCATGGTCGACAAGTGGAACCACTCCCAGACGTACGCGCACGGCTTCCTGATCGCGCCGATCTCGGCGTACCTCGTCTGGAGGCGGCGCCGGGAGCTCGCGGCCCTGATCCCGCGCGTCGCGCCCTGGGGGCTCGTGGCGATCGCCGGTCTCAGCATTGTCTGGCTGCTCGGGTGGGCGGCGAACGTCGCGGTCGTCGAGCAGCTCGCGGTCGTGCTGATGATCCCGGCCCTGGTGGCGACCGTGGCCGGAGTCGCCGTGGTGCGCGCGCTCCTGTTCCCGCTCGCCTACCTCCTCTTCGCGGTCCCGATGGGAGAGGAGCTCGTGCCGCCGCTCACCGAGTTCACGGCACGCTTCACGCTCTGGGCGGTCCAGGCGGTGGGGATGCCGGTCGTTCGCTCGGGCTTCTTCCTCCACATCCCCGGCCAGACGTGGGAGGTCACGAAGGCGTGCAGCGGGGTCCGGTACCTGATCGCGTCGGTGGCGGTGGGATGCATCTTCGCCTACCTCCAGTACCGGACGGTGCGGTTCCGCCTCGGCTTCATCGCCCTCGCCACGGTCGTTCCGATCTTCGCGAACGGTGCGCGCGCGTTCGGCATCGTGCTGCTCGGCTACCTGACGGAGGGACGGATCGCCACCGGCGTCGACCACATCATCTACGGCTGGATCTTCTTCACGCTCGTGATGCTGCTCCTCTTCTGGTTCGGCTCGCTCTGGCGCGAGCCGGAGCGCCCCGGAGCGGACCCGGGCCTACAACCCCCGATGCCACGGGTGGCCGCGCCACCGCGACGCGCGCTCGTCGCGACGGTCGCCGGCGTTCTCGCCGTCCCCGTCGCGACCCTCCTCGTGGCGCACGGCGTCGCGCGGTCGCTGGAGAGTCGGCCGTTTCGACTCCCGGCTCACGCACCGAGCGGCAGCGGCGGATGGACCGGCCCCATCGACACCGATGATGATTGGCGTCCTCGGTTCGAGCGGCCCGCGGCGGAGATCCGGGAAGCGTACGTGAAGGGTGGACGGCGGATCGAGCTCTACGCGGCCTGCTATGGGCGTCAACGTCAGGGGGCGGAGCTGATCAGCTCGATGAACCGCGTGTACGAGGTGCGGTCCGGCTGGCGCCGCACGACCGACGAGATCGTCCGGACGTTGACGATCGACGGGGCGGCGTTCCCTGTCATCGAGACCGACCTCCTGAACGAGGCGCGGGGCGCCGACCGACGGCGGCTATGCTGGCAGTGGTACGTCGTGGCGGGGACCGCGACCACGAACCCCTACGCGGCCAAATGGCTCGACGCGCGAGCCCTTCTCACCGGTCATGGAAGGCCGTCGGTCGCGATCGCGATCGCGGCGGATTACGGGCGGAGTCCGGACGAGGCCGCGCAGACACTGGCGGACTTCGTGCGGGCGAACGTCGCGGCGTTGCGGCGCATGGGCGATCCGCCCCGCGGCGCGCCGTAGCCGCGGCCGCGCGCGGGTCCGGTCAGGGCAGGAGGACGAGACGCTCGCGCACCTTGGTCCCGCCGATCGTGCCGATCGCCTCGTAGTACCCCGGCGAGACCGGCTGCCCCGAGCGGCTGAGGCGCGACCACGACACGGTGTGCTGCCCCGGGTCGAACGTGTCGTCCACGAGATCGGCGACCCACTGGCCGGTCGGCGTGTAGAGGCGGACGCGCGCGTGCGCCGCCGTGCTCCCGTTCACGGTCACGACGAGGTTGATCGGGCCGCTCGACGGATTGGGATACGCGTGGAACGAGCCGCCGGAGGCGGCGCCCGGACCCGGGCCCCCGCTCGTGGCCGGGGCCGTCGTGATCGAGACGGTCGCGGAGCGCGGACCCTCGCCGCAGGCGATGCCCCACGCGATCTGGTACCGGTACGTGCCGCCCTGGTTCACCGAGGTGTCGCGGTAATTCGTGGCCGATCCGGCGAGCGTGGTCCGGAGCGTCATGGATCCGGTGCCCACCGCGCGATAGACGTTCACCACCACGGAAGGATCCGCCGGCGACGGTGCGCCCGACCAGCTCACGATCACGTCGACGGCGGCCGTGTCCTCGACGGCGGCCACGTTCGACGGCGCGTTCGTCGGTACGTTGCACGCGGCGACCGTCGCCGATGCCATGTTGGAATAGCCCGACCAGTTCGGGACCTCGTCCCCCGCCTTCATGATGAAGTAGTACGTGGTCCCGATCGCGAGGTTGTAGACCAGCATGGAGTCCGTCGCGCCGGCGATGCCGGGCGCGGGCTCGCCGGTGAGCTGGCTCGCGTTGGTCCACCACGTCAGCGTGTCGGTCCCGGCGACCGGGCTCGTGCTGTAGCGGATGTCGTAGAACGAGGCGCGTCCGGTGTTGCCGTCGTCGCCGGGAGCGGTCCAGGCGAGGTGGATCGGCGCCGCGATCTGCGCGGAGGCGCTCGGCACCCCGAACGTCGCTCCCCAACCGAGGACGACCACGGCGATCGCACCCATCGACACTCGAACGAGCGGCTTCGACACCATCGAACCTCCCCCGACGCGGACGTCGCGCCCCGGCCGCGCCCCGGACGAGGACGCGCCCGGGCCATCGCCGCCCGGCAACCATAGAAAGATCTGGTACCCCCGGATCGTCTCCGAAACAAGCAAATTCCGATCCAGCCGCGTCCCGACGCCACGGACCGGCGCTGAAAGACCCCGGCCGCTCCGCGGGTAACGGCGGATCGATCGAGCGTTACGCCGCTCACGGTCCGATCCAGCCGCGATCCCCCCGTCCGCCGCCGTACATGGCTCGTCCCGTTTCGATCGTGGGCTCCATGCCTGCCCGCCGGCTGCAAATCGAGCGGTCCGGAAGTGGGCG
>JBLMXB010000101.1:0-9359 GCA_050257555.1 Hyphomicrobiales bacterium | reverse complement strand
GCCATGGGGACGGCGTTCAACCTCGCCCGCGGGATCCAGTTCTTCACGCCGCTCGCGATCACGTTCGTCGCGGCGCGCCACGGGCTGGCGGGCGGCATCTCGCTGGCCGCCGTCTTCGCCGTCGTCACCGGAGCGTGGGTCTGGCTCCTGCCCGAGACGCGGGGCACGGTCGTGACGCCGGAGGGGCTACTCCGCGCGGGCGAGCCAGCGCGCTAGGTTGAGGGCGTACTGCTGATTGTCGAGGCCCGCGCGGTTCATCCCGAAGCGAACCGGCTCGCGGCCGTCGGGGAAGACGATCACCTGCGCCGCGAGCATGCCGGCTTCGCCCTGAACGACCACGCGTCCCCGGCGGGCCGCGAGCGCGACCGCCATCGAGCGCCCCTTGGCGGGCACGGCCTCCTTCATCATCGCCTCCGGGTCGGCGCGGAGCCGTAGCGCCGCGGGCGGGAGATCGAACGCGTCGTCGGAGAGGAGGAGGATCGGCGTCGAGCCGGCCGGGCCCCGGAGCGACTCGCCCGTGAACGCCACGACCTTCTCGAGCCGCTCCTTCGGAATCCGCCCGTTCACGATCGGGTGGTCGCCGAGCGTCTTCCGCTCCCGCGTGAACTCGAGGTTCGTCATGCTCCCCGAGAAGGCCTGCGTGCTGTCGCAGGCGTAGCCGCGGCTCATGTCGACGCCGAACGCGGCGCCGAGCGCGGCGGCGGCGGAGCCGAAGGGACTGTGGTCCGCGATCAGGAGGAGCGAGCCGCCTCCCTCTACCCACGCGTGCACGGCCGCGACCTCCTCGGGAGTGAAGGCGGGGAGCGCGACGGTCGAGTCGTTGCCGGTCTCCGGATCGTCACCCATCGCGTTCGCGATCACGAGGAGATCGTGCCCGGCGAGGCTCTTCGCCGTGAACGGCTCCTTGTTCGGCGTCAGCGTGAAGCCGTCAGCGCGGAGGAGCGCGGCGAACGCGCGGTACCGCCCCTCGAGGGTGTGGAAGTCGTGGTGCGCCTCGTCGAAGAGGACCGTCGGGTGGCGCTTCGTGAACGCGGGCGCGGCCACGGTCGGCACGAACGTCGAGTCGTCGAGCTGCTGCGGCTGCGCGATGGCGCGAGAGGGCGGGGCGGCCGCGGCGAGGCAGAGGATCGCGATTGTGATTCCGAGAGCGGAGATCGTCGAACGTCGATTCATAAGTGGGTCTCTCCGGGCTCCTTGACGTTTCACGAAGGGCTCCTTCCCTCGACTGGAATGGGGGTCCGGAGGGAGTTCGATGGACTCGTCGCCACGCAGGATAGTCCATCGGCGGCTTGGTGTCTCGGAGGACGGTCCCGCGACGCCCGCGGGACCGGAGTTGCGATCTCGCTCGGGAGAGCGCAGACTGTTGCCGTCCCCCCAAAGCACACCCCCCACTCGACCTCCTCGGCGCAGTCGTGGCCGCCGGCGTACGGAGCCCCATGAGCCCGCGATCGATCGGCCGAACGGCGCGCGGCGGAATCGTGTGGATCGCGATCGTGCTGATCGCCGCACTCCTTTCGCTCCTTCCGGGGCCAGCCGAGGGCACCGGCGACATCGCTCCGACGCGGGAGGTCATCCACGGCAGTGGCGGCGTCCCCTCGCTCTCCGCGCGCGCGCCCGGGATCGCCGACTCCCTCGAGTTCGAAGTACGCCTCGACCGGGACGAGTACCTGCCCGGCGAGCGGATCCTCGTGGGCATGGGCCTCTCGAACAAGGGGTCAACGAGGATCGACAGCTTGTACCTCCCTGTGCCGGCGCCGCCGATCGTGGTGTTCCGCCTCGAACGGGAGGGGACACGGGTCATGGGGACCGGCCTCCAGGAGGCGGCGTGGATCCTCTATCTCGATGGAATCCGCATCGACGCGGGCGAGCGGCTCTGCGACGTGTTCGATCTGCTCGAATACTTCGGCCGTCCGGAGCCTGTCTCGCGCGGCGGCGTCACGGCGCGAACCGGCGTCCTCCCTCCGGGGGAGTACACGTTGCGGGCCTGGTACCGATTCCGAGCCCATCTGCTTCCGGGATTCCCGCCCGATCCGGGCGGGATCGTGTCGGGTCCGAGCCTCCGCTTCTCGATCGAGGACAGCACGGCCGTACCGGAGTCGGAGCTCCCGGCGCTTCGCGCCCTGGCTGAGGTGGGTAGCGCCGCGTGGCGCATCGACCGGGAGCGGCTGTGGCGTGGCCTCGAGGCCGGCGGCATCGCCCGATCGCGGTACCTGGAGGCGGTCGCGCGGTTCGACCTGCCGCACGGCGACAGCCTCGCCGTCGCGGATCTCGCCGCCTCGCAGCTCGGCCCCTCGGGCGGGGATCTACGGGCCGCGGCGCTCCTTCGCGTCTATCTGCTCCAGCTATTGGGTCGACCCGACGCTTCCGATCGGTGGCTGGATGTGATGGAATCGCGTCAGGACCTCGCCGCGTTCGATTGCTACTGGCGTCTTTGGCGCCAGCGGATTTCCATCCAGCGGCAGCACCTGGTTCGGGAAGGGAAGTAGTCTTCGGCCGTCCGGCGCCGCGCCAAGGGGGGGCACATGTCCAACGAAACGAAGATCGTCCATCGTCATCACGGAGGCGTCTTCGCCGGTCCGCTCTGGGGGATCGGCTGGCTCTTCACGATCGGCTTCCTCAAGCTGACGTTCTGGAAGGGCGTCCTCGCCATCATCGTCTGGCCGTACTACCTGGGCGTCCATTTCGCGAAGTAGCCGCGCCCGGCGCGGGGACGCGGCCGGGCCGCGCCGCGCCACGGGGGACGGCGCGCGTCATCGCCGCCCCCGCTTGTCGAGGCGCTGCCGCGCCTCCATGTGGATCCTCCGCCACCGCGCCGCCTCGGCCCGGCGGACGCGCACGTCGGTCTTCGCGGCCTCGTGGATGATCTCGCGCTGGAGCTTCCGGTAGCTCCGAAACCGGCCGGCCTCCAGCTCGCCGGTCTCGAGCGCCTCCTGCACGGCGCATCCCGGCTCCGTCTCGTGCGTGCAGTCACGGAAGCGGCAGCGCGCGGCGATCGCCTCGACGTCGCCGAACGTGCGGGCCAGCCCTTCGTCCCCCTCCCACATGAGGAGCGTCCGCATCCCGGGCGTGTCGAGGAGCATTCCGCCTTCCGGCAGGAGGACGAGGTGGCGCGAGGTCGTCGTGTGGCGGCCGCGGTCGTCCTCGCGGATCTCCCGGACCGCGAGGATCTCCTCGCCCGCGAACCGGTTCACGATCGTCGACTTGCCGACGCCCGAGGAGCCGACGAGCGCGACGGTGCGCCCGCGGCGGACGTACGCACGCAGCGGATCGAGCCCGCCCGCTTCGAGCGCGCGGACCACGTGGACCGCGACGCCGCGCGCGACGGCCTCCACGTCGGCGACCACGGCTTCGGGATCGGCGCAGAGATCGCCCTTGCTCAGGACGACTACCGGCTCGGCCCCGCTCTCCCAGAGGAGCGCCAGGTATCGCTCCATCCGCCGCAGGTTCAGGTTGTCGTTCAGCGACTGCACCAGGAACACGGTGTCGACGTTCGCGGCGATCACCTGCTCGACCGACCGCGTGCCCGCCTCCTTCCGCGAGAACTTCGTGCGGCGCGGGAGCACGCGCTGGACGAGCGCCTCGCCGCCATCGGCCCCCCCGTCGGGCAGGCGCGCCATCACCCAATCGCCGACGCACGGCCGCTCGGCGACGTCCCCTTCGATGCGGTGGCGGAGCTGACCCGCCAGGCGTCCGAAATAGACGTCGCTCGGCCCCATCAGCCTGTAGCTGTCCCTCTGTTCCTCGACGACGCGGACGGGCATCGTGCCGGCGTCCGCCACGCGGTCGAGCTGCGCTTCGAAATAGGGGGTCCACCCCAGCGATTCCATGTCGATCAAGGCGGTCTTCTCCTGAAATCGGGTCGGGCGCGTCGCGGCGGCGAGCGGGCGGGAGAGCCCGCGGCGCGCGCGAGCGTGCCGGTGCGTCCCGGGCGCGATGCGCGCCGGAACGGTCTTCGAACGGGATCGATTCGGTCGGGGAGCCGGCGGTCCGCCGGCGGCGAAGGAGCTTCGACTGCGGGGAAGCGGACCTAGCGGCCGGAAGCGGCTCCGAGGGTCACAGTGGCCGTCGTCATGGGGCTGCCCTCCATCGCTAGGGTGAAGTTCGAAGGGCCGGCGGGGCGCCGAGCCCGATACGATCACGGTAGCCGTTCCGCCCGGCGGGGTCAATCGCGACGCATCGGCGGAACCCCTAACCTACTGGGCTCCAGCGACTTCTTCGCGCCCTCCAGGGTCACGAACCGTGCGCCCCCTGCCGATAATCAGAGGACGAAAGGGGGGCCAGCCATGCTCCGACGAATCGTCCTCATCACGCTCGCCATCGGCCTCGTGGCCGGATGCGCCAGCACCGCGAAGCTGACCGAGAAGAGCCAGAAGAAGCTGGCGAGCGGCGACGCCTGGAACGCCTGGTACCTGGCGACCCGCGCGCTCGACAAGGAGCCGGGGAACCCGCACGCCCGCGACGCCGCCACGGCGGCCGGCGCCTCGATCGTGCAGGAGTGGCAGCGGAAGATCCGGGCGCTCGCGCAGGTGGACAGCGTGGGCGCTGCGGAGGAGGTGCTGAAGCTCGCCGACTTCCGCGCCGGAGCGGCCCGGTACGCGACGATCCCGGTCGGCGCCGGCTGGCCCGCCGAGGAGACCGCGCTCCGCGAGACGGCGGCCCGCGTCCACTACCGGAGCGGGATCGACGCGTCGCGCGACCATCGCCCGAAGAAGGCGTGCGCCGAATTCAACGAGGCCGAGCGGTTCGTGGCGGGCTACCGGGACGCCACGAAGCGTGCCGATCAGGCGCTCGACGACGCGCTCACGCGCGTGGCCGTCGTGCCGTTCCGCGCGCCCTCCGGCGATGCCACCCTCGGCGTGCAGGTAGCGCGCGCCTGGCGCGATCAGCTGGTCGAGGAGATGGCGCCTCCGGCGGCGCAGTTCACGCGCGTCCTCCCCGGCAACGCGATCGAGCGGGATCTCCGCGTCTCCGACCTCGACGGCATCTCGCGCGACGCCGCGATCCGGCTCGGCCGAGAGCGGGGCGCCCAGCGCGTCGTGTGGGGCTCGATCGGAAACGTCCGGTCCAACACCCACCTCAACGTGTTCAAGGACACCGTCGCGCGGAAGGTCGTGACGAAGGACGAGCACGGCGCCACGTCGGTCCGCTGGGAGAGCGTGCCGATCGAGGTCGTGGCGCGCGTGCGCGACGTGACGGTCGGCGTGGACTACGAAGTGATCGACACCGAGCACGGCGCGACGCTCGCGCACCGGCACTTCGACCGCTCGACGTCGGCCCGCGTGGTCTGGACGTCGTACCAGCCGGACGGCGACCCGGCGTCGTACTCCCTCGTCTCCGAGACCGAGCGCTCGGCGCACCCGGATCATGCCCGGGCCGTGGAGAAGCGGTGGTCCGACGTCTGCGGCACCGGGACGACGCTGGTCCAGGTGCTCCAGGCCCGGCGGAGCGAGCGCTCGAACGGCCGGTACGGCCGGGACGCGCTCCCGCGCTTCGCGGCGGGCGCGGCGTTCGTCTTCCTCGAGGAGCTGCCGCCGGCGAACGACCTCGCGCTGAACGCGCTCACGCACAGCGGTGCGCCGGTCCGCGACGATCTCTTGAAGCTCGACCCGATCGACGACGCCGACCTGGTGGTCGACGAACCGGCCGGGGACCCGGTCCGGTAGGAAGTTCGCGCCGCCCGCTCGCCCGCGCCACGCGGCGCGGGCGCCGGTCCGACAACACGAAGCCCCGGCGGCACGCGCCGCCGGGGCCTCTTCGTTTCCGCGAAACGTCCGCGACGCCGCGCTACGCGCGATCGGCGGTCGGGATGTACTTCCGCTTCGGGGAGCCGGTGTAGATCTGCCGCGGCCGGGCGATGCGGAAGCTCGGATCGTTCCGCATCTCGATCCACTGCGCGATCCATCCCGGCAGGCGGCCCATCGTGAACATCACCGTGAACATGTTCACCGGGATGCCCATCGCCTGGTAGATCACCCCCGAGTAGAAGTCGACGTTCGGGTAGAGCTTCCGGCTCACGAAGTACTCGTCCTTGAGCGCGACCTCCTCGAGCCGCATCGCGATCTCGAGGTGCTTGCTCGAGACGCCGACCCGGTCGAGCACGTCCTTGCACGCCTTCTTGAGGATCGCCGCCCGGGGGTCGTAGCTCTTGTAGACCCGGTGGCCGAAGCCCATGAGCCGCGTGGTGTCGTTCTTGTCCTTGGCGCGGGCGATGAACTTGTCCGCGTTCCCGTCCTCGCGCTCGATCTGCTCCAGCATCTCGATCACCTGCTGGTTCGCCCCGCCGTGGAGTCGGCCCCAGAGGGCGCTGATTCCGGCGGCGATCGACGCGTAGAGATTCGCCATCGAGCTCCCGACCATCCGCACGGTGCTCGTCGAGCAGTTCTGCTCGTGGTCGGCGTGGAGGATGAGGAGGAGATCCATGACGCGGGCGAGCAGCGGGTCGACCTCGTACTCCTCCGTCGGCACCCCGAACATCATCCGGAGGAAGTTGGACGAGTAGTCGAGCTTGTTCATGGGGTACATGAACGGCTGCCCGATGGAGTGCTTGTACGACCAGGCCGCGATCGTCGGCATCTTGGCCATGAGCCGGATGACGGTGTCGTGCAGCTGCCGATCGCTCTCGGTCTCCTGGTAGAACGTGGCGAGCGCGCCGACCGACGCCGCGCAGACCGGCATCGGGTGCGCGTCCTTGGGCAGCGCGTCGAAGAAGCGCTCGAAGTCCTGGTGCAGCATCGTGTGGCGGGTGATCTCCTTCGTGAACGTCGCGAGCTCGGCGTTCGTCGGCAGCTCGCCGTAGAGAAGGAGCCACGCGACCTCGAGGAACGTGCTCTTCTCGGCCAGCTCCTCGATCGGATAGCCGCGGTAGCGGAGGATCCCCTTCTCGCCGTCGATGAACGTGATCGCGCTCTTGCACGACCCCGTGTTGCCGAAGCCCGTGTCGAGCGTGATCATCCCGGTGGAGGAGCGGAGCTTCTCGATGTCGATCGCGGTCTCTCCTTCGGTGCCGCGGAAGATCGGCAAGTCAGCGGACTTGCCGTCGTAGGAGAGGTGGGCGGTTTCCTGTCCCTTGGGCTGCTTGAGTTCGGTGGCCATCGAACTACCTCCTGATCCTGGCAACGGACCGGCACCGCCGTCGCGGGTCGGCCGGAATTTCGGCGTGGACTGACTCAGTTGGAATGATAACCCCGGCGCGACCGGATTGCGCGCCTACCAAGGTAGCCCGCCGGGGGGCACCACCGGGGGTGCCGCCCGACGCGGGCCGTCGCCGGCCGATCCGGGCCCGGTCGCTACTTCCCGGGCTGGAGCTCGTCCTCGAACGCGGCGCGGGTCCGGTTCCGGACGGGACCGAACTTCGGCTCGACCGGCGGATGCGCCTGGAGGAGCTTCAGCGTCTCCTCGATGCCGCGGTCGAGCTGGGCGTCGACGCCCTTCGCCACGTCCTGCGGCAGGTTCTCGACCACGATGTCGGGATCGACTCCGTGGTTCTCGATCGCCCAGCCCTCCTGGGGAACCCAGAAGGCCCCCTCCGGCTCGGTGGCCATCGAGCCGTCCACCAGGTGCCGCTCGCCGTTGATGCCGACGACGCCGCCCCAGGTCCGCGTCCCGATCACCGGCGCCAGCTTCTCCTTCTGGACGACGTACGGGAAGATGTCGCCGTCCGAGCCCGCGAACTCGTTCATGAGGACGACGAACGGGCCGTTCAGCACCTTGTACGGATAGGGCGTGACCGCTCCCAGCCGCGAGCGGTCGAAGCTGATCAGATGGCGCGCCAGCCGCTCGACGATCATCGGCGAGACCGCGCCGCCGCCGTTCCAGCGCTCGTCGACCACCATTCCCTGCTTGTCGAGCTGCGGATAGAACCACCGGTTGAACTCGATCAGGCCGTGCGACCACATGTCCGGCAGGTGGATGTACCCGAGCTTGCCGCCGCTCTTCTTGGCGACGTACTCGCGGTTCTGGCGCACCCAGTCGTCATAGCGGAGTTCGCTCTCGTCCGGGACCGTCTCGACCACCACGTCGCGCGAGCCGTCCATGCTGTTCCGGCCGTTCACGGTGAGGACGACCCGGCGCCCGGCGAGATCCTCGAAATACGAGTAGAAGGACGTTCCGGCCGCGAACGGCTTGTGGTTCACGGCGAGGATGTAGTCGCCTTCGTGCACGCCGACACCGGGGGCGAGGAGCGGAGGGTCGTCCTGATCGGCCGGTGCGCCGTTGTAGATCCGGTCGACGCGATAGGCCGCGCCCTCGCGCGTCACGTCGGCTCCGAGGAGCCCGACGGAAACCTGCGGCACGTGCACGCCCGGGTCGCCGCCCCACGTGTACGTGTGCGAGTTGTTGAGCTCCCCGATCATCTGGCCGAGCAGGTCCTGGAGGTCGTTGCGCGACGCGAGCCGGGGAAGGAGCGTCGCGTACCGCGCGCCGATCGCCTTCCAGTCGAGCCCGCCCATCCCCGGATCCCAGAAGAAGTCGCGCTCGTTCCGCCACGCCTCCCAGTAGATCTGCGACCACTCCTGGAGCGGATCGAGATCGATCACGACGTCGGACATGTCGACGCTCGCGTCCGAGAGATCGGAGGGGGCGCTCCCCGCGTCGACCACGTAGATGTCCCCCTTCTTCTTCATGACGGCGATCTTGTCCCCGCCGAGCGGCAGGCTGTACGCGGTCACGCCCTTCATGAAATCGGCCGCGTCCTTCTTCTTCAGGTCGTAGGACATGAGCGTGTTGTCGGGCTCCGGCTCGCTGAAGAGCGCGCCCTCTTCCGCGAATCCCTTGAGCGGCGCGGAGAGATAGAAGACGTGCGTGGACGTGGCGCCCATGCCGGAGTAGACCCCCGGCGGCACGTCGAACGCGACCGTCCGGTCGGCCAGGCCGTCGAAGTCGATGTCGATCGGCTTCGGCGTCTCCGACTTCTCCTCGTCGCCGGACTTCTTGCCGTCCTTCTTGCCCCCCTTCTTCTCGTCCTTCCCGGACTTCTTCTCGTCGTCCTTCGCGCCCTCCGCGCCCTTCTTCTCGGGCATCCCCGCGAGGTCCGCGAACGGGTTCTCGACGTCCTTCCGGAGCAGGATCAGATAGGGGATCGTGTTCTTCGCCTCGATGTTGTCCCAGTCCTCGGTTCCGAGGATCGGATTCGTGTCCCGATGGCTCAGGAAGTAGAGGTAGCGGCCGTCGGGATCCCACGCCGGCGAGAAGTCGTCGGTGTCGTGGCCGGTCATCTCGTGCGTGACGTTCCCCTTCGTGTCGTAGACGTAGATGCTCTGATAGTCGGTCGTGCGCGACTTCGTGTACGCGAGCCAGCGGCCGTCGGGGCTCCACTCGTACTCGCGGATCGGCTCCTGGATGCTCTGATCGACGCGGACCGG
>JBLMXB010000100.1:0-4669 GCA_050257555.1 Hyphomicrobiales bacterium | reverse complement strand
GTGTCCCGCGATCGCGTGCGGGACGTACGGCGCCTCGAGCGCCTTCATCTCGTCGGCGGTGAGCTTCACGTCCACCGCGCCTGCCGCGACCTCGAGGTGCTCCATCTTCGTCGCGCCGATGATCGGGGCCGTGACCGGGGGCTTCGCGAGGAGCCACGCCAGCGCGACCTGCGCGTGCGGGATCTTGCGCGCCTTCGCGATCCGGTCCACCTCGGCGAGCACGGCGCCGTCGACGTCGGGCATCGACTTGTAGAGCCGCTGCCCGAACGCGTCGGTCTCGGAGCGCTTCGTCGCCTTGGCCTCCGGCGGCCGCGCGAGCCGCCCGCGCGCGAGCGGGCTCCACGGGATCATCCCGACCCCCTGGTCCACGCAGAGCGGCGCCACCTCGCGCTCCTCCTCGCGGTAGATCAGGTTGTAGTGGTTCTGCATCGAGACGAACGGCGTCCAGCCGTTCCGCTCCGCCACGTGCTGCGCCTTCGCGAACTGCCACGCGTACATCGACGACGCGCCGATGTACCGCGCCTTGCCCGCGCGCACCACGTCGTGGAGCGCCTCCATCGTCTCCTCGATCGGCGTGTCGTCGTCCCAGCGATGGATCTGGTAGAGGTCGACGTAGTCGGTCTCGAGGCGCTTCAGGGAGGCGTCGATCTCGTGGAGGATCGCCTTCCGCGAGAGCCCGGCCCCGTTCGGGCCCGGGCGCATGCGGTTGAAGACCTTGGTGGCGAGCACCACCTCGTCGCGCTTCGCGAAGTCGCGGAGCGCGCGGCCGGTGATCTCCTCGCTCACGCCCCAGGAGTAGACGTTCGCGGTGTCGAAGAAGTTGATCCCCAGCTCGAGCGCGCGCTTGAAGAAGGGGCGCGAGTCCGCTTCGCGCAGCGCCCACGCCCATCCGAGCGTGGCGCCGGGGAACCGCGCGTCGGGATCGCCGTACGACATGCATCCGAGACAGATTCGGGAGACGACCATTCCGGTGTTGCCGAGCCGCTGATATTCCATGGAGCCCTCGATTCGATGCGGGTGGAAGCCGCGCGCCCGGCCGCCTGGCTCGGCACGCGCGACCTCCATGATACATCCCGCGATCGATCTCGCGCAGGGCTCGCTCTCACGGCGTCCGCCCCGTCATCCCTGCTTCCGGATCACCACCTCGAGGTACGAGCTCGGGACGACCAGCGCTCCGGTGCCCGGCCGGGCCCACTTCGAGAGCAGCTCGAGCAGCGCGCCGTGCAGCGCCGTCTGGCGCGTTCCGTCGAGCGCGGCGAACGCCTTCAGCGTCGGCCCGTAGTACGCCCGGAAGAAATCGATCCAGTGCTCCGCCGACCGGAAGCGGAACATGTAGTTCTTCCGCTCCGTCCGGATGTCCTCCGCGTGCGGCCCGAACAGCTCGACGAGCCGGGTCTCCGTGCCCCACTCCATCGGCGAC
Organism: Hyphomicrobiales bacterium; assembly: GCA_050257555.1. Classification (GTDB taxonomy): domain Bacteria; phylum Eisenbacteria; class RBG-16-71-46; order SZUA-252; family SZUA-252; genus DASQJL01. The sequence goes on along the minus strand of JBLMXB010000100.1, from coordinate 3,249 downwards.
CGGAGCGACGGCGACGGGGGAAGGAACTCGCTCACGATGTCGAAGAGTCTTCCGATGAATCCGTCGGGCGTCCAGTTCGCGAGCCCGATCCGCCCGCCCGGCCTCACGACGCGCAACATCTCGTGCGCGGCCCGCTCCTGGTTCGGGGTGAACATCACGCCGTACGTCGAGAGTGCGACGTCGAACTCCCCGTCCCAGTAGGGGAGGTCCTCCGCGTCCGCCTGCTCGAACGTGATCGAGAGCCCGTCCGCCTCCGCGCGGCGCCGCCCCTCCTCGAGGAGCGCCGGCACGTAGTCGGTCGAGACCACCGTCGCGAACCGCCGCGCCGCCGCGAGCGATGCGTTTCCGCTGCCGGCCGCCACGTCGATCACCTTCTCGGTGGAGAGGAGATCGACCGCCTCGGCGAGCGACTCGCCGACGATCTGCAGACGGGATCCGATCTGGCCGTAGTCGCCCGACGACCACGTGACCTGCTGCTTCGCCTTGATCGCCTGGAGGTCGGGCCGCGAGTGGTCCGAGATCCGGGAATGGGGGTAGATGGAATCGAGGTGGATCGGTTCCTGGTTCAGCGCCTGCGCCGGGTTCATGGTCTTTCTCCTTGGCTCGTGTACCTTCTTCGCCGCGACCCTCCGCGCGTGGCCGCGTTCACACGAATAAGATGCCGCGTCGTGGCTGTTGACGTCTGGCCGCGCGTCGGGAAGACTTGTCCGATCGTCCGAATGTGCGTGCCGGCTTTGCAGCCCGTCCGGCGCGTCTTGCCGTCCGTCCGAGGAACCATGAGCGCCGATACCCTTTCCGACCTCTTGCGCGCGGTCCGCTTCCGCGGCGCGCTCTTCTATTTCATCGAAGGCGCCGCCCCGTGGGTGGCCGAGACGCCGTCCGCGCGCGAGATCATCCCCGCGATCATGCCGGGCGCCGGGCACATGATCGAATTCCACGGCGTCGTGAAGGGTGCGTGCTGGGCCGCGATGGTGGGGGAGTCGCCCGTGCGGCTCGAAGCGGGCGACGTGGTCCTGTTCCCGCAGGGCGACGCGCACGTCGTGTCGAGCGCGCCGGGGATGCGCGCGAGCGCCGTCGACACCGGCCTCTTCTTCTCGCCCCGGCCGCCGCAGCTCCCGTACTCGCTCAGCATGCAGGGCGAGGCGATCTCGACCGCGCGCCTCCAGGGCGGGGGGCGCGAGCGGGCGACCGTGGTCTGCGGCTTCCTCGGGCTCGACGCGAAGCCGTTCAATCCGCTGCTGGCGGCGCTCCCGCGCGTGCTGAAGATCGCCGGGAGCACGCTCGGCGAGGGCTCGTGGGTCACGATGTTCCTGCAGGCCGTCGTCGCCGAGTCGAACCAGAAGCGTCCCGGCGGCGAGGCCGTGCTCGAGCGGATGAGCGAGATGCTCTTCGTGGAGGTCCTGCGCCGCTACGTCGACTCGCTTCCGCCCGAGCAAACGGGCTGGCTCGCGGGGATGCGCGACCCCGCCGTGGGGCGCGCGCTGGCGGCGCTCCACGCGAGGCCGGGCGAGGCATGGACGCTCGAGCGGCTGAGCGACGAGGTGGGCCTCTCGCGCTCGTCGCTCCACGAGCGCTTCCTCCACTTCATCGGCCAGCCTCCGATGCAGTACCTGACGCGCTGGCGGATGCAGCTCGCGGCGGGGATGCTCCGCGACACGGCCGCCAAGGTCGTGGAGGTGGCGCTCGAGGTCGGCTACGAGAGCGAGGCCGCGTTCTCGCGCGCCTTCAAGCGCGAGGTCGGGATGGCGCCGGGAGCGTGGCGGCGCCGCGGGGACGTTCCGGCGTAGCGAGTCGGCGTAGCGCGGGCGCGGCGGCTGGCCCCGCCGCTGGCGCGCCCCGCCCCTACCGGCGCAATGGGTTCGTCTCGCGCTCCATGTTGCCGGTCGCGAGCACTTCCTCGATGCGGTAGACGCCGAGCTTCCGGTTCTTGATGAACCCGCTCAGCGCCTTCTCCGCGAGCACGCCGTCCTTCAGCATGTCGCGCAGCCATTCCAGCGCGAGGCGCGGCGTGTACTGCGGCAGCGCGCAGCCCTTGTCCATGAGCCACCGCTGGTTCTTCCCCTCTTGCGAGCCGATCGGCGGCGCCATCACGATCGGGATCCCGAGCGCGGAGTAGAACGACAGCTCGCTCGGCTTCGTCCAGAGGATGTCGGTCTCGCGCATCAGCGCGTTGAAGCGGTCGAAGTACGCCTGTTTCGAATCCTCGCGCACGACCACGAGCCCGTCGCCGATCGCGCTTGCGAGCCCGGTCCGGATCGCGAACTCCGAGAACATCTTCTCGACCAGGCGATTCACGCCCGCGACGAGCACGAGGCGGAACCGCCCGTCGAGGATCGCGTGCTTCAGCGCCTGCGTCAGCACGAGGCCGATCTCCGTCTGCGCGCCCGCCCCGCCCACCGCGAAGACGATCGTGACGCGCTCCTTGCCGTGCGATGGAGAGGGAAGCGCGCCCAGGAGCTCCCGCACCGTCGAGCCGTAGACGCTCGTGAAGCGCGCCTCGGGGTCGAGCCGTCCGAGTCGCGCCAGGAGATCCCGCTTCAGGGTCGTCATCTCGAGGCCGCCGATGTTCTCGCGGGGGAGCGTGAAGCCCGAGATGAAGATCCGGTCGTCGGGGACGCCGTACTGCCGGAGCCGCCGCATCGCGCGGCCGCACGGCGCGAAGTAGCGGATGCGGCTCTGATCGGCATGCGTCGCGACCCAGACGCGATTCAGGTCGGCGTCGCAGATCACGCTGTAGACGCCGTCGAGCCCGGCGTGGTCCGCGATCAGCGACGGCGCGTAGAACGTCGACACGACCGGGAGCTGATTCGTGCGGAGGTGCTCCACCAGCCCGCGCCCGAGGCCGTGATCGATGAAGTAGTCCATGATGTGGTTGTTCGGGCCCGGGTTCGAGAGATCGCGGAGCGGATAGAAGGGCGGGATGTGGAGCATGCCGTCGAGGACGCTGAAGAGCGACCCGCCGACGACCGGCACATCCTTCACGCGCGAGAGCGTGTCGTACGTCCAGAGCATCCGGTGCCAGAACCGCGCCTCGTCGGGCGGCGTCGTGTCCGGGCTCCCCGCCGTGAGCACGCCCCCCTCGGCGATGTGACCGAGCGAGTGCGCGGCGCGCTGGTGGCCCAGCCCCATGTCGGCGGTCACGACCCAGGCGCGGATCCGGTCGAGGAGGGAGAGCGGCGGCATCCCCAAGCCCCCCAGCGAGATGGAATCCATGACGGAACCTTCGGCCAACGCCGCCCGGATGTGGAG
>JBLMXB010000099.1:0-21094 GCA_050257555.1 Hyphomicrobiales bacterium | reverse complement strand
ATCGTTCGATTTCTCGTCGTGTCGTTCACGGGATTCCATTCCCTCGAAGGCCTCGCGGACCCAGGCGGCGGAACGCTTGATCCGCAAGGAAGTTATCGGCTCGTTCCAGCCGTTCCATACGTAGGAGCGACGAGCCGGTGCGGAAACCGTAATCCATTGTCCCGAGGCAGCTTGCGACCGCTCGATTCCGGTCCCCGGGGCGCCGAGCACCTGACATTTCGGCGTCCCGGAGCCGGCGCGCGCCGAGGGGTCGCTCGGCCCGAGTGAGTCGGCGCGGAACACCGCCGCGTCCGTCGCCCAGGCGAGGAGGGCGAATCCCGTCGTCGCCGTCGTCTCGGTCGCGGACGTCGCCGGATCGTCGTCGAGCACGGCGCGGCTCGACGGGTCGCCGACGTTCAGGAGCCCCCAGGGGAGCGCGATCTCGATCACGCGCCGGTCGGCGCTCACGCACCACTCCGCGTGCGGGTCGTACGCGTACGCAGAGTCGGCGCCCGGCCACGCGGGCGCGCGCTCCGGCTCGCGGCCGTAGGAGAGTCGTCCCCAGTCGAGGTGCTGGGCGGGGAAGAACGTGCCGTCGCGCGCGACGCGATCGCGGTTCGTCTCGACGATCAGCGGCACGTACGCGCCCGCGTCGGTCCGCGGCGGCGGCCGGAACGGCGCGCGATCGGGGACGAAGGCGCCGTGGTCGAGGAGCCGCGACCATCCCGACCAGTTCATGCCGCGCGCCGCGAAGAGCTCGGCCCTGCCGTCGCGCCGCGCGTCGCCCCGCGCGCTCCCGGGCTGCACGAGGAGCTGGAACTCGGCGCCCCGCGACCAGCGCACGCGAAGCGGCGCGGGGAGCGCGACGTCGCCCCGGAGCGAGTCGAGCACGTCGATCGCGACGCCGAGCGTGGGCGCCATCCGCGCGAGCGCGCCCGGCGCGAGATCGAGGCGGACGTAGAAGCGGTCCTGGTCCGAGGTGACGAAGAGCGCCCGGATCGGGTCGCCGGCCGGGTCGCGCGCGTACGGCTCGATGCCGGTCCAGTCGGCCGTGTCGCCGTCCACGTGGATGCGCGGCGGCGGATCGAAGCCGAGCAGCCCGTAGCACTCCTCGGGATCGAGGAGGTTGTGCCAGAGCGGGTCGCGGTCGCGCGGCGCCTCCGTCTTCCAGACCAGCCAGTTCACCTTGAACCACTCGTCGAAGAGCGAGAAGAGGATCGAGCCGGCGCATCCCGCGTCCTCGATGTCCTCGAGGAGGCGGACGTCGCGCCGGCCCTGCTCGGTCTCCGACGCGCCGCCGTGGTCGATCCCCTGCGGCTGGAGGTGCGCGATGCCTCGGCTGTTCGGCACGCCGACCTCGCCGATCAGGAGCGGCACGCCGGGCGTGTGCGCCTTCAGGTCGCGAAGGTAGCCCGCGTAGTTGCACGCGCCGTGACGGTCCCGGGTCGCCGAGTAGCCCGGGTCGAGGTTCATGAAGTCGGGGTAGTACGGGTAGACGTGGTAGTTCGCGAAGTAGCCGAGGAACCCCGACCCGACGCCGGGGACCGGGATCGGCCGGATCCGGACCGGGTCGACCGAGTACGCGTCCTCGTCGTGCTCCGCCTCGCGCCCGCCGCGCTCGTACTCGGTGGGATGGCGCATCGGGTCGAGCGTCGGCCAATTCACGAACGCCACGGCCCGCGCGAGCCCGTAGCGCGTCGACTCGTATCCCGCGGCCAGGTCGAGCGCGCGGGCGAGCCACGTCTCCATCGCGGTGCCTCCGTCGACCGCGAAGAACGATCCGTGGAACGCCGTCGCGCCGGGATGCCGCGCCTGCGTGTCGCGGACGGCGTACGGCTCCCATTCGCGCCCGAGGAGCCACCCGGCGACGTAACGCGACACGTCGGCGTCGTACCGCCCCGACGCGTGGCCCGGCCGGGGCGGCACGGTCGCGTCCCCGTGCACGGCGTCGATCGCGGTCCGGATCGCCGCGTCGAAGTCGCGCGTGAACGTCCGGTCCCAGAAGTCGTCGTCCGCCGGCAGCTCGGTCCAGACCTCCTGGAAGAGCCAGATCGGATCGTCGGGGTGCGCCTCGTTCTCCTCGAGGAGCGCCTCGTAGAAGGCGGGCGGGTGGAGGGCGTAGACGCGGATCGCGTTCGCGTGGAGCGCGCGCGCGAAGCGGAGGTAGCGGCGGTAGTCGTCCTTCGTGAACGCGAACTCGCCGGGGAAGTGTCCCGGGGCGCCGGCGCCGAGGTTCACGCCGCGCACGAAGAACGGGCGTGTCACGCCGTGGTCCACCAGCTCGAAGCGGTCGCCGTTCACGCGGACGTAGCGCGAGGGGGCGGCCGCCGTCGCGGCGGGGGACGGAGGAGCCTCGGGCAGCGCGACCGGAAGGGTCGTGTCGGAGACGGCGGACGCGCCCTCGCCCGCCGGCCGGCCCGCGGCCGCCGCCGCGCCCCCCGCCGCCGGGCCCGGACGCGCCGCCGTCGCGCGCGGCGCGTCGGAACCCGCGGGCCCGGGCCGCGACGCGGCGCAGGAGACGGCGAAGAGGGCGGCGGACGCCAGGCAGCCGGCGAGGAGCGGGCGTACCGAGCGGTTCCTTCCCATACGGTTCCGATCGGCGCGGGGCGGGCCGATCTGGAGGTCCGCGCGGCGCGGGACCGTCCGGATCAGGGGAAGATCGCGCGCAGCGCCGCCTCGTGGTTCTCGAAGGAGTCGAGGAGCGCGTCGGGGCCCGACGCCGCCAGCTCGGCCCGCGCGACCTGGCCGGTGGCGACCACCACGGCCCGCGCGCCGATCGCGCGCGCGCAGACGACGTCGCGCGGCGTGTCCCCGACGACCGTCGTGTCCGGGCCCGTGAAGGGATGCCCGACCAGCGCCTGCGCCTTCTCGAGCGCGATCTGCGCGAGGACCGAGCGGTTCTCGTGGTCGTCTCCGTACGCGCCGAACCGGAAGTAGGGTTCCAGGTTCCAGCGGCGGAGCTTGAGCTGCGCGCCGCGGAGGATGTTCCCGGTCAGGAGCCCGACCAGGACCTCGTCGAGCTTGTTCAGGCGCTCGAGCAGCTCCCGCACGCCGGGGAAGAGCCGGGCGCCGTCGTGGTTCTTCATCTCGGCCTGGAGGTGGTCGACGTAGCGGCGGAGGCATTCGACCCGTCGTTCGAAGATCACCGAGTCGCCGACGCCGGCGAGCCGCATGATCTCGGTCACGCACTCCGGATCGGTCATCCCGGCGAACTTGAACTCGCCCACCGGTCCGGTCGTTCCGTACGTCTCGCGCAGGGCGCGCGCGAAGGCGATCTTCGGCGCGATCCCCTCGCGGAGGAGCGTGCCGTCGATGTCGAATAGGATCAGTCTCATCGAAATCGCCCCCCGCCGCCCGAACCTCCGTCGCCGGGGGTCAGTTGGTGTCGATGCGGTAGGAGCCGTCCTGCTTCACGAGGACCACCGGCCGGTCGTCGATGTCGAAACCGCGCCGACCGGGCTCGGCGGTGTAGCGAAGGCAACGCACGATCACGCGTCCGTCCGGCGCGGAATCGACGTCGGTGAGGGAATAGGCGGTCCGCTGGTCGCGCCGTGACGCGCTCCGGAGACGCGCCTTGAGCTGGTCGATCTCGGCTCCGATCCCCGCGGCCTTCGCGGCGTCGAGCGACTCGGAGTCGTCCCACGTCACGACGTTCGTCGGCACGATGTCGGCGCACTTCCATCCCGCGCCCGACGCGACGAACGTGAGCCGCTCGGTCCGCGTCTCGACCACCTGCCCGTCGCTCCTCGCGAAGAGGAGGTGGACCGGGAGCGAGAAGCGGGAGACGCGCTCGCCGCGGAGCGGCACGTCGGCGTCCTCGAAGTCGAACGCCAGGAGCGTGGCGCCGCGGGGTCCGACGAGCAGCTCGTCGTCGACCTGGCGCTTCAGGGCCAGGTCGCGGCGTAGCGCCGAGGCCAGGATCCGGTTGGCGCTCGCGTCCTGCCGGTCGGCGAGGAAGCGCTCGACCGCCTTCACCTTGGCCGGATCGGCGGCGGGAGGAGCGGGCGGCGCCTCGCCGAGCCGGATGACCGGCACGTCGGCGTCGGCCCAGGCCGTGGAGGCGGCGAGCAGCAAGGCGCAGAGCAGGGGAGCGACCCTCATGGCGGCCCGAGTCTACGCGCCGCGCGTCGCCCCGGTCAAGGCGGCGCTCCCCGCGCCCGCGGCCGGCTTCGCCGCCGGCCCCGCGCCGCCCGCCGGCGGTCCCCCGACCCCGTCGAACAGGCGCGGGTTCGTGGAGCGCTCGGCGGCCGTCTCGCGGGCCACCTTGCCCGACGTGACGAGGTCCTTGAGGGCCTGGTCGAGCGTCTGCATGCCGTGCTGCCCGCCGACCTGCATCACGCTCTGGATCTGCGTCGTCTTGTCCTCGCGGATCAGGTTCCGGAGCGCCGGCACGCCGACCAGGATCTCGAGCGCGGCCACGCGGCCCTTGCCGTCCGCGGTGGGGAGGAGCGACTGCGCGATGATCCCCTCCAGCGATTCGCTGACCATCGTGCGCACCTGCGCCTGGCGCTCGGCGGGGAAGATGTCGATCAGCCGGTCGATCGTCTTCGCGGCCGAGTTGGTGTGGAGCGTGCCGAAGACCAGGTGCCCGGTCTCCGCCGCCGTGATCGCGAGCGCCGTGGTCTCGAGGTCGCGGAGCTCGCCGACCAGCAGGATGTCCGGGTCCTCGCGGAGCGCGCTCCGGAGCGCGGCCGAGAAGGAGTCGGTGTGCGCGCCCACCTCGCGCTGGTTGATGAGGCACGACTTGCTCTCGTGCACGAACTCGATCGGATCCTCGATCGTGATGATGTGGCCCGCCCGGTTCGCGTTCACGTAGTCGATCATCGCCGCGAGCGTGGTCGACTTCCCCGAGCCGGTCGGCCCGGTGACGAGCACGAGGCCGCGTTCCTTGAGGGCCAGGTCCCGGAGGATCGGCGGACAGGCGAGCTCCTCCAGCGTCCGGATCTTCGTGGCGATGACGCGGAACACGCCCCCGATCCCGCGCCGCTGCTCGAAGATGTTCGCCCGGAACCGCGAGAGCTCCGGGACCTCGAACGCGAAGTCGATCTCGCGCCGCGTCTCGAACTCCTTCCGCTGCTCCTCGTGCATCAGCGTGTAGAGCATCGCGCGGGCCTCCTCGTCCGAGAGGGCCGGCGCCGGCGAGCGGACCATCTCGCCGCGCTGCCGGATCATCGGCGGCATCCCGGAGGAGACGTGGAGGTCGGAGGCGCCTGCCTCGACGGTCGCGCGGAGCAGGGTCTGGATGTCGATCGGCATCAGCGGTTCCCTCCGTGGAAGAGGGCGTCGCGCTCCTCGTCCGTCAAGACGTTCACGGGGACGATCCCCTGGTCGCGCGCCGACGCGTCCGGATCGGCCCAGACGGAGGCGCCTTCCTGGCGCGCGGGCGGAAGCGAGACCAGCGCGAACGGCCGGTCGCGGAGCACGGCGCGTCCGTTCCGGCTCTTCGCGAGGAACGCGAGGAGCGTGTCGGGATCGAGCCAGTCGGTGCGGGCGAAGACGAGGCGGCCGACGGTCGCGCCGCGCAGCACGCCCTCGATCTCGCGGCCCGAGAGGACGTCCTCGAGCACGACGACGTCGGCGCCGAGGCCCACCGCGAGCCGCTCCCACGACCCGAGCACGGCGGATCCGGTCCCGACGCGGACGCGGATCGAGTCGGGCGGATACGGACAGGTCGGTGCGGGCTCGAGCACGAGGGTCCGGCGCGACGGGCGCGACGCGAGCGAGGCGAGCGACGCGAGGAGGATCGAGCCGCCGGCCCGCGGCGGGCCGGTCACGATCACGAGCCCCTCGGGCCCGTCGACGAAGTCGCGGATCTCGGCCTCGCCGACCGGCGAGAGGCCGAGCGTCTCGAGGTCGGGGGCGGCGTCGGGCGCCGGGCCGACGCGGAGCACGGTCACGATGCCCGTGTCGACGCGCGTGTGGCACGCGGCGAGGCGGACGCGCGTGCCGGCGACGTCGGTCACCGTGGCGCCCCACGTCGAGCGCTGGTCGTCGCCGTCCTCGAGGTCCGGAACGCCGAGCACGCTGAGCCGGGCGCGGAGGTAGAGCGACGTCTCGATCGTCTCGGACGGCTGTGGGACGAGGCCCTCGTCCGTCCGGTAGGCGACGGTCAGCTCTTCGTGCGCCGGCACGAAGTGGACCTCCGACGCGCGCGCCTTGATCGCGGCGTGGAGGTGGTAGAGGAGGAAGTTCGTGCCCGCGCGGTCCCAGACGACGTCGCGCCGCGACGTGGGCAGGGCGTTCCCGCGCGTCCGACCGGCCGGGAGCACGCCGCCCGGCGCCGTCGTCGCCCGCGGCGTGCCGTAGACGTGGTCGAGGGCGCGGCGGATCGAGCCCGGGCCGCCGATCACGAGCGCGATCGAGATGTCCATCGCCGCCTCGAGCTCGCGGACCGCCTCCACGTCGGTCGGGTCGGCCATCGCGACCGTCACCTCCTCTTCGGTGCCGAAGAGGGGAACCGCCTGGATGCGGCGGAGGAGCGGCTCGGGGAACCGGCGCACCTGCTCCTCGTCGATCGAGTTCGTCTGGACGTCCGCGTACGGGACGCCGAGCTGCTTCGAGAGGGCCCAGCCGATGTTCTCCTCGGTCGTGAAGCCCAGCTCGACGAGCGTCTCGCCGATCAGGAGCCCGGTCTCGCGCTGGCGGGCGAGCGCCTGCTCGACCTCGGCGTCGGTGATGATGCCGCACTCGACGAGGATCGACGTCAGGGTGCGCGTGGGATTCGGTAGCGGAGACACGGTCGGCACCTCTCCTTCGGGTGGCGGGATGAACCGGGACGTACTCCGGCCGGTCCGGGGCAACCCCTGTGCCATCCGCGCCGCGCCGCGGGCGCCGCGCGGGCGCGGCCCCCGGCCTTCCGTCGGCGGCGCGCGACGGACGCGCGGAACCGCGTGTCGAATGGGCCGTTGCGTCCGACCGCGGAGGGCGCCGCGACGCGTTCCCGGAGGGGCGCGGCGCGGCCGGATTCGGGTCGCGCGCGGCGCAATACTTGCCGGGTGGGTTCGCGGCGGTTAGATTCTCGGCGGGTGGATTCCCGCGTGATCGCCCGCGGGTCAGGGAGGACGGAGGATGGGCGCGGCCCAAGGAACAGGGAGGATATGGCGCAAGCACTGAAGCGTGAGACCAAGCGATCCGCGCCCGCGACGAAGAAGCGCGCGGCGGCCGCGCCCGCGAGGGCCGACGGCCGGAAGATCGTCCGACTCACCGCCGCGGACCTCGCGGAGAAGCAGCGCGAGATCTCCGTCAGCGAGTTCTTCACCAAGAACCGCCACCTGCTGGGGTTCGACAGCCCCGCGAAGGCGCTCCTCACGACCGTGAAGGAGGCCGTCGACAACGCGCTCGACGCGTGCGAGGAGGCGGGGATCCTCCCCGATCTCATCATCGAGATCCAGGAGGTCTCCGAGACGCGCTTCCGCGTCGCGGTCCAGGACAACGGACCGGGGATCGTGAAGGCGCAGGTGCCGAAGATCTTCGGCCAGCTCCTCTACGGCTCCAAGTTCCACCGCCTCCGTCAGTCGCGCGGCCAGCAGGGGATCGGCATCTCGGCCGCCGGCATGTACGGCCAGCTCACGACCGGGAAGCCGATCACGGTCGTCTCGCGTCCCGGCCCGAGCAAACCCGCCCACAAGTTCGACATCCAGATCGACACGCGCCGGAACCAGCCGGTCATCGTCGGCGACCACGAGGTCGAGTGGACGCCGCAGCACGGCACGCGCGTCGAGCTCGAGATCGAGGCGACGTACAAGAAGGGACGCCACTCGGTGGACGGCTACATCGAGCAGACCGCGATGGCGAATCCGCACGCCCGGATCACGTACGTCGATCCCAAGGGCGAGCGATTCGCGTACGAGCGGGTCGCGCCGGAATTGCCGAAGCCGCCGCTCGAGATCAAGCCGCATCCGCACGGCGTCGAGCTCGGGATCCTCCTCAAGATGCTCCACGACACGAAGTCGCGGAACTTGAAGGGCTTCCTTACAAGCGAGTTCTCGCGCGTGAGCCCCGCCGTCGCCGAGGAGATCGCGCGCACGGCCGGCCTCTCCCCGAACGGGACGACGCAGAAGGCCGCGCGCGAGCAGGCCGAGGCGCTCTACAACGCGATCCAGGCGACGAAGCTGATGGCGCCGCCGTCGAACGTCCTCTCCCCGATCGGCGAGGAGCTCCTGCTCGCGGGGCTGAAGCAGCAGGTGGAAGCGCGCTTCTACGCCGCGACGTCGCGCTCGCCCTCGGTCTATCGCGGGAACCCGTTCCTCGTGGAGGCGGCGCTCGCCTTCGGCGCCGAGAGCCTGCCCGGCGACGAGCTGGTGACGCTCCTCCGGTTCGCGAATCGCGTGCCGCTCCTCTACCAGCAGTCGGCGTGCGCGGTCACGAAGTCGGTCGTGCAGACGAACTGGAAGGCGTACGGGCTCCAGCAGTCGAAGGGCGCGCTGCCGACGGGGGCGATGCTCCTGATGGTCCACATCGCGTCCGTCTGGGTCCCGTTCACGTCGGAGTCGAAGGAGGCGGTCGCGTCCTATCCCGAGATCATGAAGGAGATCCGGCTCGCGCTGCAGGACATCGGGCGGAAGCTCGGCATCTTCATCCGGCGCGGGCTACGGGAGGCGGAGGCCGAGAAGAAGCGGTCGTACATCGAGAAGTACATCCCGCACATCGGCATCGCGTTGCAGGAGATCCTGGCGATCTCCGACAAGGAGCGCGACAAGGTGTGCGCGACGCTCAAGGACACCCTGGAACGGAGCCGCCAATGAGCGACAAGCTGGTCCCCAAGATCAAGAAGGAAGCGAAGACCGTCGAGGACCAGATCCTCAAGCGGAAGAAGCCGACCATGAAGTTCCCCGTCCGCTCCCTCGCGAACGTGCGGTACGTGGAGAAGGAGGGGTACTTCGAGATCCGGGGGAAGAAGAAGGAGCGGACGCTCACGGTCAACACCGTGAAGACGTTCGCCCAGACGCTCCGGATGATGTCGCTCTCCAAGACCCTGGTCGAGACCGACGACATCGCCACGAAGCGGGAGGCGTACTACGTCTCGAAGAACTGGGGCGACGCCCGCTTCCTCGAGCAGACCGAGTCGGACACCGTGATGGACGACGTCGAGGCGCTCTTCGAGGTGAACCGCGAGCAGATGGGCTTCGTCCCCGAGGAGAAGGGGGGCGACGTCTCGGGCGCGCTCACGGTCGTCGACGACGATCCCAACACGGGCAAGAAGATCCGGATCGACTGCACGAAGTTCGGGAGCGGGGCGTACTCGATCCCGATCTCGGTCGAGCACCTGACGTTCGAGACCGCGGCGAAGTTCATCCTCGTGATCGAGACGGCCGGCATGTTCCAGCGCCTCGTGAAGCACGGGTACTGGAAGAAGGCGAACTGCATCCTCGTCTCGATGGGTGGCGTGCCGACCCGCGCCTGCCGACGGTTCATCCGGCGCCTCGCCGACGAGAAGAAGCTCCCGGTCTACGTCTTCGTGGACGGGGACCCGTACGGCATCTCGAACATCTACCGCACGTTCAAGGTGGGGTCGGGGAACGCCGCGCACATCAACGAGTTCTTCTGCGTGCCGCAGGCGCGGTTCCTCGGGATCACGCCGCAGGACATCGTGGACTACAAGCTGCCGACGCATCCGCTCAAGGACGTGGACGTGAAGCGCGCGAAGGACGCGATCAAGAACGATCCGTTCTTCCAGCACCACAAGGCGTGGGTGAAGGCGATGGAGCACCTGCTCTCGATGGGGGTCCGCGCCGAGCAGCAGGCGCTCGCGGCGCACGGGCTCAACTACGTGATGGACACCTACCTCCCGGAGAAGATCGCGCACCCCGAGCGGTTCCTCCCGTAGGGGCCGCGCGTGGAACCGCGCGCCCCGCTCCGGGTATCCAACCGTTCGTGAAGCGCTCCCTCGCCGCCCTCCTGGTCGCGCTCGTCGCCGGGATCGCCGCCGCCCCGCCCGCGGGGGCCGTCCCGGCTCCGCGCCCCGGCCTCACCCCCGACTTCAGCATCTCGGCCTACTTCATGGGCGATCCGGCCTATCTCCGCGAGACGCCGCTCCTGATCCGCGTCTGGGGCGGCGCGCAGTACGATTCCCTGGCGATCGGGCGGGCGCACATCGTGATCCCGCCCGGCATCGCGACCGTCTCCGGCGACACGGTGCGCGACGTGCTCCTCTCCTCGTTCGTGCGGAGGCCGCCGTCCGACCGGGGATGGGTCGTCAAGATCCGCCCGATGCGGACCGGCGACTACGTGCTGCGGGGCACCCTGACCGTGGACGGAGGCCGCGAGTACGGCACCGACGAGACCGGCTTCGAGCTTCCGGTGAAGGTGCGCGCCGACTCGACGACGTTCGCGCGCTCGCCGCGCGTCACGCACTACGAGCTGGTGCGCGACGGCCAGCGCTACCGGTACGCCGACGGCGTCCTGGTCCCGATCGATTCCACCGAGTCGTTCCTCGAGTCCGACATCACGACGAAGCCGCGCATCCTGAGCGACGCGCGCGCGGTCGCGCCGCGCGGCGTGGGCGTGCCGCACGACGGGGTACCGCTCGTCGCGATCCTCGACGCCGCGGGGCGGCTGGTGGACGTCCTGACGGTGGAGCCGGAGGGCTCGCTGGGATTCGGGCCGGAGATCCTGGGGCCGGCGGAGGACGCGTTACGGAAGTACCGGTTCGCTCCGGCGGAATTCGCGGGACGCGCGGTGCCGGACTACCTCGTGGTGCGGGTGGCGTTCTCGCCGCCCGCCAGGTGAGTCGAGTCGCCGAGATCCACCCAGACGTACATCCTGCCTCCCCGGTCGTCGACCTCGAGACGCTTCCCCGGGGGAAGGGCGTCCACCTGGCGCACGAGGTCCTTCATCTTGATCTCGCCCAGGTGGTCGACCACGATCTTCGGATCGAGCCCGAACGCGATCATCGTGTCGAAATGACGCTTCGGCACCGTCATCGAGACGGTCGCCATGTCCTTTCCCGGCTCCCAGACCTCGATGTGGAGCTTCGCCTGGGCGGGCGTCTTGGCGGCGGCGCGGAGCGGGCCGTCGATCCAGACGGTCCAGAGGATTCCGATTCCCAAACAGACGGCGGCGAACAGGGATACGGCGAGGATGGTCTTCTTGCGGGGCATGATCCACCTCCTGGACGGGCGCTCCCGTCCCCCCCGTTACGCCCGGCGCGGGCGCGAGGTTTCGGCGGACCGTGAAGCGAGGACGGCTTCGGGCACCTCGGCCCGGGACTCCGCGTCCACGCAGTCCCCGGCGGCGTGCTCGTCCTGCGCCGCCGCGTCGGCCTGCGCGCGTCCGAGCTTCTTCATGAGGCGGCCGAGCTCGTCCTGCTCCGCGGGGTCGAGCGTCGCCAAGCGCTCCGCGACGGCGGCGGCGTGCCGCGGGAAGACGTCGGAGATGCGCTCCAGGCCGCGGGCGGTGAGGTGGACCGTCACCATGCGGCGGTCCTGCATGTCGCGCCGTCGCTCGACGAGGCCGTCGCGCTCGAGGTTGTCCACGACGAACGTGATGTTGCCGCCCGTGGTGAGCTGCTTCCGGCTGAGCTCGCACTGCGGGAGCGGCCCGAGATGGAACAGCGTCTCGAGCACGCCGAACTGGCGCTCGGTCAGCCCCATCTCCGCGAGCTGACGATCGAGGCCCATCGTGATGCTGCGCGCGCCGCGGACGATCTTGATGTAGGCGTCGAGCGCGCGGCGCTCTACGGCGGGTCCTTCGTGATGGGTGCCCATGCATCCCCCCTGATGCGTTGGCGCCGGAACGGGCTTGGCCCGCGCCATGAATCCGAACCCCACCATGATGGCGGCCCACGCGCCCCGTGCCAAGCCTCAATCTGCCAAGCCGAAGGGGAATTCGTGCGTCTCCGCGAGGGGTCCCGGGGACGCGAGGGGGTGCCCTACCCCTTGCGGGAGGCCCAGATCATCCCGACCCCCCAGACGATCAGGAGCGCCGGCCAGTAGCGCAGGATGTTGCCGTGGAGAAGCCCGAACTGCTGGAGCAGGAGCCCCGTTCCGACCGCGATGAGGGTCAGGGGGAAGGCGATGCTGTGGCTGCTACCGGCCATGAACCGTCACCTCCGTGCGTGGTTCGCCGCGGCGTCCCGCGACCGGCCGCCTAGAGGGCGGACTGCGGCGCGCGCTTGACGCGCAGGTACGTGAGGGGCGCCTCGACGTCGATCGTGATCACGCGTCCCGCGCCGTCCGCCGTCCAGATCTGGTCGTGGGATCGCCCGGGCGCGTGCCCGAGAAAATCATCCGGCACCGACGTCCACGTCAAGGGGGCATGCACGACGAGGCGGACCGGCGCGTTCGCCGGCAGCAGGATCTCCGCGCGGGAGAGGAATCCGCGCAGGCGGATCGACGTCGGGCGCGCGGCGCCGGCAGCGTCGACGCGCACGTTCGAGACCTTCGCGTCGAAGTCGCAGCGCTCCGGCCGCAGTCGGGCGAGGTCGGCGCGCACCGACGAGAAGAGCGACTTCGTCTCGAGACGGAGCCCGATGCGCGCCGGGGCGTGGACGGCGACGTCCGCGCCGATCGGCGCCTGGTACGAATGCGTTCCGGCGGCGGGCCAGTCGAGGAGCGCCGCCCCGTTCGACGCCCGGTAGCGGTGGGCGTCCGGGGATCCTCCGGCGCCGCGCACCGTCAGCTCGAGCCGCCGCGTCGCGTCGCCGGGCGCGCCGGCGTCGACGTCGATGGCGCCGCCGAACGCGCGCGCGCGCAGCGTGAGGGTCTCGACGCGCGGACGATCGAGGTCGAACGACGTCACCGCGGCCGGCCGCGAGGGCGTCGCGTGGTGGTACGCCCACCACGCGCCGAAGCCGAGCGCCGCGACCACGACGATGGTCGCGATCCACCCGAGGACCGCGTTCTTGATCGCGTTCGCGAGGAGCGCCAGGCCGATCGCGACGAGGAGGATCGGCCAGTACTGGAGGAGCCAGGAGCCGGAGCCCGACGGCAGGAAGCCGAGATGGCCGGCGAGGAGGATGGCGCCGACCCCGACGAGCAGCACGCCGAGCGCGAGCTTCGCGAATCCCATGAGGGGAAGCGGTATCACGCGGGACGCCCTGTTGCAAGGGGCGCCTCGCCCGCCTGCCGGGCGAGCGGTACGGATCGACTCGGCGAAGAGGGTCTTGCCGCGCTTCGCGTTAGAGCCTTGACTCAAGAAGTTAAGCTATCTTACAAAATCGAGTTAAGGTATCTTAACTCTCCGCCGCACGGCGGGCGGGAACGGAGTGCCCACACGAAGAGGAGGACCCCGATGCGTAGTTCGAGAGCCGGCTTCACGCGCCGCGCGACGGCGTGGATCGTTCGCGCTTCCCTCGCGCTCGCGGCGCTCGCCTTCACGGCGTCGTCGCGCGCCCTCGCGGGCGAGGAGGAGCCGAGCGAGCACCGCGCTCCGGCCGAGCAGGGGGCGCTCGAGTTCCACGGCTACGGCGACTTCCACTACAACAATCCGGCGATCGGCACGATGAGCTCGTCGACGCCGAGCGAGGCGGACATCCACGGGCTCTCGCTCGAGTGGGAATACGAGTTCACCGAGGCGATCCGGTTCGAGGGGGAGGTCGACTACGAGCACGCCGGGAAGGAGCTCGAGGTCGAGGAGGCGTTCCTCGACGTCGATCTCTCGCCGACCGTGACGCTTCGCACGGGCGGCGTGCTCGTGCCCGTCGGCCCGCTGAACGAGGCTCACGAGCCGACGGAGTACTTGAGCGTGGAGCGGCCGTACGTGGAGCAGACGATCGTGCCGACCACGTGGCAGGAGATCGGGGTCGGGCTCGTCGGCCGCGTCCGCGGCGCGCCCGCTTCGTACCGCGTCTACGTCGTGAGCGGGCTCGACGCGCTCCGATTCACCGCCATGCAGGGCATTCGCGACGGGCGCGGCGGCGGCGCCGAGGCGAAGGCGGAGACCGTGGCCGGCGTGGGGCGGATCGTGGTCGGCCACGAGGACGGACTCTCGGCGGGCGGATCGGCGTACTACGGAGGCGCCGGTCAGGGTCGCCCCGGCCTCGATCGCGTGTTCGTCCGAATCGGAGCCGTGGACGCCCGCTACCATCGCGGCGGCCTCGACGTACGGGCTCTCGCGGCCGGCGTCACGCTGACCGGAGCCGGGCGCGTGAGCGCGTTCACCGGAGAGACCGTCGGATCGCGGATGGTCGGCTGGCTCGGGGAGGCGGCGTACGATCTCCTGCGGCGCGATCGCGGGGCATCGCGCGGCCGCGCGCTCTTCGTCTTCGCGCGCCACGAGCGATTCGACACGAACGATCGCGTCGCGCGCGGCTACGCGCCCGAGCCCGCTGCCGACCGCCGCGTCACGACGGCCGGGGCGGCCTTCTATCCGATCCCACGGATCGCGTTCAAGGCCGACTACGAGCACTGGAAGGACGGCTCCGGAGCGCGTCTCGATCGGGTCAACCTGGGACTCGCGTTCCGGTTCTAGCCCCGGGACAAGTCCCGCCGCGCGAACGGCTTCGACCCCCCCGCGCCCCCGGTGTCCGGCCTTTTGCGTTGACTTTCGCAACAGGGGCCCGGAGAATTCGCGTCCATTCAACGACTTACAAGGAGGGCGCATGGAGCTCAAGGGAAAGACGGCGCTCGTCACGGGCGGCACGCGCGGCATCGGGAAGGCGATCGCGATCGACTTGGCCGAGATGGGCGCCGACGTCGCCATCAACTTCTTCCGGAGCCGGGAGTCGGCGAAGGCGACCGTCCAGGAGCTCGAATCGAAGGGCGTCCGCGCGATGGCGCTCCGGGCGAACATGGGGAACGAGGAGCAGATCCCCGGCATGTTCGCGGAGCTGAAGGAGAAGTTCGGCAAGCTCGACATCCTGGTCTCGAACGCCGCGCTCGGTCACTTCGGGAACGTGCTCGAGGTGAACGACAAGATGTGGGACGTCGCGATGGCGACGAACGCGAAGGCGCTCCTCTTCTCCGCGCAGGAGGCGGTGAAGATGATGCCCGAGGGCGGGAAGATCGTCGCGCTCACGTCGCTCGGCAGCCACCGCTACATCCCCGGCTACGCCGCGATCGGCGTCTCCAAGGCCGCGATCGAGACGCTCGTCCGCTACCTCGCGTACGAGCTCGCCCCCAGGCGGATCAACGTGAACGCGGTGTCGGGCGGATTCATCGACACCGACTCGCTCAAGATCTTCCCGAGCTACGACGAGATCATCCGCGAGTCGATCGAGCGGACGCCGTTCAACCGGGTCGGGAACCCGGAGGAGGTCGCGAACGTCGTCGCGTTCCTCTGCACCGACAAGGCGTCCTGGGTCACGGGACAGACCGTGATCGTCGACGGCGGCTACACGCTCGGCTGATCCCGCCGCGCCGCCGGCGTCGGCCCCGCCGCGCCGCCGGCCCCGCCGCGCCGCCGGCGTGGGACCCGCCGCGTGCCTCCCTCACCGCTTCGGCGCCCACCATCCCACGAGCCGCGTGCTCCCGAGGAACGAGAGCAGCCGCTCGTCGAACAGCAGGAACCCGATGATCCCGAGGTTCACGACGGACGCGACGATCACGGTGCGCACCAGCTCCGCGTCGCCGCCGAACTCCGGCGGGCGCGTGATGAGGTACGTGAGCGACGCGACCTCGCTCAGGAGCGCGAACACGATCCCCCACGGGCGGGCGGAGCGCTTGCCGAACCACATCGCGGTCATGACGAAGAACGCGCCGCCCGACTGGACCGCGGAGAAGAAGACGCTCTGGATCGCGACCTGGAGCGCGTACCCCGCGAGGTCGCCCCGGGCCGCCTGGCCGGCCACGTAGAACGACGTGCCGAGCACGCCGCTCAGGAGATCCTGGAAGCCCTTGATCGCCCAGATCGCCGTCAGGGCGTAGATCTGCCACGGGCGCCGGACCGTCCGCCCCACGGCGCCGCGCTCCATGGCGTCAGACGGTCGCCGCGACGGTGACCACGGGCTCGTGGCGGACCGGGAAGTTCACCGAGTTGGCGATGAAGCAGTCGCGGTGCGCGTTCTCGTGGAGCGCCTTCGCCTTCTCGGGGTCGCCGCCTGCCGCGATCGTGACGCGCGGCCGGAGCAGCACGTCCGTGAAGCGGAACGTCCGCTCCACGCGCGACATCACGCCGACCGCCTCGTCCTCGTACGTCACGATCTGGATCCCCTGGCGCACGCAGATCGCGATGTAGGAGAGGAAGTGGCACGCCGACAGCGACGCGACCAGGAGCCCCTCCGGATCGTGGCGGGACGGATCGCCGCGGAAGACGGCGGCGGACGTCATGGCCAAGGACGGCTTGCCGGCCATGTCGACGCGGCAGTCCCGGGAGTACGTGGCGTAGTCGACGGCGGCTCCCTTGGAGGCGCCGGTCCAGACGAGTCGGGTCTCGAAGAGGTGTTCGTGGCTCGCGGCCATGGTGCTCGCTCCTTCCGCGCCGCGCGCGGCGCTCAGGCGACGGCCGGGCGGCCCGCCGCGGCGGACTCCCGGTCGGTGGTCGGATCGATGCGGCGCCGGAGGTCCAGATATCCGAGCGCCGCGACAACGGTCACGCTGGCGATCCCGCACCAGAGCAGGATCGGCTCTCCCTTCGCCAGGTCGAGCAGGGTTCCGCCGACGAGCGGCCCGATCGACCAGCCGAACGCGTTGAAGAGGCCGTACGCCCCCATGTACCGGCCGCGCAGCTCCTCCGAGGAGAAGTTCGCGACCAGGTTCATCGACGCCGGGAGCGCGACCAGCTCGCCCGAGGTCACCACGAACATGGCGACCAGGAGCGACGTGAACCCCGACGCCCACCCCATCATGCCATACCCCAGCGTATAGAGAATGCTACCGAGGGCGAGGGCCGTGGTCATCCTCCGCGACCCCAGGATGCGGGTGACCGGGAACTGGAGGAAGACGACCATGAGCCCGTTCAGCATGTAGAGGAAGCCGAGCTGCACCTTCGTGAGCCCGACCCACTCGACCGCGAAGACCGAGAGCGTGGACATGAGCTGCGCCATCACGAGGAAGAGGAGGAGCGTGATGATGCAGTACCGGAGGAAGAGCCGGTCCCGGACGATCTCGCCCAGCCCCGCGAAGGGGAGTCGCCGTCCGCCGAGCGTCGGGCCGATCTGCGGCACGCCGACGCGGGCCGGCTCCTCGGCCGGTGCCGATCGCGCCCGGCGGGGCGCCGTCTCCTCGATCTTCCACCACAGGAGGAGCCCGGCCAGCACGAGGACGCCCGCGCCCGCGAAGAAGAGCGACGCGTACGACTGCGCGGCGAGGAAGCCGCCGAGCGCGGGCCCGAGCGCCCAGCCGAGATTGCCGCCGACCCGGAGGATGCCGTACGCCTCGATCCGTCGCTCCGCGCTCGTGATGTCCGCGATCATGGCGGCCGAAGGCGGCTCGTACATGCGGCCGGCGATCGAGCTGACCGACGTGACGAGCATGAAGACGAGGAACGGCGCGTGCGCGAGCACCGCGACGCCGAGCGCCGTGAACGCGACCGCGCGGAGGAACTGCGACGTGAGGAGGACCGGCTTCCGGCCGTGGCGGTCGCTCCAGTCGCCGCCCACCACCTGCCCGAGCGCGCCCGCCAGCGCCGCGACGAAGAAGATCGTCCCGACGGCGCTCATCGGTATGTGGCGCACGCCGTGGAGGTAGAGCGCGAGGAACGGGATCACGATCGCGAAGCCGGTCGAGGAGATCAGCCGCCCGACGAAGAGGTAGAGGAGCCGGCGGTCGCGCTGGAAGAGGGCGCGGCGCGGGAAGACCGTGTCGATCCAGCGGAGCACGCGCCCCTCAGGGGACGGCGGGCGCGGGCGCGGGGGACGGCCCGCCCGCGGTGTCGGCGATGACCGCCGCCTCCGCCCGCTGCTTCAGCGCCTGGTTCATCTCGAGGAATCCGCGCCGCACCGATCCGTTCAAGGTCGGCGCGAAGAAGGGGACCAGGAGCCCGGTGAACGTCTCGTTCTGCGTGAAGCGCGCGTGCGTCGAGTCGAGCGGCGCGACCTCGAGGAGATGGTCGCCGTCGAAGATCCCGGCGGCGAGGACGCGGCCGCGCCATCGGAGCGTTCCGGTGGAATCGTAGGCGAGGATCTTCGGATGCACCTCCATCGGGAGGCCGCGCGGTGGGTCGATGTAGATGGCGAGGCGCTTCCCCTTCGCGAGGAGGCCGGAGGCGCGGGGAATGAAGCGGTTCCACTGGGCGTACGCGCCGAAGTCGGTCACGATCGGCCAGACCTTCGCGGCCGGCGCTGCGATGTCGATCTGGGTCTCGAGCGAGAGTCGCGGCCAGTGCGTCGCCTGGGAGATCGCGAGCAGGATCGCCAGCACGATGCCCAGGAAGAGGAAGAGATGGAAGAGCGTACGGAGCCGGCCCCGGATGTCGGGGTCGGACCCGGTCGGCGTTTGGAACAAGCGCACCCCTCTCGCGTGCGGATCGGCGCGGCCGGTGCCACGGACCCGGTTCGAGCCCGTATAATGCCACATTCGAGCCCATGACCGACGACCCCATCGTCCGGATGGACGACCTCTCGCCCTGGAAGCCCGGGGACCGGCCCGACGCCCTGCCGCACCACGCGGGCGAGGACAAGGTGCTGCCGCTCGACGAAGCGATCCGGCGCCACGTCCCCGCCGGCGCGTCGGTGGCGCTCGGCACCTGCCTCGAGCAGATGATTCCGTTCGCGGCGACCCGCGAGCTGATCCGCCAGGGCGTCGGCGATCTCACGCTGATCGGCCCCGTGAGCGACATCTGCTTCGACCAGCTGATCGGCGCCGGGCTCGCCCGCCGGGTCATGGCCGCGTGGGTCGGGAACGTGATGATGGGCTCCGCGTACTGCTTCCGTCGCGCCGTCGAGCGCGGCGTGCCGCGCCCGCTCGAGGTCCTCGACTTCTCGAACTTCACGCTGGCCCTGGCACTCCACGCCGCCGCGATCGGCGCGCCCTTCGTCCCGACGCGGAGCGCGCTCGGGACCGACTGGATCGACCGGAACCCGTACCTCGCGCGGATCGACGATCCGCTCGGGGGCGGCCCGCTCCTCGCCGTGAAGGCGCTCCGGCCCGACGTGGCGATCGTGCACGCGCAGCGCGCCGACCGCCACGGGAACGCGGTCCTCTGGGGGAGCCTCGGCATTTCGGCCGACGCCGCTCGCGCGTCCAAGGCGGTGATCGTGACGGCGGAGGAGATCGTCGCGCCCGAGGCGATCCGCCGCGATCCGAACCGGGTCGTCGTGCCGGGGCTCCTCGTGGCGGCGGTCTCCGAGGCGCGGTTCGGCGCGCACCCGTCGCCGTCCCAGGGCTACTACCGCCGCGACCACGAGGCGTACGCCGAGTACCACCGCGTGACGAAGACCGAGGAAGGCTACGCGGCGTGGCGCCGCGAGTGGGTGGACGAGACGCCCGACATCGCGGCATACCTGGCGCGGCTCGGGAACGAGCGCGTGCACGCGCTGATGCCGACGGAGCATCGCTTCGCCGAGCCGGTGGACTATGGGTACTGAACGGGGCGGCGCGACGGGGGGCGGGGTGCGCGGCGGCGGCACCGCGGGTGGCGGCGCGGCAGGTGGCGGCGTGACGGTCGACGCGATCCCGGTCCGGCCGCTCGTCCGCGCGATCCCGCGCGGCTGGACCGCGCTCCGCGCGCTCGGCGCCGTCGAGGATCTGCCGCACACGCTCTTCCTCGAGAGCGCGGGCGAGGCGGGGGAGTCGTGCGAGTGGACGATCCTCGCGTTCGACCCGCTCTGGCGGCTCGAGGCGACGATCGACCCCGGCGCGAGCGCGATCGCCGCGGCGCACGCGCCACTCCGCCGCATCGAGGGTGCCGCCTCGGTGGCGCTCGCCGGTCATCCCCTCGACGCGCTCGCGGCCGCGTGGCCGGCGCGCGTCCGCTTCGATCCGCCGCCGCCGATCCCGTTCGCGGGCGGACTCGCGGGGTACCTCGCGTACGACGTGAAGGACTGGGTGGAACGCTACCCGTCTCGGGCCCGTCGCGAGTGGACGTTTCCCGATCTCTCGCTCGGCTTCTACGACGTGGTCTGGGCCTGGAAGCGCTCGACGGGCGAAGGCTGGGTCGTGTCGCTGGGATTGCCGGAGACGGAGCCGGCGGAGCGCGAGCGGCGCGCCGCCGCGCGGCTCGACGTGCAGTGGCGCCGGATCGAGGACGCGCAGGCGGACGGGACCGATCGCGCGAAGCGCGACGGGAGCGGCAACACCGCGGCCTCTCCGACGGCCGCCCCCGCCCCGCGCGTCACGTCCAACTTCACCCGAGACGAATATCACCGCGCGGTCGGGCGCGCGCTCGAGCACGTCGCGGCCGGCGACATCTACCAGGTGAACCTTGCGCAACGGTTCCTCGTCGAGCCGGCGCCGGCGGCGCCCGCGCTCTACCGCGCGCTCCGGGAAGCGGCGCCCGCGCCGTTCCTCGCGTATCTCTCGCTCGGGGAAGGAGCCGGGATCGCGTCCTCGTCGCCGGAGCGGTTCTTCCGCATCGAGGGGGAGCGGATCGAGACGTGGCCGATCAAGGGGACGCGCCCCCGTGGCCGCACGCCGGAGGAGGACGCGGACCTGGCCGGCGCGCTACGACGGAGCGAGAAGGACCGGGCCGAAAACGTGATGATCGTGGACCTCGAGCGGAACGACCTCGGACGGATCTGCGCGATCGGGAGCGTGCACGTGCCCGCCCTCTGCGACGTCACGAGTCACTCGAACGTCCATCACCTCGTCTCGCGTGTCGAGGGGCGCCTTCGCGACGACGTCGGTCCCGCCGACGTGATCCGCGCGGTCTTCCCGGGAGGCTCGATCACCGGGGCGCCGAAGATCCGCGCCGTCGAGATCATCGACACGCTCGAGCCGGTCCGCCGGGGCGTCTACACCGGCGCGATCGGCTACTGGGGCGTGGACGGCGACTGCGACTGGAACATCGCGATCCGTACGGTCGTGACAGCGGGCGGCGTGGCGTCGTTCCACGCGGGCGGCGGGATCGTCGCCGACTCGACGCCGGAGGGCGAGTACGAGGAGACGCTCGTCAAGGCGAGCGGGATGATGCGGGCGCTGGGGGTCGACCCGGAACGCGGGCGCGTCCAGGGCTAGCGGGCTACCGGTCCTTCCACTTCGGCTCGCGCTTCTCCATGTAGGCGCGGATCCCCTCGGCGGCGTCCTCGGTCTTCAGGAGCTCGTCGAGATAGAGTCCCTCCGCCTCGCTCAGCGCCTGCGTG
>JBLMXB010000098.1:0-2878 GCA_050257555.1 Hyphomicrobiales bacterium | reverse complement strand
CGTACGCCGGCAGCGGGACGAATCCGGGCTGGCATCCCGACGCGACCAAGAAGCCGCTCGGCGCTTCGACCGGGACGGCGGACGCGACGGCGCCTGCCTCGGTGCGGGACCTGATCGGCCGGTAGCTCCCTCGCGACGTCGATGCATCCGGGCCGCCCCCGAGTCGCGGCGGCCCGATCCGCCGTTGACCGCGCGGACGCCCCTGCTCTACTGTGAGCGGGCTCTCCCACCGTACACCCCCACATGGAGCGAACGTGCAACGCATCAGTGTCTTCGGACTCGGCTACGTCGGGACGGTCCTGACCGGGTGCCTCGCCAAGGAAGGGCACCACGTGCTCGGCGTCGACGCCGATCCGTCCAAGGTGGAATTGATCCGGTCGGGCCACGCCCCGATCGTCGAAGAAGGAATCCAGGAGATGATCCGGGACGGCGTCGCCCGCGGGAGCATCGAGGCGACGACCGACGCCGATCACGCCATCGCGGCCACGGGGCTCTCGTTCGTCTGCGTCGGCACGCCGTCCGACGCGAAGGGCGGACCCGATCTCCGGGCGATGCGCGTCGTCTCGGAGCAGATCGGGAGCGCGATCGCCCGGCGCTCCGAGTATCACGTCGTCACCGTGCGCTCGACCCTCCTACCCGGGACGATGGAGCGGGAGATCATCCCGATCCTCCGGCGCGCCGTCGGACGGGAGCCGGGCGACGGCTACGACGTCTGCTACATGCCCGAGTTCCTGCGGGAGGGCACGTCGATCCGCGACTACTACGACCCGCCCTTCACGGTGATCGCGGGGACGTCGCCCCGCGGGATCGACGCGGTGCGCGCCCTGTTCGAGTCGCTTCCCTGCCCCATCATCACGACGACGATGTCCTCGGCGGAGGCGCTCAAATTCGCGTGCAACGCGTTCCACGCCGTGAAGGTGATCTTCGCGAACGAGATCGGACGGACCCTGAAGGCGCGCGGCATGGACGCGCGCGAGGTCATGGAGCTCGTCTGCCGCGACGACAAGCTGAACATCTCGCGCGCGTATCTCAGCCCGGGATTCGCGTTCGGGGGGTCGTGCCTCCCGAAGGACGTCCGGGCCATCATCAGCCGGGCGCGCGAGGACGGCGTGCCGGTTCCCCTCCTCGAGTCGGTCATGGGGAGCAACCAGGCGCACGTCGACCACGCCGCGCGGCTCGTCCTGGCGGAGCGGCCCCGCCGGGTCGGCATGCTCGGGTTCAGCTTCAAGGAGGGGACGGACGATCTCCGCGAGAGCCCCCTCGTCACGCTGGCGGATCAGCTGCTCCACGAGGGGATCCCGCTCCTCATCCACGATCCGACCGTGGAGGTGGCGCGGCTCCTCGGATCGAACCGGCGCTTCATCGCCGAGCGGATCCCGCACCTCGAGTCGCTGTTCGAGCCGGACGGGGAGCGCATGCTCCGCGAGGCCGACCTGGTCGTCGTCGGCATGAAGGGGCCGACGGCGCTCGGCATCCTGGAGCGGGGCCTTCGCTCCGAGCAGGTGGTGGTCGACCTGGTGGGGATCCCCTCCGCGCTCCGTCGCCGCGCCCGGTACGTGGGGATCTGCTGGTAGCCGCGGCGGGCCCGGCCGGAGGGACGCGCTGAAGATCCTCTATCTCTGCCATCGCTTCCCCTTCCCGCCGAACCGGGGCGGGAAGATCCGCCCGTTCAACATGATCCGCCATCTCGCGCGGTCGCACGAGGTCGTGGTCGCCTCGATCGCCCGCTCGGACGCGGAGGCGGAAGCGGGACGCGGCCTCGACGCCCACGGCGTGACTTCGTTCATGGGGCGGATCGGAGCCGCGCAGGCGGTCCTCCAGATGCTCGCGACCGTCCCGACCACGATCCCCGCCTCCATGGGCTACTTCCACTCCCCCTGGCTCCGCCGCCGCGTCCGCGAGGCCGCCACGCGCGACGGCATCGAGCTGATCGTCGTCCACTGCTCCTCGGTCGCGCCGTACGTGGAGGACCTCACGCACCTGCCGAAGCTCCTCGACTTCGGCGACATGGACTCCGAGAAGTGGCTCGCGTACGCGCGACGGCGCGGCTTCCCGCACTCCGTCGTCGACGGCTTGGAGGGGATCAAGGTGCGGCGCGCGGAGAACCGGCTCGCGCGACGGTTCGACTACCTGACGGCCACGACCCCGCTCGAGCTCGCGACCATCGAGGAGCGCGGTCTCGGCACGCCCGCGTCGTGCGTGCCGAACGGCGTCGACATGGAGTACTTCTCCCCGTCGCCGGAGCCGTACGATCCCGACCGCGTCGTGATTCTGGGACGGCAGGACTACTACCCCAACATCGAGAGCACGCTCCGGTTCTGCGAGCGGATCCTGCCGCGCGTCCGCGCGCGGCGGCCCGGGGTGCGCGTCGTCGTGGTCGGCGCCGATCCGGTGCCGCCCGTGCGGCGCCTCGCGGACTTGCCGGGAGTGACGGTGACCGGCAGCGTCCCCGACGTGAGGCCGCACGTGCGCCCCGCGGCGGTCTCGGTGGCACCGCTCTCGATCGCCCGCGGCACGCAGAACAAGATCCTCGAGTCGATGGCCATGGGGGTGCCGGTGGTGGTGAGCCCGGTGGCCGCGCGCGGCGTCGACGCGGTCGCGGGAGAGCATCTCCTGGCGGCGGACGGCGACGAAGCCTTCGCCGACGCGGTCGTCCGCGTGCTGGGCGATCGGGCCGAGCGCGACCGGCTCGCGCGCGCGGGTCGCGAGCGGGTGGCGGCCCGCCACTCCTGGGAGACCTCGATGCGCCTCCTCGACGAGGCGGTGGCGTCCTGCGTCAGGCGGTTTCGGGAACGGGCGTGAGCGCTTCGGGCTCCTCTTCGGCCGGCGCCGAGGCGGCGCGCACGGCCTGCCGCGCCAGCACCCGGAGGCAGACGGT